>CAWUIH010000072.1:0-7028 GCA_963922495.1 uncultured Coxiellaceae bacterium | reverse complement strand
GCAGTTTTTCACGGATTGCGTCAACACAAAATCGTGTGCACAATACGTTCGTTTTTGAGATGGCTATAAATGAAACAACTTGACCAAAACCCAATGGCTATCCGAAGAGAGATTTTAGCCTTGGGTAAACTCAGTAAAGCCGATATGCGAGTCATCCGGCTCTGTAGAACACCGGAAAACAAACTTGGTTTTGGGTATCAATTGGCCTTTGTTAAAACTCGTAATTATTTTCCCAAACAAAATTCCTTTGATATTGACCCAGCAATTTTGGACTTTGTCAGTTATCAATTAAATTTCCCCGGCGAATTAATCAGTCAATATCAACGTCGCCGATCAGTCATTCAAGATCATCAAAATAAAATTAAACAGCATTTGAATTTACAGGAGTATGATGATATAGCTAAAAAAGCCTTAACTGGAGGGTGGGCCTTGATTCGTGCGAAATGTTCCACCTTTTGTACTTATAATGACCCGTTTTTCTTATGATTTGATCAAATCAAACACAGGCTCTAAGATTTGTCGATTTTTATCAACAATAAAAACGTCCAAACAATTGATATGATTTGTCTGATAAAAGAATTCTAACCATCGCGCCCATAAATGTAAAGAGTTTTTATTATTTTTAATCAGATAGTTAATCACCATGGGGTTTAAAAAACGAAAGTGGCCAATTGATCGAAAAATATGTTATCCATCTCATCAGATTGATTGATAGATGGACAAAAGGTGGAACATTTCGCACGAATCAAGGCCCACCCTCAAAATAAGGAGCTAAAATCGCAAAGCTGCTACTGATAATGATATCGGCACTGCGCTATATGTATACTCTTATCTGTCACCTTATAAACCAGTCTGTGTTCTCGCGTAATACGACGGCTCCAATAACCTTCTAAGGCATGTTTTAACGGTTCGGGTTTACCGGTACCAGAAAAAGGGTTACGAGTAATTTCTTTGATTAATTCATTTATTTTTCGTACCAGTTTTTTATCGTTTTTTTGCCAATACAAATAATCTTCCCAGGCATCAAAGTGCCAAACGATGTTATGCTTCATCGTCTATTAGGCCGTGTTTTTTAGTATTTTTGTTACTTTCTAAATCAGAGATAGCCTTTAGCAATCGCTGTGCGTTTTTAGGGCTTTTTAATAGGTAAGCGGTTTCCTCTAACGAACAATAGTCCTCATAAGATAGCAAAACAGCCTTACGTTTTTTATGCGACGTAATAAATGTAGGTTCATGATTACTTGCTGTCTGATCAATCATTTTTTTTAAATTTTGTCTAAGTTCACTGTATGATGCATCCATAATATAATAATCTCCCAATCAAAAGCATTTACGTACAATAATATCGTACGTTTTTAATGTTTTGTCAACCCAAAGTGTTCACATAAAACGATGGTTTTAGTTAAACGTATATAGCTACTTTACAAGACTTTTAATTGAACGTATGGTGTTTAAATTAACTCAATTAATATTTAAATTGAAAAATGACTAATTTTGCGTACCTACGAGTCTCCACTAATAGGCAAGACACTGAAAACCAAAAGCTCAGTGTCTTGGATTATTGCAACCGCCATAACCTGGTTCCTGTCAAATACATTGAGGATACCAGCAGCGGCAAATTGCATTGGCAAAGCCGCCCTATCGGCGACATTTTAAAGAAGGCCAATGACGATGACCACATCGTCGTCGCTGAAGTTTCCAGACTGGGGCGCTCTACCCTGCAAGTGCTCGAAATCTTAGAATATGCTGCCACCAAAAAAGTCTCTGTTCATATTGCTAAAAGCAATATGGTGATGGACGGCTCCATGCAATCGACCATCTCTGCCACCATTCTTGGACTTGCAGCGCAAATTGAACGCGAGTTTATTTCCACTCGAACTAAAGAGGCCTTATCCCAACGCAAGGCTAAAGGCATTAAGCTGGGTCGACCCAAAGGTCAAGCCGCCACACTCAAACTCGATGCCGAAAAAGATCAAATTATCGACTACCTCAAAAAAGGTGTCAGTAACCGTTCCATCGCTCGAATTGTTGAGTGTTCCCCTGCTACGCTTTACGCTTGGCTAAAAAGACGGAATATTAAGGCTTGAATTTCACACTGCATTCCCGCTGCGAAATCAGCGCTATTCTACATCCACCGAGCCAATGTTTGCGACATCTTTGCGACACGATTTACGATAAAACGTGTCGCAAATATCATGCTTTCAGCCGGTAGATAAGCTGGTGTGTTGCTCCTTCTGTGACAAACAGGCCATAGTTCCTGATCTCTACACAGATGCCCAACTTCAATTGGACGCATAATCGATCTCTGGCATAGTAGCCTTAAAATAGTCAATTTGGTGTCACTTTTAGGGAAGATATACCCACGGAACCAGATTGTAACAATGTTTGAATATCGCTACAGGAGTATGATACAAGGAGGGGCCTGGTTGAGTGATCTACCGGGTTTACTCACCGTGCACCCGCTTTTGGCATCCGACCCAAGTGTTACAAGGTGTTACCTATAAGCAACAACCATGCAATATATGATTGCTAGATTAGATACCAGCAAACACAGCATCATTTTAAGAGAAAGTTCATGTTTTCCAGCATTAAAAAGATAGGACGATCAAAGGTTGTAGGCACAGTGTTCACTAGTGCCGAGAAGTTTTTAAATCTACTGAGAGAAGACCCTGCTCATGCAAGCAGTATTGCGGGGTTTGTTGTGAGGCCTGCTAATGGTTTTGACGGCCACAATTATGCGGGTCGCTGTAAAATCACCTGTAGTGAGTATGCAGAATCTTCACGCTCAAGGAAAGTATATGAGCTTAACATTCAAGCTGACCCAACTGGCCATGATTGGTACATACCCTTTACGGATGGTCAAGCAAAGTCTACACATGTACCCTTTAATCAACCTAATGGTTCACTCGTGGTGACTTATCCAATGAATGGCTGTGCACTGGAAGTGAGAGAAGAATGGCAAGGAAACCGTTTTTACCATGATTCTAATGGGAAATGCATGAGCCCTCTGGCGATCAATAATCAAAAAATGCGCGTTGACTATGATATGCAAGCAGGGCCAAATGAGGTAGCAATAAATAAACTTACTAGCGATCAGGATTCATCACGATTTGGAGCTAATTTCGAGCATAGTCTTGTATGTGTAAAACATAATGATCAATGGCGTGTACATGCCACTGCGGTTATTTTATTTAGACGGTGTAGTGATAGTGGGCTTTGTTGTATTAAAGATGTGCCAGAAGTTCCCCATAATTTTGGAGAGTTTATAGACCGCATACCCGACTTACAGAGGTATCTTGCAGCAACCAAAATACAATGTGTCCTTAGAGGCTACTTGGCTCGAAAAACACTGAGATAGAGGGTGGCCTTGATTCGTGCGAAATGTTCCACCTTTTGTACTTATAATGACCCGTTTTTCTTATGATTTGGTCAAATCAAACATAGGCTCTAGGATTTGTCGATTTTTATCAACAATAAAAACGCCCAAAAGGGTATTATGTGAGTAGAACGGCCAGATCACTCTGACCGAACCCTCGTAGAACCCATCGTGCCCAACTAAGGCAATAAAGGTGTGGCCGGTATTCTGGTCAAAAGGGACCAAATCTCAAATTTCCAGCCCACATTGGTCAATTAATCTTCATTTATTGCAGGTGGTTTAAAATTTCATCGCTGCTTCTTGGTACTTTTTCTCATCACAGTACCAGCCCTTTGACGTTTGGCAAGGTGCACACTTGAATAATATTATTTAAAATAATTAATTTTTTCATAACAAATTAGTTCACCAATTCTTTTAAGCTCTTTTACTTGCTTATATAATTGTAATAATTCCTCTTTGGTAATAACGTAACTGGGTTTATATCTGGCATCAACATAGGCTTTTCTTAACAACTTAAACAAACGCTTATTGTCTAAGTTATCCAATGGGAGTAAGTTTAATAACCGACTATCAACCGAATTAGCCAGCTTTTTTAGAATAGCTAAATCATGGGTGTTCGGTTTATAGCGAGTGAAAACCAGTAAAATTCCTGAGTATAATCGCTCTGTTGCTTGATGCAATTCAAAAGCAGCATGCGGATAGTATCCTTTTTCAAAGTTAAAAAGAGAAGTTTCAAAAAACTTATTTGCATTGCTGAACCAATAGTTAAAGTCTTCCTGAGCTAATTTTCTTCGTTCTTCCGGTGATAGTTCTCTGGCTTCTTTTAAGTGAAACTTTTCTGAATCAAATAAGAGGATACCTTCCTTTTTAATATCTGTGAAAAAATACTGTGCTTTACTTAGTCGCTTATTGAAAAAATCAATGTCATGCACAATAACTGATACGGGCGTTTTAATATCTTCCTCTTTTTCAATTTTATCTTCTACTTCCCGCTCAAATCGTCCTTGAAGGGATTCGCTTTTGGTCTCGACAATTACCAAAATATCAAAATCACTTTGGTAACGATAGTAATCTTTATCATATTTTTCTTCTACCCAGTCGTTACGAGCGTAGCTACCGAATAAAATAATCATCTCAGTAGGAACCGCTTCCTTAATAATGGAAACTATATTGGATAACTCAACCTGCTTATTAGCAGGTAAGTAATTTAAATCCATTTTCATTAGAAGTGTTCCCTCTCAAACTTGCAACAAACTCGTACCACATCTTGTGCTATATTGTGGTGCGAGTTAGCGTTCTGATTTACCACGAGCCACAAAGCCGTCGTTACCCTATTCCCCATTAGTTTATTTCTAGTCTTTTCCATGGTTCACCATTTAGTTTTGGTAAAAAATCTCGAAATAGAATACTGTAAGCCTCTTCGATCGGATATTGTTTTGCCTGGTCTTGAGATAGCAGCGGATAGATATCTCCTTTGAAAGCTGGATTATCTCGTTTTAATGATAAATTCCTTTCAAATTCAGCACGTGAAACCTGCATATTTTCGTCTTTCATGTAGTATTGAAAAATATCGATGATTTTTTGAATATTCAGACCAGCGACTTGATGAATGGCGTACCAAAAATCATATAAATCTCTACCCTTCTTCCGTTGATATAAGGCACGTAATTTTGTCGCTAACAACTCCTCTAGGGAGTAAGTCAAAACAATCACTTCCCCTTGAAACCATCTGTTACTTACTGAAAAGGGCACTTTTAAATGTGGTTCCAGATTATTGTGTTCACGAGTATTAATTTCAACTTTTACCTTGCGACTGATAACGGGTTCAATTTCAGTTTGAAACCGATAATTAAGCGTAAATCGCCCTTGGTTTTGTTTCCAACTTGGCTTACCTAACCAAGGGTCAAGACATTCTCGTATTGCATCAATCGTCTTCCCAATGGGTTCTGCTTTTGCTTGTACAAAATCCAAGTCTTCACTAAAACGCCCCGCCCTTTTAAAAAATAATTTATGCAAGGCAGTGCCGCCACGAAATACTAAACCCCCACTGATCAAAGGGTTTTTATATAACTCGCACAGTGCACGACATAACACAAGATCATGTTCAACTTGATCAAACCCAACCCAAGGCACCGTGTTACGCCAAGAAATAATTTCAGCTTGCGGGATCATACGTCGTCTGGCTCCACTTGTTCATTTACTTCAATATGCCATCGCTGGTTATATTCAGTAACAGGTGCGCTGCTAGCTAGCACTAGCAATCGTCGAGAGGTCTTTCTCTGTTTTAATTGCTTTTCCAAAGGCAACAAATCAAGCGGTAATTGGAGCACATCAAGTAAATATCCCAACCGCTGCACGATAGTAATTTCCACATCATCGTTTTTCAAAACATCAGCCAATTTTTCAGGATCCAATCGCTCTACAAGTTCACATAATACAGTAGCAACATGATTGACTTGACCGGCAGCACTCATATAACGAACCAGATCAAATGCTGTCATTTCTGGTGTCGAGATTTGTATTGTTCCTGACATCGTTTTCTTCAGTTTATAGAAATACGACTGGATGTTACTTTTACAAATAAACTCAATGAAAACCTGCCCTACAGTAATATTTCTGGTGGGTTTATCGGTGATGACTTGAAAAGTCATGGGTTGTTGATGAGCTGCACCATGTAATGCAGCGGCTGCTAATAATCCGACGTAATATTGCTGATCAAGATACCTCATAAGCGCATCGATAAACCAAACAGGGGGCAACGCACCAATAGCGCGGTGCTCTGGCGGTACAATAATAAAAAAATCACCTCTCACCCGCTTTAAACTACCCTTAACTGATAAGCGATGTGCAGCAAGCTTAAAAGCCTTATCACTGATTTGTAATGTCGCTATGGCTTCCTTTCGAGATAGCCAATACCTGCCATCCATTCTGAGATGATCTAGATAGGCCGACAAAGTTGTAATTTTCTCTTTCATTTGCAAATAGTATTATAAAAAGTGTCTTTTTGAAAATGAAAAAGGCCAGATGGGTTATTTAAAATCAGTTTGCGGTTGAGGACTTTGGATTCCTCTGAAATTGTCAATTTGAAGTGTACACTATCGTGACGTCAAGCAGCACCCCTGAATGGTGTCCATTTAGCATCATCAATCGCATTGATTGACACTCAATAGCCAAGCTCATAAACTTCAAACTGACATTTTTAGCTTCAGAAAAAACCACTACCCTTAACTTGGATTTGATAGATCAGACGTTGAACTGTCTGCAAATTGATTATCCTCGGCACCCTTTGGATCCTCTACCACTGGCGGTGCCGAAGGCAGAGCAAACAGCCCAACACCAGCTATTGATTGCGGGGAGCGACTAATACGATCATCGGACGAAAGCATGTGTAACTCTTTAACGCCAATCGCCGAACTATTAAGAAGATTTAACTCGGTTGTCAAAGAAGCCTTACGATCTGGATGAGCACTCCGTGTTGACCGTTTGGCCTCTTCAACTGGATTATCCATACGATCTCGGCGCTTGCGATCACACCAACATTTTATCACCAGTGCAGCAGTAGCAATCAGTCCAAACCCACCGAATACTAAACTAGTTAGTAAGCCCTCGAGAATCTCCCCTTGGAATTTGAGTGATCATGATAGTCTTCAAC
>CAWUIH010000071.1:0-7136 GCA_963922495.1 uncultured Coxiellaceae bacterium | reverse complement strand
TTCTGCGTGAAGTCTCATGATATTTTCCTGTTCAGTGCTGTAATTCTTTCGCCTTAGATGACTGGAAGCTCTGCTCAAGCGTTGCATCTACAAGCAAGTCGTCTTTTTCAAATGGCATTAAAATTTTACCGGTCATAAAACTTCCTATGACATGGGTCGTGTTGTTAATGAGTAATAAGCTACCGCGTTTTTACGTGCCGCACAATATATGGGTTTAGGGGGTAGAGCCTACGCATGAAAACCTTTTAATCCGGAATTAATACTTTTTTAAAGAAATTTGGTTAAAAAAAGTTCTTTGGTTTAGTCAAGCTTTAAATCTTTAAAAACTAACTATCGAAAGGACGATTTACATTTTCATGCGTAGGCCCTGATCTGATTGTGGTGGTATTTTGTTTGCTATTAAGACATGGTTTGGTTAAAATCTGATGCTTTAACTCCTTGCTCCACTGCCAATCATTGCAGGGGGCTCTAACCAAAAGGGGTCGTTATGCGACATTACGAAATTGTAATCCTGGTACATCCTGATCAAAGTAGCCAGGTTTCTGCCATGGTTGAGCGTTATCAAGCGATTATCCGTGATGGCAACGGTCAAATTCATCGTTCTGAAGACTGGGGGCGGCGTCAATTGGCCTATCCTATTGCTAAGGTTCACAAAGCTCATTATTTGCTAATGAATATCGAATGTGCTCAGGATGTGATTAGTAATCTTGAAAATGCTTTTCGTTACAACGACGCAGTATTGCGTACCTTGGTGCTGAAACGCAAACATGCCATCACTGATGCTTCTCCAATGATGAAAGGTGCCGAAAAAGGTAGACACTCATATCAAGAGCGTCAGCGCCAACCACAACTTGAAAAGGCAGGCGTTGCTGCTAGTTCAAACGACGACAACTAAAACTAATTATACGAGGTGAAATATGCGTTCTTACCATCGTCGCAGAAAAGCATGTGCTTTCAGACCAAAGAATAAAGTTATTGACTACAAGGATATAGATTTATTACAAGAATATATTATGGAATCAGGGCGTATTGTGCCAAGTCGAATTACTGGCACCAGTGCTAAATACCAGCGTCAATTGTCACAAGCCATCAAGCTTGCACGTTACTTGGCGTTACTGCCTTACTGTGACACACATCAATAATGAAGAATTTTGGCAAATACTTATTAGGTGAAAATATCCGTGCTGCTTTGGTAGCACTCGCTCTGATATTGATACCTGATATAGGTTTGATCGGGTTGATGCTTTCAGGAACCGTATTAGGCTTCGTGACTTTACGCAAAGGAGCAAAAAGTGGCCTGGTGATTTTGGCATTTGTCATGATTCCGATGCTTGCTTTTCTTATTGCGCGTCAGAATTATAATTTTGAAAACTCGCTTAGAGTATTTGCTTTTTTGGTGATTGATTTCGTAATCGCTCTTATATTGCGTCGAACGAATCAGTGGCGTTGGGTTTTTCAAGGTTTAGCAGCGTTAGGTGCCATTATCACCGCAGTGATTTATTTTACTGTTCCTCATATTATAGATATCTCGACGCAACTGCTAATCCACATGATGAAAACTCAGCATATCGTGCCGCTTGACCAACTGAATGATATAAGTAAGCATCAAGCGGTAATACATTTTGCACCGATCTTCTTGGGAATGATGGTGTCGTTGGTGAGTGTTTTCCTGAGTATGGCTTTGATTCTTGCGAGATTTTGGGAAACGTCTATCTTTTCACCAGGACAATTTAAAAAAGAGTTTTTGAGTTTGCATTTGCATCCATTGTCTTCGGTAATATTGTTGGCTGCTACCATTGGGCTATTTAGTAAAGCGGGATGGTTATATGAAATCTATCCAGTATTGTTGGTACCTTTTATGTTTGCAGGCTTAAGTATTATTCATCGTCTTGTGGCGATTCGCAAAAAATGGGTGTTTTTACTGGTACTCACCTACCTGCTACTTGTTTTCCTATTATGGCCAGTTGCTATCGTTGCGCTGACTGCTATTGGATTTATTGACAGTGTTGTCAATTTGCGTAAGCGAACAGCACTGTTGCGAATGACTTAGAGAGGTTTTAGATATGCGAGTTATATTACAACAAAAAATGGTAAATTTAGGGCAAATTGGTGACGAAGTGGTTGTCAAGCGTGGTTATGCGCGGAATTTTCTGTATCCGACAGGTAAAGCAGTGCCTGCAACACCTAAAAATATTGCAGAATTTGAAAAACGTCGCACTGAGTTGGAAAAAGCTGCTGAATTGATGTTGGAAAAGGCGAAGCAACGTGCGGAATTATTGAAAGACGTTAGTGTTGTGATCAAAGTAAATGCTTCAAACGAAGGTAAATTATTTGGTTCTGTGGGTGCTCGTGAAATTGCTGCCGCCCTTGTTGAGGCAGGTGCCAGCGTCGAAAAACAAGAAATTAGTCTGCCTGAGGGTGCCATTCGTGTCGTCGGTGAACACAGTGTTATGCTACGCTTGCATTCCGACGTTGTAGCCCAATTAAACATCACAGTTGAAGCTGAATAAGTCATTTTTGCGTGTTAGACTAGCCTCATGACAAATCAGGCATCCAAAGGATTGAACCTCAAAGTTCCGCCGCACTCACAGGAAGCTGAGCAATCCGTATTGGGTGCGTTGATGCTTGATAATCGTGCTTGGGATCGAATTGCTGATCGCCTCTCTGCAAAAGATTTTTATCGTCAAGATCACCGTTTAATTTTTGAAGCAATTAATGCTCTAGTCGATGCACACAAGCCAATGGACGTTGTGACACTGCTAGCAACGCTCAAAATGTCCGGTCAGCTTGATGCGGCAGGCGGTGAAACTTACCTTTATGAGTTAGCTAGGAATACACCCACTGCTGCAAACGTCACTGCTTATGCAGATATCGTCCGCGAACGTGCAGTTTTACGGCAGCTTATCGCGGCTGGTACTGATATCGCGCAAGAGGCCTTCAATCCCGAAGGCCGTGATATTCGTGAATTGTTAGACACAGCAGAGCAAATGGTGTTTGGTATTGCTGAGAGACGTGAACGTGGTTCCGGTCCAGTGATTATTAGCACATTACTGACGCATACCACCGATAAATTGGATGAGTTATCGCAACACAAAGGTGATTTGACGGGTCTTTCAACTGGATTTGCTGATTTAGATAAATTAACTTCCGGCTTACAGCCCTCGGATTTAGTGATCGTCGCTGGCCGTCCTTCGATGGGTAAAACCGTATTTGCGATGAATATTGCTGAAAATGCTGCAATCAAAGCGAAGTTGCCAGTACTGATTTTCAGTATGGAGATGCCGAGTGAGGCGTTAGTGATGCGGATGTTGTCTTCATTGTGCAGCATTGATCAACATAAAGTACGTACTGGGCAATTAAAAGATGATGACTGGCCGCGGATTACTGGTGCAGTGGAATTGTTGGCTGAAACAAAGTTATTTATTGATGATACGCCAGCCTTGTCACCAGGTGAGGTGCGTTCGCGCGCGCGACGTTTGATGCGTGAGCAAGGGCAGTTGGGGTTGATTGCAGTGGATTATTTGCAATTAATGCATGTGCCGAGTTCTAAAGAAAATCGCAGTGTTGAAATCTCAGAAATTTCACGCTCCCTCAAAGCACTTGCTAAGGAATTGAACGTTCCTATTATTGCCTTATCGCAGTTAAACCGTGGCTTAGAAGCACGCACTGATAAACGGCCATTGATGTCAGATTTACGCGAGTCTGGAGCCTTAGAGCAAGATGCTGATGTCATTGCGTTTATTTATCGTGATGAGGTTTATAACCCCGAATCGTCTGATAAAGGAAAAGCAGAAATTATTATTGCCAAGCACCGCAATGGTCCCATTGGAAAGATTATTCTAACATTTCGTGGGCAGTATACACGCTTTGATAATTATTCCCCCGAAACATTCATTGCGACAACACCTTTTGGTGGAGTATCTACTTGAGCCGTAGAGTTCAAGCAATACTATCGATTAATGCGATTCATAATAACCTCGAAAGAATTAAAATACTCAATAATAATAATCCAGTATTACTTATGGTTAAGGGTGATGGCTATGGTCACGGTGCGGTTCGGATAGCGCATCTATTGCAGAGTAAAGCAGATGCATTTGGTGTGGCCTCACTGCAAGAGGCGCTGATTCTGCGTAAAAGCGGCATATCCAAGCCGATTGTGGTCATGGTGGGTTTTCTCAGTAACTCAGATTTAGAGTGTTTTTTTGAACATCAAATTACGTCAGTCATTCATAACTCGCAACAGGTGCGTATGCTTGAAAATAGCCAGTATCCATCCGCACTCAATATTTGGCTTAAAATTGATACCGGAATGCGACGTTTGGGTTTTCAGATTGACGAAGCCCCGAGAGTCTACCAACGCTTGCAGCAATTAGCGCGAGTTAAAAAACCATTTGGTGTTATGACTCATTTGGCAGATGCAGATAATTCAAATCCGCAATATACAGCTTATCAACTTTCTCAGTTTTTAGATTTCGTACAGCATTGTGACGGTCCAATCAGCATCGCTAGCTCCGCTCGCCTATTAAGTCCTCAACTTCATAAACGTCAGTGGGGGCGTTGTGGTGGATTACTGTATGGATTATCACCATTGTCGGGGCGTTGCGGACTTGATGAGGGCTTGAGTCCAGTGATGACGCTGCAAGCCAAGATTATTGCTGTAAAACAGTGTAAGAAAGGGGATTTTGTAGGTTACGGTTGTACCTGGAAATGTCCTGAAACGATGCCACTGGGGGTGGTGGCGATTGGCTATGCCGACGGTTATCCGCGCCATGCTAAAAGTGGCACACCTGTTTTAGTCGATGGTACAATATGCCCATTGGTTGGGCGTGTATCCATGGACTTCATTACCATTGATTTGCGTCGTAAACCCGATGCGAAATTTGGCGATATGGTGACACTGTGGGGAGAGGGGTTACCTGCAGAAACAGTGGCCACTCACGCTGATACCATCTGCTATCAGTTATTATCTGGTGTACGTTCAAAAGTAGAGATAATAGAAAAAGATGATTGATCAAGTAAAAAACGATAGACGAATACAGTGGAAATGTCGGCGCGGATTAATGGAATTAGATATCTTATTTGAAAATTTTTTTACAAAAAAATTCCAAGATTTATCTCCGGATGAGAAAAAACAATTTGATAAATTACTAAGTCATGATGACACGCAATTGTATGGTTGGGTTTTGGGTAGTCAATCTGTGCCTGATCACTTTACGGACCTTATTAAAAAAATTAAATTGCGTTAAGCGGTTTGATTTTAAACCATCGCTGGCGATGTTGACGCAATCTTTCTTAGAAATCACTGTGATTTAACAATTCACGCATTTTTGCTTGGATCATTTCAATGGCAATACGATTTTCGCCGCCACGAGGGACGATAATATCTGCATAGCGTTTCGAAGGCTCAATAAATTGTAGATACATTGGACGTACCGTTTTTTGATATTGAGATACGACACACTCTACCGAGCGATTGCGCTCAATAAGATCTCGATGTAAACGTCGTAGTAGGCAAATATCAAGCGGTGTATCCATAAAAATACGGATATCCATCATATTACGCAATTCGGGTTCGACGAATAATAAAATGCCTTCGAGAACTAGGATACGATGTTGACCAATGTGGTGTGTTTCTTTTTTGCGGCAATGCTTTGTGTAGTCATAAATAGGAACTTCCACGCTACGGCCACTTTGTAATGCCTTTAAATGATTAATCAATAACGCATGATCCAAGGCGTTTGGATGATCAAAATTGAGGTTGCCCCGTTGTTCTAATGTCATATCGCTTAGATCTTTATAGTAAGCGTCCTCGGAAATGATAGCGACTTGATCGGTGCCCATCTCATCGACAATGGTATTTGCCAACAAACTTTTTCCAGAGGCGGAGGGACCAGAAATACCAATAATGATAATATTATTTTTCATGAATTTTTTTTCTCTTTAAAAGGACGTACAGAGCACCTGTACCACCGTGTTTGGGTATTGCAGAATGAAATGCAAGCACTTCTTGAAATTTTCTCAGCCACTCATTGAGATGGCTTTTCAACACGGGCTTCGATTGTTGCGATAAATTCCCTTTGCCATGTATGATTAATATACATTTTTTGTGTTCCGCGTTGCAAGTTGCAATAAATCCCTTTAGTGCCTCGAAAGCTGTAAATGCGGTGTAGTGATGCAAATCTAATGTGGCTTCAATCAGTATTTGACCACGTTTAAGGGCGCGTAAGCGTTTGGGTGGCATGCCATTTTTGGTAAAGCTCAGAATGTCATCGGCTTTTTTCCACTCCAGGGGGTCTTCGAGTGAATAGTGCCTCGATTTTACATTGGATACTGGCTTGTCGTGTTGTTTGATGCATGAATTGCTATTGCCAAATTGAGGATGCAGAGTTGTTTGGTTGGATTTTAGTGGGGTAATGTCGCCAACGCTGTTACGAAATAACTGTGATTCTTGTTCGCTAATCAACTTTTTGTCTGACATGCTTTGGCCGACTTGTTAGAATAAACACTTAATCTCGATATTTTGATAGCATAGTTTGCGAAACACTGCAAATATTATTATAAATCAAAGTATTAATTGCTTTGAGAGTCGTATGGCTGGAAATAGTATTGGTAAAAATTTTGTGGTCACCACTGCAGGCGAGAGTCATGGTCCGGCATTGGTAGCGATTGTCGATGGTTGTCCTTCAGGACTTGAGCTATCAGAGCAAGACTTTGAGGGTGATATCGCGCGGCGAAAAACAGGGGCTTCGCAGTACACTTCGCAACGACACGAACCTGATACCGTGAAAATCTTATCAGGGGTGTTTGCGGGCAAGACTACTGGCACACCAATCGCGTTAATGATAGAAAATCGTGACCAACGTCCAAGAGATTACTCCAAAATAAAAGATTTATTCCGACCTGGGCACGCAGACTATACTTATTTCAAAAAGTATAGCAATCGCGATTATCGCGGAGGGGGGCGCTCTTCAGCACGTGAAACTGTGATGCGGGTTGCTGCTGGTGTGATTGCTAAAAAATACTTGCAACAACAAATAGGGTTAAAAATTTTTGGATATGTGTCGCAAATTGGCAATATTCAAGCAGAAAAAGTAGACTTTGAGGATATTGAACAAAATCCATTTTTTTTCCCTGAC
>CAWUIH010000070.1:0-7219 GCA_963922495.1 uncultured Coxiellaceae bacterium | reverse complement strand
ATGCAACATAGCGGTGAGATTTAACCCTAAATTTCCAGGATCGGGGCCAGACCTTATATAGAGCCAATAGCACAATTGGCTAGTTGCTTTAGTCACCATAGCAATAAAGCGGTGAAAAGGCGACCAAGTATAGAAACCTTCTTTGCAGGTATCATTGGTCTGGGTTGTAATATCGGCATACCAAAGATGGGGCAAGTGGCAACAGGAATTAATCCAAACACGTTGTCAAATACGGTTAATTGGTACTTCTCCCTGAAAAATTTGAGAAAGGTAAATAACCGCATTGTTCAGCCTATTCATGAATTGGCATTATCAAATGTGTTTGTTAATGACACTGAAAATATGCATTCATCAAGTGATGGTCGTAAAGTCAATGTTAAGGTTGATTCACTTGCTGCAAGCTTATCTTTTAAGTATTTTGGCAAAGCTAAAGGTGTCAGCGTCTACACCTTTATAGATGAAAAGCAAGCACTATTTCATTCCTTGGTAATGAGTGCATCTGAGCGGGAAGCAGCTTATGTTTATGACGGTCTTCTAAATAATGAAGTTGAAAAAAATGACATACACTCGACAGACACGCATGGATATCGAGAAGGGATATTTGCAGCCGCACCCTTTATGAAGATAAGCTATGCTCCTAGAATTAAAAATATCGGTAACCAGAAAATATATGCATTCCGTAGTAAAAAAACCTATGAGACCAAGGGTTATAAAATTTTACCATCAGGACAGATTAATCAAAATTTAATTAAAGAAAATTGGGATGATGTATTACGTTTTATGGCAACAATAAAATTGAAAGAAGCCACAGCATCACAATTATTTAAACGCTTAAGTTCTTATACTAAACATCACCCATTATATAAAGCGTTGAAGGAATTTGGTCGAGTGATTAAGTCTGCATTTATACTGAAATATTACGATGATTTATGTTTGCGACAACGTATCGAGAAACAGCTTAACCGGATTGAACTATCTAATAAATTTGCCAAGGCAGTTTTCTTTGCAAATGGTGGTGAATTTTCTCAAGCAGAACTAGAGGATCAAACCATAGCGACAGCCTGTAAGGTGATTATTCAAAATGCGGTGGTGCTTTGGAATTACCTGTATCTATCACAGTTGCTCACTAATTGTGCGAATCAGGATGAAAAAATGGAGATGGTATCCATGATAAGTCAGGGATCAGTGATTACCTGGCGGCATATCAATTTACATGGGGAATATGATTTTCGGCGCATCGCTACCAATGAAAGCTTTTTTGACATGGAAAAAATATTATCATTGGCAGTTTGAAAGGTGACGGATTACGCCGGATATGTTGTCAGACCCTATATACTGCTTTTTTCGACCTTTATGTCATGTGGTGTCTGGGAGGCAGTAGAAATTATAGAGGGGCTTTTGAAAAATAATTCTGATATACAGCCTGATGTTATTCATGGCGATACGCAGGCACAATCAACGGTTGTATTTGCATTAGCTTATTTACTGGGATTTCGTTTAATGCCAAGAATACGCAACTGGAAAGAGTTAAAGTTATTCAGGCCGGATAAAAACACGACATACGAGCATATTGATAGTTTGTTTACCGATACAATCCATTGGGATCTCATCGAAAAACATTGGCAAGACATCATGCAGGTTGTATTATCTATACGTGAAGGTAAAATGAGCTCCTCAAAGTTATTACGTAAGCTCAGTAATTATAGTAAGAAAAACCGTTTATATCAGGCTTTCCAAGAGCTCGGTTATGTCATCAGAACCTTATTTTTATTAGACTATATTTCTGACGTTGAGTTGCGCGAGACGATTACTGCACAAACCAATAAAGTGGAAGCCTATAATGGCTTAAGTGATTGGTGTGCATTTGGGAGCACTATTTTAGTGGCCAGTAACGATGAAATTGAAATGGAAAAAGCCGTAAAATATAACGATATTTTAGCTAACGCTATCATGCTTCAAAATGTTTCTGACATGACTGACATTATTGGTGATCTTATCGATGAGGGGCACAAAATCACGAAAGAAGATATGTCATATTTGTGCCCGTACTGGACCGAGCACTTGAAGCGGTTTGGTGATATGGTCATGGACTTCAATACGGTACCGAAAAGCGTAGATAGAAGCCGCAGTAGGGTGTTATGGTGAAAAAACGAACAAACTATACTATATGAGTTCTTATACAAAAATAGCCTTAAAATCGCCTAGGGGTGCAATCTCATGCACGTATCCTGGTTTTACCCGAACAATGGGCATTAAAGCAACAACACGCCCAAGCGTTTGAAGAGCACAGTGCTTTTGGCAAAGCCATTCATTATTTTGTGAATCACTACGAACAGTTAACGATGTTTTGTCAAGAGCTGGGAGCATTGATTGATAATAATCGCATGGAGGAAAAACTTAAACTACCGATTCGCGGTCGTAAGACAGCGCATTTTTATAAAACGACCGTCGGTGCTGACGTTGCCAATGTGCTCATTTCCTTAATAGCGACGACGGATCAAGCGTCAGAAAATATTTATGATTATCTGGTCGCAATACAAAAGCATCGTGATGCCGTTAAAGCCCATCCGGCAGCTTGGTTACCCTGGAATTATCGCGAGACGTTAGCGAAACTCGCAAAAACTGAAAATGAATATACGTCTTAAAACCCTCGCAATTGATGCGGTCATGTAACGATAAAACTCATTTCCTGTCAGTTTATCACAAACAATTTATTGGGTTGCGCAAACTTGCCGTAAGGTTACATTATAGCAGAAACTGTGTATCTTTAACTAGTGGTAAATTTTTAGGCTTTTAACAGCTATATAGAGGCGCGTCTCCTACTGAAATACCCAGCCTTCGCTGGACGCATTGGAGATTTTTCCACATATCCCGTATAATTGGTAAATATTGAACAGGGGTGCAATCCCATCCACGTATTCTGGTTATACCCGTAATTGACAGAGTTGATCACATTCGTCAAGGACGATGGCTAGGATTCAACACCTCATCCGGTTCTGAGCCAGCCGCTGATGACAAAAGTTTCCTTGCATCGGTTGTCTGTATAAAAAGATTCGTTTTCAGTAAACTTTTACCAGAGACAGAACCCTCCTCTGCTCGAGGTGACTTCTGTTCAGCAGTGCGTGATGATCGCTTCATAGTGGCCATTTCCAGACCAGTCGAATCTTTTCTTTGGTGTAACTTCTGTTCATGAGTAGACGATAATGCTTTACCCCGTGCAGCTCGTGGAGTCACTTGTGATCGTCCGATACTGCCCATCTCCAATTTCCTGGACAAATGTGAATTACTATGAAACAACGATCGATCCATTATTAAACCATGATCCCCACTGGACGATGAAGCTTGGCTCTGAAATTGACGATACGTATCGGTGGCTATCGCATCCACTTTATCACCCAATGCCACGAGATCCATGCTTTTGATGCCGGAATACAGAATATAACGCTTGATGTAGTAACACAGCATCCAGGTCGTGCAACACGACGCCAGGGGGATGTTGCAACATAAGTAAGGAATATGTAAATAATACTTGTCAGACTTCGCGCAATGCGCTTGAATCTGTGTCGCCAAAATCTTAGCTAAGGCATCCTGATTAGTGTCATCCACCCTCAAATGATGCTGCCTTGCCCAAATTTCGGTGACTGTATTGACCAGATTTAAGAACACCTGACTGATCCCTTCCTCAAAGTTTTCCACACCGTGGATGCGCAAATACGGTTGCAGTCGGCTAGCAAAGGCGTGCGTGTGTTCCCGATTTTGGCGATTGCGAGAAATTTGACAAATACATTTTAAGACTTCCCAGATAGCTACAATACTGACCACAACGACACCACCCGTGATAGCAGTCACTAAGGCGACGAGTTGCTCATTCAAGGGTGTTATTGTTGGGGCCATCGTCGCGGGTGCCCTTGTTAGTGGGAAGTTTGTTGTTGGTGTCTGTGTCGGGCCAACCGTCGTGGGTACTTGTGTCGGAGCAACAGACGGAGAAGCCGTTACTGGTGACTCCGTTGGAAAGGCTGTCGTGGGTGAGATTGTCGTCGGTGTCTGTGTCGGACCAACCGTCGTGGGTACCTGTGTCGGACCAACAGACGGAGAAGCCGTTGCGGGGGACTGAGTTGGAGAAACTGTCACAGGCGAAGCCGTTGTAGGTATCCCTGTAGGAGCGACAGTCGTGGGTATTTGTGTCGGACCGACAGTTGGAAAATTCGTCATCGGCGAACCAGTTGTCGGGGACTCAGTTGCCGGAGAGCTAGTCGTTGGAGAATCGGTTGTCGGGGACTCAGTTGGAGAAATTGTTATCGGCGAAACTGTCGTAGGCTCCTGTGTTGGGACAAACGTCACTGGGGAATCAGTGATGGGGACGGTCGTGGGAGAGGATGTCGCCGGAGAGATTGTTATGGGAGCCCGGCTAAATGTCGGTACGGACGTTGTCGGTGCTTGCGTTGGCACTTGCCCAAACACGACTACCACTTGACCCGCATTAACTCGACCTAGTGGAGACGCTATATGGACACCCACAACCAGATCAGCAACCCCATCACTGTTTATATCCCCGGAACCACTCACCGAAAACCCCGCCCATTCATTCGCCTGAGCCCCGTTGATTACCAACCCTTGACCGGGAGACAACGCCCCTAAGTCCACACTACCCAGAGTTGTGAGAGACGCATTCCCAAAAATCACCACCGCTTGACCCGCATCCGGTCGACCTAGCGGATCCGCAAACGCAGCACCTACGATCAGATCATTGATGTTATCGCCATTCACGTCCCCAGCGCCACTGACTGACCAACCTGCCAGGTCACCTGCTTGAGCCCCGTTAATCACCAGCCCTTGGCCGGAAGCAAGCGAAGCCAGATCCATACTCCCTTGGGTCGTAAGAGAAGCGCTCCCAAAAATCACCACCGCTTGACCTGCTTGATTTCGGCCCAGCGGATCCGCTTCCGGAGCACCGATGATCAGATCAGCAGTCCCATCGCCGTTGACATCACCCACACCGCTGACAATCGTTCCCGCAAAGTCATTTGCCTGAGCCCCGTTGATTATCAACCCTTGGCCGGGAGCCAATACCCCTAAATCAACACTACCTAGAGTCGTGAGAGATGCATTCCCAAAAATCACCACCGCTTGACCTGCACGATCTCGGCCCAGTGGGTCTGCCTCATTAGCACCCACGATCACATCGGCAATCCCATCGCCGTTCACGTCCCCCATACCACTGACCCATCGCCCCGCAAAGTCATTTGCCTGAGATCCGTTGATTACCAACCCTTGATTGGGGGCCAGCGCCCTCAGATCCATACTACTCGCGTTGGTAAAGTGCGACCCCCCGAAGATCACTACCGCCTGACCTGCAACATCTCGGCCCAGTGGATCCGCTCCAAAGGCACCGAGGATCAGATCCACAATTTCATCGCCATTGACATCCCCTGCACTACTCACTGACCATCCCGTACTGTCACCCGCCTGAGCCCCGTTAATGACCAACCCTTGATTGGGGGCCAGCGCCCTCAGATCCATACTACTCGCGTTAACCAAGTGTGGCCCCCCAAAAATCACTATGGCTTGACCTGCATGCGTTCGGCCCAGCGGGGACGCTCGATGAGCTCCCAAGATCAAATCATCAATCCCATCATCATTGACATCACCCACACCACTCACCGAAATACCTGCTTCATCACCTGCCTGAGACCCGTTGATTATTAATCCTTGATTAGGAGCCAGTGACTCTAAATCTAAATTCCCTAAGGTCGTGAGAGACGATCCCCCGAAGATCACCAGCACTTGACCCGCATTCGTTCGGCCCAGCGGATTTGCTTCATAAATACCTATAACCAAATCCGCCACACCGTCATCATTGAAGTCACCCACATTGCTGAACGATCGCCCCAAAAAGTCATTTGCTTGAGCCCCGTTGAGTATCAACCCACGTCCCACAGGTAAGACACTCAGATCTAACTCATCCACCACCGCCGGTGTGCGGCCCACAACCACCAATGCTTCACCCGCTTCAAATCGCCCTAAAGGAGACGAAAACGGGACACCAACCATCACAACGTTTGTGCCAACAGCCACATTAACTACCCCATGGAGAGAAGAACCGGCGCGATCGCCATCATGGGCACCCGCCATCACGTCCCCTTGATCAGTGGTCAGTCTGGCGGTGTCGATAGGATTCTGAGCCAGGATCCCTGGCCCTCCAAACAACATCGTCACCACACCCGCATCGGAGCGGCCCAGTGGATCGGCGTAAGGTGACCCGATCGCAATATCGTCAATACCATCCGCACTGAAGTCTCCCACACCACTGAGCGCAGAACCGAATCGATCACCCGCATTCGCTCCGTACAGAATTAACACTAGACCTGGATCTATCGGATCCGCTGGATCGAAACGATTGTATTCAAACAGGTCTATAGTGCCCTGAGTCGCCAGTGTCGTGTTACCAAACACTACCGTGACTTGACCGGCACCACGACGACCCAACGGATCCGCAGTTGGGGCCCCCAACACTAAGTCGGCAATATTATCTCCGTTGATATCTCCCGCACCACTCACTGCGTAACCCAGTTGGTTCCCCGCTTGAGCCCCTTGAATCAATGACCCTTGGCCGGGAGTCAACGCCCCCAAATTCATACTACCTAAGCCGGTGAGAGACGATCCCCCAAAGATCACCACCGTTTGACCGGCCCCGGTACGACCTCCCGGCGAAGCTCCCGGGGCACCCAAGATCAAATCGTCTCGACCATCGCCATTGACATCACCCGCGCCACTCACTGCAAAGCCCAATTGGTCACCCGCAGATGCTCCATCGATCTGTAAGCCATGACCAGATAATATGCCCGCCGCTACACTGCCCAAGCTAGTGAGATGCGATCCTCCAAAGATTACTGTCACTTGACCGGCATGGAGACGACCTTGTGGTGAAGCGTTCGGGGCACCCAGTACCAAATCAGCAATACTATCGCCGTTCAAATCCCCAGCACCACTCACCGATTGACCCACCTGAGCGCTGGCTTGCGTGCTGTTAATCATCAATCCCTGACCAGGTGCTAATGTATTCAGATCTAAACTTCCTAAGGCCGTCAGAGACGAGCTACCAAAAATCACCACCACCTGACCGGCATTGATTTGGCCGTTCAATGCGACCCCGGGGGCACCTAGCATAAGCGCTAACCTAAAAGGATATATTTTCCATTTGAGGCCTTCTTTTCCTCGC
>CAWUIH010000069.1:0-7311 GCA_963922495.1 uncultured Coxiellaceae bacterium | reverse complement strand
ATCCTAACTGAACCAAAATACTTTTGTCAATCACTTAGGTTAGCGCTTATGGGGGATCGACCCTGCGTTACATCAGGTGGCACAAGCGGCAGGTGGACACGCTTTTTTTTTCCTCAGGCTGGTCCGCAGGGCGAGCATTATCGTGTTTTTGATCAGACGATTTGAAAAGCGCAGGACTTTGACTCGGTGGGACTTGTCTTCTTTCTTGTAAAGTCACCCCTCCTCCGCTCACATCAGCTTTCCTAACTTTGACCTCTCCTTTGACGTGTGCTCCTCGACTGACCACGGTGAGCTCATGCTTTAGCTTATTCAAGAAAGTCGATTCGGTGAGCACACGGTCAGCGATGAAGTCATGCTGGAATTTCATCGCGGCTTTCAGGTTAGCCATATCCTGCGGGCTGGCATTTTCCAGTACGTTAACGTCTCCCAGCTGAACGCGTGCTTCCGTATACGTCACCTTACCTTTCTCATCCACGGTGGCCCCTTCCGCCAGCACCACCGTCTGACTCACCGGCGGAGCCGCGTCTGCTAAGGCTTGCGCTAACTCGTCACGCAACGCTTGATCCCCGCTTTGAATCGCTGATAGGATCGCGTCTTGATTCTGCACTAAGCGGGTGAATTCAGCGTCACGATGCTTCTGGTCTTGCTCGAACGCTTTCCGATCTCTCTCCCGATCCATGATCTGCTGGGCTTGTGCGCCTAAGCCAAATGTCATTGCGATATCACGCAGGCGTTGATTGATCGTGTCGAGTTCCTTTTTGATATTTCGGGCCATTGCAAACGTATACAGACCGCCCAATAATTGCTTGCGTTTTGCGACCAATCGGTTCACTAATGTACGCGCATCCGTGACCCACTCTGATAAGCTTTTCAGCGGGGCTTCATACTTTTTACCACCGGCGATACCGGGTAACCCCTGTATTGCTTTCATGGTTTCTTGTAATCGTTGCGAGAGTAACGTGACCTGAGCGTCGTTGGCCAAATAAGTCTCTACTTGGGTATAAATTTCATTAGCAGCGGTTAAAATGGATTCGAGCATCTCTTCATTCCTTTCGCTAATTTTTTTGAATTTAGCCGTTCGACACATGCAAACGATATTCGGTTGCGACAGCTCATTCATTAGTTAAATGGGTTTTCTGAATGGTCGTGAGCCGTGTTTGACTTAACCTCAAATATACGGACTTTTTTGCAAAATAGTCAATAAAAACGTGTCACTAAATAATTAAAGAATCATTACGAAATAGGCCCGTGACGGAGATTTCTTCAGAGAATGAAATAATCGGCAACACTTCATTTTTGTCACTGTCACAGCGGATGATACTTAAAAAATAGTAGGAACAGAGTAAATCGACGGTAAAACCAACTATCAGGTTGAGCGACCATGACGATTGCACGTTGTATTGCCTCAAAGGTCTTTTCTTTATAAAAACCATAATGCCTGCCTTTTTCCGACCGTCAATTCGTTGCTCCCACCATCCCATTACTAAATTTCTGCGGGACTCATCACAATAACCTCATCGCCTGGTGCGCAAGATGGAATTTTCGAGGCCTTACAAAACAACAAAGCAAATTAATAAACAAACCACTTAATATCACAACGTCCAGAAATGACACGACATTGTCACGCAGTCGCATCGTAAAATTACCTTTGTCTGGTACTTTTGGCCTCAACTTCACCGGCACTTGGGAGCAGAGCAACGGGTTGCTTCTTCTACCATGGGTAACACAACCTCATCTTTCATCCAAGTGAATAACCGTAGACTACAACGCGCTTTTTCCTCCTGAGGGTCATGAAGCGCTTTGGAGTGCACTGAATGTTTGAGTGCTAACCTATCTGATATTTTTATAAGTGGCGTATCCAATTTTAGTTGCTTAGCAACGGATTGACACATCGCAATGTGGACTTCTAAGGCATGTTTTTTTACTGCATCCAGTAAGCCACGATAGGCAGATTTTGCAGACGCCATTTTATTTTCAGCCAAATACAGTTGCACGCGCAAATAATGAAACATCACTCGTGTAGAAATATTAATTGCACCAGACATGACATGCACAATATCAGCCAATTCCGTATTGAGCCTGATGGCTTCAAGAGTATTATATTCTATGCTGGTTTCATCGTTAAGCATTTTGGAGGCTTTGTGTAATTGCTGGTGGCAGGCAGGATAGCGTTTTTCTTTTAGAAAAAAAACAGCATAGTCGCAATGAGTCTGTGCACACTCTTTAACGGCCAGTGACTGATTAAACGAGGATGCTGCTTGCTTTATGTCCGTTGCTCTTGTTGCACTCAGCGGGTTCATTAAAGCACGTGTATGCAAAGCACACGCATAATTAAGGTGATATACGGGATCATGAGGTAATAATGTGGTCAATTCACGTAAAGTTTCCACAGTTCCATCTAAGTTACCCGTCATGTAATACGCCTGAAATAAACTGAGTCGAATGGCGATACGTTTACGGTGACTTGCTTGATCGAAGGCATCGTCAATGATAGTTTTAATTTTAAGTATATCTTTCAAGGCAGCGGAATAGTTACTTTGTTGGAAATACGCTTGAATTAATAGAGTGTGGGTATCTGCCACCTCGGCGTGTTGATCGGTGCCATACGCCAGCTCTTGATCAACAATCAGTTTTCGCAGACGTTGTTCGATATCAACCCAGTTGGGTTTGGGACTACAATACATATCACATTCTATTGCTAAACGCTGCGTTATGGCGATTTCTGCGTGCGCTTCTTTTGTATGATAGCAATCTTCTTGCATCAGTAAGGCATGTGCCAGCAACTCCCTTGCCTGTTCAGGTTCATCATACATGTCTATCCTTGCCAGGCTTCGTAAGGTAAAAGCCAGATAGGGGTGATTCGATCCGTGGTAAATTTTCTTTTGTAGATCTAAGACTGCTTCCAAACAATTTTTTGCTTGTGTCAAGTTATTGCGCTCTAAAAGGGAGATGCCTTGATACATCAGAACACTAACACAATTATGGTCATCAAATTTGGGATTATTATGCCGCAATAGCTTTTCACTCTGAGCAAAGTAATAGTCTGCCGATTCGTAATACTGCAAGGTTGATAATACGCGTGCTATTTGCAGATAGTAAAGGAAATTACCGTAATGCGTTGTGCTTACATCAGTTTTTTCATCAATTTTATCTATGTGATCTTTCAACGTGAAGTAGGCATCCAGATAGTGGCCCATAGCATATGTGCTTGCAACACAGGTGATTTGATAATTTTGAAGAATCTTAATAATGTTATCTGGCTCATTTCTTTTTATTGAAAGGTCAACTGCCATATCAAATATTTTTTTCTGTAACTCCCAACATTCTTTATAGCGCCCCAAACGAAACAATATGTCACTTTTACAAACTAACTCATTAAGTACAGAACGGTGATACTCCGTGCCATGAATATCCATTTTTATATTTATAGTCTCGTTGATTATTTGCAAAGCTTTAAATAAGTTGGATACCACACTTACAGTATGAGCCAGCCACCTCATTGAAATGGCAAGCTGGATTTTATCTTCAATCGTATGTTGCTTTTTCTTTTTGAGAGCAACCGCTTTTTTAAAGTATACTAACGCGTCATCGAACCTGGCTTGACCAAAAGCTATGGCGCCCAATTCATGCCATGTTGGAGGCAACATTTTGGCATGATCAAAATGTGCTATGGCTTTTTCAAATTCCCTTCTTGCACAGTATATCTTGCCTAACCAAAACCACACATGAGGATTTTTCCCGCAGAGCTTTTGATTCAACTGATCACAAATTGTATAGGCGGCATCAAGTTTTCCTTGGTAAAGAAGCAATCTGGCCTTACCCCTTAAAAATTGATCTTTTAAATTGGAAGAAACGTCGTCATCAAACATGTCTAGGAGTTCAATCTCATCGCTCACGATACGTTCAACTTCCGGATAAGCACTGTAAATTTGTAATCCCAATGTAAAATGCAAAAGCCCTAAAACCAGTAATAACTTGTGTACTATATTAATAGACAAACTACTCGCCTGAGGTGGATTTTTTTCTCCCTGGGAAGAAACGTCACTCCCCAGATTACGATGGGTTTTCTGATCACCGACACTGTCGGAGCCTGCAACCGACGATGGCACATTCGGGAATTGAAATACTTGACTGAGTGAGGGTTTTTTAACTTCCGCTTTATCACTCTCAAATTTTTCTTCCTTTGAGATTACTCTCTGTGAGGAATTTCCCGCCACCGTGGAATACGTGGTTTTCGCTTCGGCAACCGCTGGGTGCATTGTATGTATGCGGGTGATTAACTTATACAAATTCAAAGCGTGAGGTAACAGAATGTTCTCCTGAAAACCTACAAGTTTTGGTAGATAGGAGTGCTCATCAGTGGGAAACAACCGGCAGAATACGGCTAACAGATGATTACCGAGGGATATCCGATCCTTCAAATCCATTTCAATGAAAATGATCTCTTTTATCAGAGGATGTATTTTAATATAATCCGCTGTCACGTCTTGTTCGATCAGAGAATACTTTTTTAGGAGGTTTGCCTGTTGATTAAATGCATACGCATCCGGCATTTCTAAGATATCCTGTAACATAAATTTAGGAATAAAGCGCGAAGCCATAAAACTGCAGTAATGTAACAACAATGTCGCTGATTTGGATTGTTCTTTTACTTTATTGAGTATTAGATTATACGTGACGTACACGGTGCCTTTATGAGGATCCTCAAAGTCTTCGGGGTTTAACAGGGTTTTTTGGCGCGTTGAATACAATTCCAAATACGTCTCAGCATTCACATCTTCATTATACATATAGACAGCGGCTTGAGTCAGCGCTAATGGCAATGCCCCTAATTCTTCAGCCAAGTCGAATAGCTTTTCATCTTTACTGTATTCAGGATGAGTTTCTTTAAAAAATTGATTAAAAAAACAGGACACTTCGTGTGGATTAAAGGATTCTACGGGAACCATGTGAAAGCTCCTGGGCCATTGTTTTGCGGCTCGGGAGGTAATTATAAAGTGTAACTGCCCCCTTTGTTCCATTTTGGGGATAAAAGTTTGTTTTCTTAAAGTGTTATAATCTTCTACATTATCAAAAATGATCAGTGATTTTCTGCCCTCTCGTGATTGATAAAAACGTTTGAGTAACGTTTCGTTATCTTTGTTCGCTATCTGTAATTCTTCCCTGGCATATTCTTCAAATTGTTGCATGAGATTAGATTCCGCACTAAACCAGATAATGCGATCGTATTCTCGTGATTCGTGTAACAAATGCGAAAAGTAATTCGCCAGTTGTGTTTTACCTGAACCGGCTGCGCCAACAATACAAACCGTTATCACGGATTCACGGTTGTTTTTTAAAGACTGTAAATCCTCTAGTTGCTTTTTCCGACCAACAAAATCCTCAAAAGGTCGTGGCAAATGCCAAGGGTCCTCTTTTATTATCGGTTTTTCTTTTATTGCCCAAGGGGAGTGAGTGTGCCTCAAATGGTCACTGACGGGATTTGTAATCCGACTACGATTGACGGTTTCTGCAATGGCTTTATTGTCCGTGCTGTGGTTCGAATTAAAAAAATACGCTTGTGCAATATAGGGATTTTGAACGATTGGACGGTTAAGATGAGACTGTTCAACGTATGTAGAAGACACGGTCGCACCGGGTTGAACAGTACTCTGTGGACCTACTACCGTATGTGATCGAACCAGAATTCCCGGAGACTTGGATTCATCACCTATTGCAGGGTACAGAACAGTTGGCATCCCGGCTGCTGTTGAGGGTCTTCCAGTGTTTTTTTTTCTGCTGCAGCCCCCTTTTTTCCAATCGATGGCTCTTTCCTCTTAGCGTCCGCACCAAACAACGTTGAGCGATTTTGGGCAGTGGTGGGGGGTTGCTTTGGATGAGCAATAACGCTACCTCCGATCACACCCACCTGTCGGGCATCTACCGTCCCTTCAACTCGTGCCCCTTCAGCCACCACCGTCAATTCATGACGAATCAGCTGGGCCAGTCGTTCCTCTTGACTCAATACCTCATCCACTACCAATTTGTTCTCTTGCGCTTTCAACCGCAACAGCTGCGCAATCGTTTTGTCATCTGCTCCCTCAGTAAAGGCGGTATCGCCCATCTGCACACTCGCTCGCGTATATGTCACTTTTCCTCCTACAGGTACCACTCCACCGGAAGCAACTACCGTCGTGCGATTCATCGGTGGTGCGGCGCCTCGCTCCTTCTCCCAGCTTAACAACGCATCATTCAACAGTCAGCTGTGACGCACCCTATGCTTTCTCACATTAAATTTGATGATTATTTACTAGCCCTATCAAATCCTCCATATCGCCCATCAAAATCCCCAATTTTCAGCGTTTCAAACGGTGTGATTTCTGATCATTTTCACGCATGAGATGAGCGTCTCTCTTGGCTTTGTCGCCAACATTATTAAGTACGAATTTTATTAACGACACTCGTTTGGTTATTCAAGCTGCAGACATAACCGCGGTACGTTTTGTCGTTGCTGCTCATACCATACCAATGGCAACCAGGGACTGAAAAACGTCTCTTTAATTCGTTTTAAGGTGGCTGAACACCCTAACGATTTCACATACTTTTTCATCACGGTTGAGAATTCGGAAAGGGCATTAATGGCATAACCGAGTCGCATTAAAAAGTGAAATCCTCGCATGGCATTAAAGTCATAAGAAAACGCGTGCTGGTAATGATAGCCACGATTCTTCATCGTGTTGATACTGTCCTCGATGAGCTCTTTTTTACGCGCGCCCAGATTAATCAGTTCATGAACGTTATCCCGAGTGATTGGCACACTGGATAGCCACGCACGCTCTGAATAACGATCTTCAATATCCCCCGTGAGTGGATTGACTTCTTGGTAATGCTCCGCACACCCCACGAGATGAATCATCAGATCCCCAGAGAACCCTTCATTCACATAATTGGTATAATAAAATTGTTGCTGACGCCGACGATACATGGGCTGACCGGGTAGGGTGAAGCTCTGTGGTTTTGTGGCATCCAGCTTTTTCGCCAGTGACTTTAACTGCCTTTTTGAAAATTGAATGATAAATTCCCAACGGTTTGCTTTGAGCAACTCGATGATACCGGTTGTCGCAAACATCGCATCTCCAAAAAGCATGAGCTTGAGTCGCGGGAAATACTGCTTGAGTCGCGAGGCCAAGCGCTCAAAGGCGGTGATTTCGTTATCTTGCTTGCCCTCTGAATCCAGGAGTTGGTTATTGTCTCGGTAAAGAAACTCACTCATCAGGGGAATGGTGAGACCGTTTTTAAAGGTGATATTGGCTTCGATCACGTACACGTACT
>CAWUIH010000068.1:0-7373 GCA_963922495.1 uncultured Coxiellaceae bacterium | reverse complement strand
CCCTTATGGTTACTTTTTGTCGAGTGTGAAAGGTAGCCAGTCCCATGTGGGTAATGCCTGGACATTTAATTTTAATGTCACCCCCAAAAATAGAATGAAATTTACTCGTGTCCACGTACAAGTTATTGGCACGGGTGCTACTAATAAACAATTTCAAAGATTGTTAGATCATTTCCCAGTAAAAGCAGGCGATTATTTCAGTAATGAAAATTATTTAAAAGGGAAAAATAGCTTAATCAATTTATCAGTAATGCTTGGTTACTTTGATGCAAAACTAGATAAAAGTGAAGTACTGATTAATCTTGATAAATATACCTCAGAAGTAAACATAGTAGTTGACACGGGAGAAAGGTATCACTTTGGAATCACTACATTCTCTAAATCGCCATTCTCTCTTAAATTTTTGAGCAAATATTTAGCCTACAAGAGAAACGAGAATTACAAACAAGTTGATATCAATAAAACGCAAAACCGATTAGAGTCAAGCAATTACTTTCGTTACATAAACATCAAGCCCAACATCGAACAGGACCAAAAATTGCATAGTAAAATCGTTCCAGTAGATATCCAACTTGAGTTGAATAAAAAAGTACAATATACCTTCGGGCTTGGATATGGAACAGATACCGGCCCAAGAGCGCTGGTTGGTGCAGAATTTCGCTGGATCAATTCATCTGGAAATTATTTTAATGCCTATGTTCGTGGTTCTGTCAGTAACAGTGCTGCAGTCGCTAACTATTTTATCCCTGGAAGCAAGCCATGGAAACAGTTGTGGGTGTTTACTGGGGCATTAGTGCATCAGGATCAAAAAACAGGCAATGGACGAAGTATCCGCGCTAGAGCCAGCTACCAAACTGTTGTGGCTAACTGGAAACAAACGATCTCACTTACCGCTCTTAAAGAGAGATATAACCTTGCTGATTACCCAACAACTAACACAGAATTAATCTATCCTAGCATCGCGTGGCAACGAACTAAAAAAAATAATCATTTACAGCCAACCACAGGATACTCACTCACATTCACAATCAGTGGCGCAAGCAATAAAATACTTTCAGAAAGTAGTTTTATACAGTTGCGTGCTGAAAGTGGACTCTTATTTACACTATTCCATACTACTCGCTTTATTTTAAAATCAAAAATGGGTTATATTACTATCAAATCGTTACAACGCCTACCGCTGTCATTGCAGTTTTTTGCTGGTGGTGCGCGCAGTTTAAGAGGATATCGCTACAATGGGGTTGGCCCTGGGAGAGAATTATTAACAGGAAGCACTGAAATTCAACAAAAGATATGGAGCAACTTATATTTATCTGGTTTTTTCGATTTCGGAAATGTTGATAATAACATATTTAATAAAAAATTACATCTAGGAATTGGCCCTGGTATTGCATACATTACACCTGTAGGAGTGATTGAATTAACAGTTGCACAAGCGATCAGCGAACCAGGTAAACCTTGGGCGATACAATTTTCAATGGGTCCGGCAATATGAGAACAATAATAAAATGGTTTTTGACCACAATTGGTATAGCTATCTTATTGATTTCATTTTTTATTGGGCTGCTCTTGTCACCAGCGGGCCTACATATTGGTTTATTTTTAGCCGAAAAATTTATACCTGGTGAATTTAAATATCAGCAAGCATCAAATACTAATATAAACTCAATAAAAATAAAGGAAATCTCATATCACTCTAAAAAATACAAAATAGATGCAAGTAATTTTATATTAAAGTGGAGGCCATTAGAATTCTTTATTCACAAGATTCATATAAAAAACATAAAAACAACCAAACTTTCGATAGAATTAAATCCATCACATTCAACTCAAATTGCAAAATATACCAAAAAATCGAAAAATAAAATATTTGATGGACTTACTATTACAATAAATCATGCAAATATAAAAAAATTAAACTTTAAAACAAATGAAAAATCTAAATTAATAAGTTTAAACAACATTAAATTAAACAATTTTTCTTTAAATAGTTATTTTAGAGGAGATCTTAAAGCAGAATCCAATCTGCCTTATCTTAATAGATTTCAAGTAATTCTCAATGGAATTCCAAGGAATTATACAATTTATTTTCAAGCAGTGAGTAATAGCAATGTTCCTTGGTCTTTTATAGGAAATGGCACAGGAAGCAATCTAAAGTTGCGTTCACAAAAAACCAAAATATTTAATGGTGAATTTATTGCCAATATAAAATTATACTTTAAACCTATAATTCGATGGGATATTGATTTAAACGCAAAAAAACTTGATCTAAGCTCTATAAAATCATCACTGCCTAAAAATCTTAACGCTATATTTAAAAGCTCTGGAACATATAGTCATGGCTTGCCAAACTTCACCACACATATTCATATAGATGCAGATAACAACACTCTAGATATCAACGGAAACTTAAGAAAAATTTGGAATCTCAACTGGAGGATTTCCGTAAATGATTTATCCAAGCTAGATCCGATTGCAGAAGGAAGTTTAACTGGAGAAGGAGGTATCATCGGAAACAATAAAAATCCAATTATATCAGGAAATTTATCAGGAAAAGATATAAAATGGCGTAATTTCAGCACTAGAAATCTAAACAGCTCATGGAACTTCAGTACCCATCATCGAGATAAAAATCAAATTAAATTATTTCTATTAGATATGAAATATAAAAAGGTATTTTTTTCTAATGTCTTTACAGACATCAATGGTAGCTTCGCAAACCCTAATGCTTACATCACAATGATTTATCAATCTGGAAACAACATTACTGGAACAAAGAACATTTCAATCAATTTAAATACCCAAGCTGACTTACATTCAATTACAAAAAGAATTACGCTCTCGCAACTATCAATAAGATTTCATAATAGATACGATTGGAAACTCAATCACCCTTTGACTTTCTCTATAACTAATCAAGCATATTCAATAAATGATAGCTGCTTAGAGTCGCGTGATGGTAAAATCTGCTTATCAGGTGACTTTAACAAAAGAAAATCCTGGAAAGCAAATATAACCGGAAAAAAATTACCTTTAAAACCTCTAATGAATTTTGTGATGGGCGGTGTCGCACTGGACGGATATACCAACCTTAATTTAGAATTGCAGGGCAAAGGAATCAAGCATATATCTGGCACCCTAAACACTGAGCTACACAAAATCATCATTGATTTCCCCAATGCAGTCAGTGACGCTAAAACCAAATATATTCAGGGAACAATTTCTGCCAGGCTTAGTGATTCTGGTATAATAAGCAACATTAATTTAGGATTTATACATTCTAAGCAATCACTTATAGACACTCAACTTACGTTTAGAAAACTTTCTTTATCCAATTTATCTTTAAATCAACCTGTAACAGGTTATTTGAAAATAGACAGTAATGATCTGCGTATTGCCAACCCTTTTATGCCAGAAGGCATTCAACTGACTGGAAGCCTGCATTGCGATACGAAGATTGCTGGCTCTCTGAATTACCCATCATTGAATGGTAAATTAACGATTAAAGATGCTAGTGTTTTTGTACCGTCTATCAACAATACCTTTAAAAACTTATCCGTTGATTTAATAGGGCACGGGCATATACTTAGGTACCACGTTACATCATCAGAAAAAAAACAACAGCTTAATTTTTTGGCAACGACTGACTTAGGAAAACCAGGCTGGCCTACCAATGGTAAATTAATTGCAGATAATTATCTTGTTCTCAACACTCCTGAATATCAATTACGCACGACTACTACCGCAAGTATTTCATTGAATAAATACATTATTCACATCAATGGTAATGTCAACATACCAGAGGCAACGTTCAAACCAAACAATTTCACCAGCGTACAACACTTAAGTTCGGATACGGTATTTGTCAATACTAATGTAACAACATACACACGATGGGGTGTAACAATCCTGGCTAATGTCACTTTGGGGAAGAAAGTCATTGTCAAAGCATTCGGAGCGACCGCTCACTTGTCAGGGCAAATGCGAGTTACTAAAAAACCTCAACGTGAGTTTTCTGGCAATGGCCGCATCGATATTGCTGGTAATTTAGCTTTTCAAACTCAAAAATTACACATTTCTCCCAATTCTTATGTCTCTTTTACTAATTCGGCCTTAGATAATCCCACTCTGAGTCTCAGCATCACCAGGCAAGTCAATGTCAACTCAAATACTACCAGCGCAAGTAATCGGATCACCGTGGGCCTGAGAATTACAGGCACAATTCAAAACCTAAATATTAACTTGTTTGCATCAGGTGGAAATCTCTCTCAAGCAGATATTTTATCGTATTTGCTACTTGGACAATCTTCCAATGTTAACTCTGGCGCTGATATTGCACTCCTTACAACCGCCGTTAACTCCTTTAATATCGGTGGAAGTCAACACGGTGGGCTTATTAACGACATCACTAGTGGTTTGGGACTCACTGAATTTGGGGTTGAAGGAAATGTTAGTGCTGATGCCCTTGGTGTATCAACACCAATATCACCGTTTGATGAAGGGGAAAGCTCGTTTGTGGTTGGGCGACATATTACGCGAAAAATTTACATTCGCTACTTGTACGGAATCACCACACCAGTTGACATTATCCAGTTGCGATACATTCTAAATAGATCATGGTATGTTCAAACAGATACCAGCTCTTTGGGCAATGGCATTGACGTACTCTACGTCATTGAGAGGAATTAAGAAGTTTTGAGCGCAACCCCGGTTGATTAGATTGTAAAGTGACTGAACCAAAATCAACCTTATTCCTTAACCATCGCAATAAAAATAATGCGGGAAAACCACAAAAAAATGTTAGTAAATAAAAATCTGCCCAGCCTAGAGCTTTAACCAATAAGGCTGCAGCAGGCCCAATTACCACACGACTAATAGCCATCATTGCTGAAAGTATAGCATATTGTGTGGCTGAATATTTCTTGGAACATAATGCCAATAGCAAAGCAACAAACGCTATTGTGGATAATCCACCGCAAAAATAATCAGCAAAAATAGCAGCTAACATCACCGCAAAATTTTTACCCACCAATGCCAACAACATAAATAATAAATTACTTGCAGTCTGTGAAAAACCAAACCATATCAACCCACGATACAACCCCATTGTTGGTAGAAAATATCCACCCACAACACCACCCAATAGTGACGCCAATACACTGGTAAATTTATAAGAAACCCCGATTTCCATCAGCGTAAAATGTACGCCACGCAATAAAAAAGCTGTGTTTAAGCTTAGTGCCAAAGCATCTGCAAATTTGTAAATAACAACTAGTATTAATATTGGGACGATATATTTTCGTGTTAGCAGCTCTTGAAACGGGCGTATTACAGTATCTTTCCAACCTGATTGTGGTTGCGTAGCATTGACTGAAGGGGAAATAAATGTCACCGCGATCAACAACAGCATAAGTTGTGCTTGTATTAAATACGCAAGATGCCAGCCCCACTTAGCAGCAATGATCAATGCCAAACCACCGGCAACTAACATCGCCATACGGCCAGCAACACTTGTGACAGCCGCCCCAAATCCACGCTCTTCAGTCAATAATACCCTAACACGATAACCATCAATCGCAACGTCTTGTGTCGCAGAAAAAAATGCAATGGTAGCCGCCACAGCAAATAATAGCCAAGGGGATGTTTTTGGGCTTAACCAAGACATCACAATCAGTCCGATTACAATAATGAATTGCATTAATAGCACCCAACCTCGTAAAACACCCATTCTGAATATTGAAAAACGATCTACTAGTGGCGCCCAAAAAAATTTAATCAAGTAAGCATACTGCAATAAACTTAGTGACCCTATTACGGGCAAACTGGCATCAGCCTCGGTATACCATGCCTGAAGCGTTCCAGAGATCAATACTAGTGGTAATGTAGAAGAAAAACTGAAGAACATGACAGCCATAACTCGGCTGCTAAATAATAATCCAATAGCTTGGTTTGATTTGCCATCCATACATAAGTTTTAAATGAAAACCCTTAATTAAGTCAAGTATAAAGCTTTAAGAAGCTTACTTTACGATTTAACCTAGAAAAAGAGAAGGGAATCAAGAAAAGCATCATTAAATCTAAGGAAGTTCAGGGATAAAATAAATTTATATTAAAAAATCCCCTGCCATCGTGTGACAAGGGATTTTATGGAATTAAAAACCTGGCAGTGACCTACTCTCACATGGGAAACCCCACACTACCATCGGCGCTAAGCGTTTTCACTTCTGAGTTCGGAATGGAATCAGGTGGTTCCCGCTTGCTATTGCCACCAGGAAACTGGCTTGTTAATTACGTAAGCAATTAACCTTAACATTTGGTGAAAAATAAAGGCGCTGTCAAATCTTTCTAACTCATTAAATTAAAATTAGAGTACTCCAACAAAACCATTTAGGGTTGAATGGTCAAGACACACGATTAATTAGTACAGGTTAGCTTCACACATTGCTGTGCTTCCACACCCTGCCTATCAACGTTGTGGTCTCCAACGAATCTTTAGGGACCTCAAGGGTCCGGGAAATCTCATCTTGAGGGAGGCTTCCCGCTTAGATGCTTTCAGCGGTTATCCCGTCCGTACATAGCTACCCGGCAATGCCATTGGCATGACAACCGGAACACCAGAGGTACGTCCACTCCGGTCCTCTCGTACTAGGAGCAGATCCTCTCAAATTTCCAACGCCCACGGCAGATAGGGACCGAACTGTCTCACGACGTTCTAAACCCAGCTCACGTACCACTTTAAATGGCGAACAGCCATACCCTTGGGACCGGCTACAGCCCCAGGATGTGATGAGCCGACATCGAGGTGCCAAACACCGCCGTCGATATGAACTCTTGGGTGGTATCAGCCTGTTATCCCCGGAGTACCTTTTATCCGTTGAGCGATGACCCTTCCATACAGGATCACCGGATCACTAAGACCTACTTTCGTATCTGCTCGAATCGTCACTCTCGCAGTTAAGCACCCTTATGCCTTTGCACTCATTGCACGATTTCCGACCGTGCTGAGGGTACCTTTGTGCTCCTCTGTTACTCTTTAGGAGGAGACCGCCCCAGTCAAACTACCCACCATACACTGTTCCCGATCCGGATTACGGACCTGGGTTAGAACTCCAAACACACCAGGGTGGTATTTCAAGGATGACTCCACTAAAGCTAGCGCTCTAGCTTCAAAGCCTCCCACCTATCCTACACAAGAATATTCAAAGTTCAGTGTAAAGCTGTAGTAAAGGTTCACGGGGTCTTTCCGTCTAGCCGCGGGTACGCTGCATCTTCACAGCGATTTCAATTTCACTGAGTCTTGGGTGGAGACAGTGTGGCCATCGTTACGCCATTCGTGCAGGTCGGAACTTACCCGACAAGGAATTTCGCTACCT
>CAWUIH010000067.1:0-7934 GCA_963922495.1 uncultured Coxiellaceae bacterium | reverse complement strand
TGAAGTAAAAGAGTGATTGTGGTCTGTTCCTGGGGGGTGGGCAGATATTAATGAATCACCTTCTGCTAATATTTTGCGTGAAGTGCGCGAAGAAACTGGATTTGAAGCAAAAGTTGTGAAATTACTCGCATTGTTTGATAAGCACTGTCATGATCACCCGCCACAGTTTCCACATGCGTATAAAGCCTTTTTTCAATGTGAAATTATTGGTGGTAAAGCAACAAAAAGTTTGGAAACCGATGCGGTGGATTTTTTTGCATTAGACCAATTACCACCATTGTCAACTCATCGTGTTACGTTGGAAGAAATACAATGCTTTCATAAGATGCTATCCCAACCCGATTGCGCGACGAAGTTTGATTGATGATAAAAAATACTAGAACCTTTCTTAGTAGAAAACGAGCTGCAATGGTATCTTGTGCGTACCGTACCATCGGACCAGTTGGGCAAAAAGTAAATAAATTGGCCGCTAGTATAATTACGCTGCTCGGTAGAAAATGCGTTGCTTCCTGATATACCTTAAAGTAAAACATATAAGCATACCAAGAGATTCTATCTCCTCCTCGAATAAGTGTGTCTTAGGTGCAAAGACTATGTGCCAAACTAGGTTTAAGTATGTAATGCGATGACTGAGTGACAGCGGTGTGCCACTGCAATGAGATTGTTTCTTTTGAGTAAGCCGCAAGGCCCTGATATCATAAGTGCCCAGACAAAGAGGTAATTCCGTGAACGATAAAGTAGTCACCCCACCGTCTAAAGACGAAATTAATGAGCAGATTTTACAACGTCGCAACAAATTGGCTGCGCTCAGGGAGCAGAATCAAGCGTATCCCAATGATTTTAAAAGAGACATATTGGCAGCAGTCTGCCGTGATCGCTTTGAAAAATTAAGTACTGAGGAACTAGGCGCACAGAAAAATGCTGTTAAAATTGCAGGCCGCATCATGACACGCCGGATCATGGGTAAGGCAAGTTTTTGTCATATTCAGGATATGACTGGTCAAATACAGATTTACCTTGCCAGAGATCAGCTCCCCGAAGGTCAGTACCAGGCATTTAAAAGTTGGGATTTGGGTGACATCATTGCCATCGAAGGGATAATGTTTAAGACTAAAACAGGTGAGCTATCAGTTCATGCTCATCAAGCCCGTTTGCTGACCAAGGCGTTGCATCCGATGCCAGACAAATTTCATGGCTTACACGATCAGGAGCAACGTTTCCGCCAACGCTATCTTGATTTAATGGTGAACCCTGAGTCGCGGCGTATTTTTGAAATTCGCTCAAAAATCGTGGCAGGTATTCGTGCGTTTTTAGACGAGCGTGGTTATATGGAAGTCGAAACGCCGATGATGCACTCGCTCATTGGTGGTGCCGCGGCGCGTCCGTTTGAAACTCATCACAATGCGATGGATATGAATTTATTTTTACGCATCGCACCAGAATTATATTTGAAACGTTTAGTGGTTGGTGGCTTTGAAAAAGTATATGAAATTAATCGTAACTTTCGTAACGAAGGTATTTCAACACGCCATAATCCTGAATTTACCATGCTGGAATTTTATCAAGCTTATGCAACTTTTGAAGATTTAATGGCGCTCACGGAAGAAATGTTGCGTTATTTGGCGCGGAAAATTTTTGGAAACTTGACTTTAATGCATCAAGAGTTTGAAATTGATTTAAGTCGCTCATTTCAACGTTTGCCGTTGCGCGATTCCATTTTACACTTTAATCCTGAAATTACTCCACAGCAAGTTGATGATTATGAAAAAGCAAAACAATTGGCATTACATTTAAACATTAATATTCCCGCATATTATGGCCTAGGTAAAATTCAATTTGAATTATTTGAAAAATTGGTTGAAGATAAATTAAAGCAACCGACCTTTATTACTGAATTTCCGCTAGAAGTTTCGCCGCTGTCTCGCGCTAATGATCATAATAATTTTATTGCTGACCGATTTGAATTTTATGTCGGTGGTCGTGAAATTGCCAATGGCTTTTCGGAATTAAATGACCCTGATGATCAAGCCAAGCGTTTTAAAGCACAATTAGTCGCTAAGGAAGCCGGTGAGGAGGAAACGATGAGTTTTGATGAAGATTATATCACGGCTTTGGAATATGGCTTGCCACCGACTGCAGGTGAAGGTATTGGTATTGATCGTTTGGTCATGTTGTTTACTGATAGTGCTTCGATTCGAGATGTCATTCTATTTCCGCTGTTGCGCCATAAGTGATACTGTCGTCTATCGCTGGTGCTTGCGTGTTGAAACTGCTACATTGTTAGTATTTGGAGCTAAAGAGCCAACTATGAATCTGGATTATTTAGATTTTGAACAGCCGATCGCTGAGCTACAAGAAAAAATTGAAGAGTTGCGGCGTGTTGGCAGCAGTCAAGACCTTAACATTACCGAAGAAGTTTCCAAGCTTGAAGAAAAAAGTAAAATCTTAACGCAGAAAATTTTTTCTGATCTCAGTGCACAACAGATTGTGCAGTTGGCACGTCATCCACTTCGCCCATACACTTTTGATTATATTGAAAATATATTCACTGACTTTCATGAACTAAGTGGTGATCGGCATTTCAGCGCTGCGCATGCCATCATCGGTGGTCTCGCACGTTTGGATGGACAACCTGTTATGGTGTTGGGTCATCAAAAGGGCCGAAATACCAAAGACAAAATTTACCGTAATTTCGGGATGGCTAATCCAGAAGGTTTTCGGAAAGCATTGCGTCTCATGAAACTCGCTGAGCGCTTTAAAATCCCAGTGTTCACTTTCATCGATACGCCTGGCGCGTATCCGGGTATGGGCGCAGAAGAACGTAATCAGAGTGAGGCAATTGCACGTAATTTATATGAGATGTCAGAGCTACAAACACCAATTATTTGTACTATTATTGGCGAAGGTTGTTCCGGTGGGGCGTTAGCCATTGGCGTTGGTGATGTGACACTCATGTTGCAGTACGCCTATTATTCAGTGATTTCGCCAGAAGGTTGTGCCTCAATTTTATGGAAAAGTGCTGAGAAAGCGAGTGAAGCGGCTGAAGCGCTTAATTTAACAGCGCCACGACTGTATAAACTAGGGTTGATTGATGATGTGATTCAAGAACCTTTGGGTGGTGCACATCGTGATATTGCTGCAGTAGCCACCGCCGTTAAACAACGGCTCTTAAATCATCTTTCCCACTTATCTGTAAAACCGCTGTCGCAATTGACTCAAGAACGTCATGAGCGTTGGCTGCACTACGGGCGTACGGTATTTTAAGTGTTCACTGCTGCTAGTGTTGCACGATGCCTCTCTGAATTAACAACTGCTAAGTACTTTTGCGTTGCCTATAGTGGCGGTATGGATTCCCGCGTATTGCTACAAACCTTGGTTGAGTGGCGTCAATATAATCCGGCTATTGAGTTGCGTGCTGTGCATATTAATCATCGTTTGAGTGTGAATGCTGATGATTGGGAAAAACATTGCAAAAAAACCTGTGAGGGCTTAAATGTGTCCTTTATCGCACAAACCGTCAATGTCAATGCAGTAATGGATAATGGGGTTGAAGCAGCCGCACGTAAAAGTCGTTACGCTGCCTTCGCAGATTTGCTGCGGCCTCAGGAGATATTGCTCACTGCGCATACCTTGAATGATCAGGCGGAAACGATGCTACTACAATTATTGCGTGGTGCAGGTATTAAGGGTTTGAGCGCTATGCCAAATAAAAAACATTTTGCCTGCAGTTATTTATTGCGTCCGTTATTGCAATTTAGTACAGAAGTTTTGAAAAAATATGCTGTTGATAATCAGCTGCGATGGATTGAGGATGATAGTAACCACGATAAGCGATTTAATCGAAATTATTTACGCCATGATATTTTTCCATTGTTACAGCGCCGCTGGCCACAGGTTTTTTCAGTCATATCGCGTAGCGCTCACCACTGCTCCGAAGCGGTCACACTGCTTGATGAACTTGCGGATATGGATTTACAGGTTTGCCGTGACCAGGATAGTTTGCTGATAGCACAGCTTAAAGAATTGTCAGATGCACGAAGACGCAATGTATTGCGGCGTTGGATAACAGAGGCTGAATTTATCACTCCAAACTGCAAGCATATTCAGGAAATATTCAACACTGTGGTTGATGCTGCAGCCGATGCGATGCCGAGTTTTTCTTGGTGTGGAGCAACCATCAAGCGTTATCAAAACAAGTTGTATTTATTGAAGCAACCAATGGCACAGCCCCAGTGGTTAAAAAATTGGGACTTATCAACCCCCTTGATATTGCCGAATCACTTAGGTCAACTCCAGGCACAACGGGTTATTGGTCAGGGATTATCTGCTTCTTTGGATTTGAGTAAATTAATTGTTCGATTTCGTAAAGGTGGTGAGCGATGCCACTTCAAAAATCGAAGTGGCACGCATAGATTGAAAAAGCTATGGCAGGAATGGCGGGTACCACCTTGGGAACGTGGACGGATACCTTTGATTTTTTATGGTGATGAATTACTGATGGTATTGGGTTATTATCTCAATAGTCACTATGAAGCAGCACATCATGAAGAGGGGTGGTCAATTACTTGGAAAAAATCGTAGTGACTCCAAGTCATCAACAGAAAACAGCTGACGTTTTGTACGCGAGTATAGGGATTCATCATAAAAACAATTTGCTTTTGTAAACCCAATAAACTACATGATATTGTGATTAGGCTTTTTATCAACAAATATGAATTTATGAAAACAATTGAAGGAAATCACATAGTAAAGTTACTATCGAATTATAATTAACTGATCTTTTTAGTATTTATATGGATATCCCTTTGAGCATGGCGATGTTGGGCTTGTGAGTCATTTCTTGTTAAACTGCGCCCAATGAGAGATGAACTACTAGGAATTTATGTCTAACATTCCACAACAGCGCATTCGCAACTTTTCAATCATTGCACATATCGATCATGGTAAATCGACTTTGGCTGATCGCTTTATTCAGTTTTGTGGTGGTCTTAGTCAACGTGAGATGAAGGCCCAAGTATTGGATTCAATGGAGATTGAACGTGAGCGAGGAATCACCATTAAAGCCCAAAGTGTCACATTGCACTACAAAGCTCATGATGGTGAGATCTATCAACTTAATTTTATTGATACTCCCGGACATGTTGACTTTGCCTATGAAGTTTCACGTTCACTAGCCGCGTGTGAAGGTGCCCTCTTAGTTGTTGATGCTGCCCAGGGGGTTGAGGCCCAGACGGTCGCCACTTGCTACACTGCAATTGAACAAGATTTAGAGGTGTTACCGGTACTCAATAAAATTGATTTACCACAAGCTGAACCATTGCGTGTGATCCAAGAAATTGAGGATGTAATTGGTATAGAAGCGATGGAAGCAGTGGAACTGAGTGCTAAACAGGGCATTGGTATCGAAGAGGCATTAGAACGACTCGTAACTACGATACCAGCACCAGAGGGTGATCCCAAGGCACCACTGCAAGCATTGATCATCGATTCATGGTTTGATAGCTATTTAGGTGTGGTTTCACTGGTTCGGATCCAACAAGGTATACTGAAAAAAGGTGAAAAAATTAAAGTAATGTCAACGGGACGTGAATACCAGGTAGATCAAATTGGCTATTTTACGCCCAAACGTCATACGTTAAGTGAGTTGTCTGCGGGCTCCGTGGGTTTTGTGGTTGCGGGTATTAAAGATATCTTTGGTGCTCCAGTCGGCGATACGATTACTCATAGTAAAGCGGCGGCTACGACCGCATTGCCTGGGTTTCAACAAATGAAACCACAGGTGTTCGCTGGAATGTTTCCAGTCAGCTCAGAGGATTATGAGGCATTCCGCGAAGCATTGGCAAAATTACGCTTAAACGATGCGGCATTATTTTACGAACCAGAATCTTCAGAAGCTCTTGGTTTTGGTTTTCGCTGCGGATTTCTTGGAATGTTGCATATGGAAATTGTGCAAGAACGCCTAGAAAGAGAGTATAACCTTGATTTAATTACAACAGCACCGACAGTTATTTATGAAGTTGTTACTAAAAAGGGTGAGACACTTTACATTGATAATCCCAGTGGTCTACCTGAAGCTAATTTAATTGATGAGATTCGCGAACCAATAGCAGTAGTTAACATGTTGTTACCAAAAGAATACTTAGGTGCTGTTATAACGTTATGTGTTGAAAAACGTGGTATTCAGAAAAAGCTAAATTATCTTAGTAATCAAGTGTCATTAACCTATGAAATTCCAATGAGTGAAGTAGTGCTTGATTTTTTCGATCGCTTAAAGTCAGTCAGTCGTGGTTACGCTTCATTGGATTATAGTTTTGATTACTTTTCCAAGGCAGATTTAATTAAATTGGATATCATGATTAACGGTGCTAAAGTAGATGCACTGACAGCGATTGTGCATCGTGATAATGCTTTTAGTCGAGGTCGGGAAATTGCGGAAAGGCTAAAAGAATTAATTCCCAGACAGATGTTTGAAATTGCAATTCAAGCAGCAATAGGAGCAAAAATTATTGCGCGTACATCCGTTAAGGCACTTCGAAAAAATGTAACGGCTAAATGCTATGGTGGAGATGTCTCGCGTAAACGCAAGCTGCTGGATAAGCAGAAAAAAGGGAAAAAGCGCATGAAGCAGGTTGGCAAAGTTTCTATCCCACAAGAAGCATTTTTATCAGTATTAAAAGTCAACAAAAGTGATTAATTAAATGGAATTTGATTTTTCTTTTTATTTAACAGCGATTGTGATTGTGTTAGGTTTTATGTCTGCTGTTGATATTTGGGTGTTTTTAGGAGGTCGTAATCATTCACAAACTTCATTGGCATTCCAGTACGCGCGTAAATTATTTCCAATTTTTTTTGTAGTGTGGCTGATTCGCTCGTTTGTGGTACAGCCATATCAGGTGCCAACAGGCTCATTAGAACCTACGGTGTTACCAGGAGATTTTATTGCTGTTAGTCAATTGAGTTATGGAATACGATTTCCAGTGACACATCGTTTAATATTTCATACTGGTGAACCGAAGCGTGGCGATATTGCGGTATTTCGTTGGCCAAAAGATCCAAATATCGTATTTGTAAAGAGAGTGATTGGTTTGCCGGGAGATCATATTGTTTATAAAGATAGAACACTTTATATAAATGGTAAAAAACAGTCACAAGTTTTCTTAAAGCGTACCATTGGCCAGGTTTATAACGGCAATCCAAAAATTACTAACGTTTATGAAGAAAATTTGAATGGTATTAAACATCTTATTTACTTGCAGGCTGTTGGTGGCAAGCGCAACAATTATGAGCTTACGGTTCCAAAACACCATTATTTTATGATGGGTGATAATCGAGATACAAGCATCGATAGCCGTGAATGGGGTTACATCCCTGAAGCTAATTTAGTCGGTCGTGCTTTTGGCATTTGGATGAGTTGGGATTATATGAAAAACGTTGTGCGTTGGCATCGTATTGGTAATCCTTTATGATCGACGATTAAATAAAGTGTCATGATAATGAAAGAATTAAAAGTTTTAATGCAAAAATTAGGCTATAAGTTTAGTAACATTCAATTACTCGAAAATGCGTTATCCCACCGCAGTATCGGCGCTAATAATAATGAGCGTCTTGAATTTCTCGGGGATGCAATCTTAGAATTTATCATATCTACAGAGCTTTACGATCGTCACCCAGGAGTGCGTGAGGGAGAGTTGACGCAAATGCGTGCATCCATTGTGAATGGAGATGTGATTTCACAGCTTGCCGCAGACTTAGATGTTGGTCCATATATTCGGCTTGCCAAAGGAGAACAAAAAAATAAAGGCCATCAAAGGCGCTCGATATTAGCAAATACATTTGAAGCATTGATTGGTGCTATTTATTTGGATAGTGATATTGAGCAAGCGAGATCTTGTGTGTTGCAATGGTATGGAACAAAATTTGATAATTTATCACAA
>CAWUIH010000066.1:0-8395 GCA_963922495.1 uncultured Coxiellaceae bacterium | reverse complement strand
GGCCATGCGTTGCCATAAAATTAATTGCTGCTGGGGTCACTTTTTCAGCGGCCATAATTAAATCACCTTCATTTTCACGGTCTTCGTTGTCTACTACGACGACCATACCACCGGAACGAATCACTTCTAATGCGGTAGTAATATCAGCAAACGGACGATGTGTTTTTTGAAATTTCATACACAGTTCTCACAATGGTTTTGGTCATCTGGTCATACTCCATGTTCACCCGATCACCGATTTTTAATTGTTTCAAATTAGTCACTTGTTGCGTATGTGGAATCAGCATTACGGAAAAACCATCTTGCTCAATAGCATTAATTGTTAAACTAACGCCATTAACACTAACGCTGCCTTTAGGAATTAAATAATTTTTGTTAAACGAGGTGATGCCCGTAAAATGCAATGCCAGGTATTCATCATGCATTTGCTGCGAGTACAATTTTGCAGTTTGGTCCACATGACCAGAAACCATATGCCCTCCCAGCCGATCTTGCAGGCGTAAAGCACGTTCTAAGTTGACCAGTTGCCCCACTGAATAAGCGGCGAAGGCAGTGCAACTTAACGTTTCTGGCGATAAGTCACAACGAAAACAGTCATCAGTCAATGCAGCAACCGTTAGGCAAACACCGTCGACAGCAATGCTTTCCCCTAGTGAGATGTCGCTGAATTGAGTCTGAATCCAGATGTGGATGTTTTCAGATTGGCGCTGAATTTTTCTAATTTTGCCGCAGTGGTCAATAATGCCTGTAAACATGATTCCCCTCGAATATCATCGGGGAATAGCTATAGGTACGAATAACCAAGAAAGGTCGCCGCAAATCTTCTACCATCCGGACTATGACCGTCGGCTCTGGAATCACACCAAATCTGCTTTTGACAACTGCGTCAAAGGCTCGCGGGCTAAACAGCAACTGGTGCTGGATTACCGCCGGTGGGGAATTACACCCCGCCCCGAAGACAACTGTAAAATTATCAGAACATTGCACAAAAAGCAACCTATAGCTATTTGGAGAAATAACCCTATTTATAATCTCTGTTAACTATTAATACTTTGCTTAAACAACACAAAACGAGTATGGTTATAATAAAATTTTAGATAAATTTAGATATATAAGTATACAGTCATGCCTAAAACAGCTTTGATTATTAATTTTGATATTCTTATGAACACCTCCCCCGATGATGAAGGTGACTTCAAACGGTGGCTGAAATCACAAACAGAATTTAAGCAAAAAACAGCAGCACTGGAACACCCGAGACTATATGAATTAGTGGCATCAAAAAGTCCAGAAATGGAAGAGTGGGTCAACAAGCAAATAAAATCTGCGAAGAAGTTTGATAGCAAAGTAAATCAGGAAAGCTATCAAAAAGAAAAACGTAAAGAATGGTTACAGGAGTTGGGAATTAATTTCAGTGAAGAAAGTAGAGCAACACTCGTTACCAACACGCTATCTGCACTAACTCGTATTGATGGCGAGATTAAACAAAAATTACAACAACTACTCGATGATGGCGAAGACCAAATTATTGTGATATTAGTCTCTGAATCTGAGCCATCACAACTGCTTAAATTGCGCTTTGAGGGCACCGAAACAGAACTTATCGAATCACAACTTACCCCAACACAACCACAAAATATTCACTATTGGGGAATGTCGGAGCTTAACCGTAATGGTTTTCAGTCACTGGAGGGCTTAGAAGATTTACAACCCCATCATGATTTGTTGGGAGGCCTCGGTATTGAGAAGATCGAATTTTTACTAGAAAAAAATCCAATAGAAAATACATTGTGTGATAAAGTAAAATCCGTATTTCAATGTATCAGTGCTGTTACTGCACCAGTTACAACCTCAGTCAGCACAACCAATATTTGCGCCTTAGCTGGGGCAAAGACGTTGTTTTTTAGCACACTGGTTATTTCTACCGTGCCAGTGGTTCAGTATATCGCGGTTATCGCAATCGCACTCCTGGCATTGTATGGCTTATATCAATTGGGAAAATATGCTACAAAAAAAATCCACAACTGGAAACCGAGTATTACGCAGTCAATAAGTAACTATCGTGATTCTATCAACAACATGAAATCACATGAAGAGCTATCTACAAAAACTTGCTGGCCGCTCTCAAGTTATTAGCCATAACAAAATGAGACGATAAAACAGCAAATCAAAATTGCACGTCGCAAATGGCATCACCGCCCATGAATCGCCACGAGACACTACCGTGTTCAGAAAAATCAAATGCGGCTTTAAAAGAATTCATGGCCTCACTACCAAGAATTTTAGGTGCGACGTATAGCAGACCTCGATTAATTAATTGTTGATTGAGAAATGCTTCAAAACACCGTGCGCCTGCTTCAACCCAACAATCATGCACACCATCATCGCCTATCAACGTTAATACTTCAAACAAGTTTAAACCCTGTTCATCAAATGAAACGCCATAATATTTAAGTTGGCTCCATGCAGCATTTGTTTTTTGGGTCAGTGTGTTTTTATGAAATACCGTGATACTTTTCGCGGTTTTAAAAATTGTAGCGTTTTTTGGCAATCGTAAATCAGAATCTAAAATATAAAGCGGTTTTTTGATAACTTCGTTTCCCAAGCGAACGTTTAACTGCGGATCATCAAATAAAATAGTAGTGACAGTCGTTAAAATAGCATCGCTGTGCTTACGACAAATGTGAGTATATTGTTTTAATTCCGAACCGGTGATTGCCACTGGGCGACCATTTTTACTCGCTATTTTTCCATCCAAACTTAACGCTATTTTGGCAGTTACGAAGGGACGATGATGCTCCAACCAATAACGATAGCTGCGATAAAAATTATTAATTTCGGGTAGCTCAAGCTGTTGACACAAAATTCCCGCCGTCGACAACTGTGATTCTCCTCCACCATTCACATCCGGATTAGGATCCTTAAATCCAAAAAAAACCTGCTTGATGTTTTTTGCAATAATTAAATCGGTACACGGCGGAGTTTTCCCCCAGTGACAGCAAGGTTCCAGTGTCACATACAATGTCGCGTCGCAGGCATCTGGCAGTGATTCTAATGCTATAACTTCAGCGTGTGGTTGACCACTGGCTTGATGCGCGCCTGATGCAATTACAGTTCCGTCTTTAACCACCACCGCCCCCACCGCAGGATTAGGAGCACAGAATCCTCGACGAGCTTGTGCCAATTCAAGTGCTTGTTTCAAGAAAATATAATGGTTTGACATGATCATAAAAGCATATCAAAGCTCGTGCCTTACAGCCACTAATGCACTATAATTTGACAATATGAAACATAAGTCATTGAAGAATATTTTTGAAAAATATACCAGCACAGAAATTATCGATACCCTAGAACCTTACGTCAGCGAAAAACGCAAACAGCGCATTGTTGCTGTCATCAAAAATCGCTTACATAGTATTCAACTGGCTATCGAAGCTCCTGCAGATATTAATAATGCGTTAGCATGTGTGCGTACTGCTGAAGCATTTGGTATCTCAAATGTACACATTATAACCCCAGAAGCCGACGCAAAATACGCCCGTGGCATTACACAAGGAGCGATTTATTGGGTTGACGTTCACTTTTACGAAAGTTTTGCGATTTTCTTAAAACATATTGAAAAACAAAACCTCGCATTAGCCGGTGGTATCATGCAAGCCAAAAATAGCATTTCTGAAGTGGCCGTTAAAACGCCAATTTGTATTCTAATTGGTAACGAGCAACGAGGCTTATCTGATGAAGCACTCGCAGCCAGCGATATCTTATTTCAAATACCGATGGTGGGCATGTCAGAAAGTTTAAATTTATCGGTCTCTGCGGCAATTAGTATTTTTTCCATGAGTTCTCGAAAACGCAATTTACTGCAACAAAATGGCGATCTATCAACCCAACAACAGCAGACATTAATTGCAAAATATTATTTAAACAGCGTTTCACGCCGGCTCATTGAGAATTTATTGTGAATATAACACATGATTATCCGTGAATATGGCATCTAAACCTTGAGAAATTAAATTATCAGCAACTTGCCTATCATTCACCGTGTAAGCCAATAAATGATAACCCGCTTTTTTAACTACACGAATCCGCTCAGGCGATAGGGTTTTGTAATTCACATGCAGCGCGCTACACTGGTATCTTTCCATAAGTGTTTTCCAATCTTCCGTCCAACTGTAGGTAATTAATGCCAACGAAAAATTCTCACTTAGATTGCGCATTGCCGCAATACACGGAAAAGAAAAACTTGAGATGAGTGGGCGTGGTAAATAGGCTGGCCATAATTGCTTCAGTTGTTGAGACACAATATGCGCCAATTCTTCCACTCTTCGTTCCGTCGGTTTTAACTCAATATTCACACCCATACCTAATTCAGCAGCCAATTGAATGTATTCATAAAAAGTAGGAATTCGCTCATTTTCATAACTATTATCAAACCAGCCACCGGCGTCTAAATCCTGAATATGTTGAAATGTACTGCTACCGACGTAACCTTTGCCATTTGTAGTGCGGCTCAATTCGTCATCGTGAAAGACGATCGGAATGCTATCTTTGGTTAGTCGAACATCAAATTCGACCCAATTTGCACCTTGAGACTTGGCTCTCCTAAGCGCTGAGAGAGTGTTTTCTGGGGCTAAACGATTGGCGCCACGGTGAGCAATAACGCTAGGAACCAGCAACTTTTCTACATTGTTCATGAGGATAGCGCTTCCTGTATTTTTTACTCCCTAGACTTACATAATAGCAAAATCCTTGATAACATGTGCTGTATTTTCTGCAATATAGTAAAAATTTAATGCAGCCCCCTGTAATAGACTGTTCATGAAAGCGAATCTAAAAAAATATTATTCTCACCATGCCTTGATGCGATATGCAAAACAGCTTGGAACACATGAGATACACACCAAAAACGACCCCAAAACCGGTTTACAAGCAATCGTCGTCATTAACAACGACACACTGGGTTCAGCGATTGGTGGTTGTCGATTCATTTCCTATCCCGGTCATGATTTGGCACTTAAAGATGCGTTACGCTTAGCTCACGGCATGACAATGAAGGCCGCAGCCAGCGATTTAGCTCACGGTGGCGGTAAAGCCGTCGTCATTCGACCTAAAAATCCTTACAATCGTTCCGAACTATTTCATGCCTTTGGCGACTTTGTAGATCAATTCAATGGGCGTTACGTCACTGCAATGGATATGGGAACACACCCTGAGGATATGAAAAGTGTTGCTGAACGCACCCCCCATGTGATTGGCGCAACCCAACGCGATGAGAAATTACTCAATCCTGCTCCTTACACTGCACGCGGTATATACCGTGGTATTCAAGCAGCCGTCACTTTTAAGCTGGGGCGAACACAGCTTGATGGTTTGAGAGTAGCCATTCAGGGAGGTGGCAACGTAGCCTACCACCTTGCCAAATTGCTTTATAGCGAGGGCGTAAAACTCATTATCTGCGAACCCAATTTACAACGTCTGCAACGATTCATCAACGAATTCAATGTTGAAGTAGTCCCGCGACATGGCAACCCACCCGACAACCAGCAGCAAATTTATGACGTGGAATGCGACGTATTTGCCCCTTGCGCTATTGGTGGTACTATCAATAGAAGTACATTAGGACGGGTTAAGGCAAAAATTATCGCTGGGGCTGCTAATAATCAACTCGCTCACCAGCAATACGGCCATCATTTACACCAACGCAACATACTTTACGCACCTGATTTTGTGATTAATGCGGGGGGTCTAATTCAAGCCGCTGCCATTCACGATGGCGTTGACTTTGCCAAAATAGATGAATCCATTGAAAAAATCTATGATCGCCTAACCCTGATATTTGAACGAGCAAAGCAACTTGACTCCCCCACAAACGAAGTGGCATTTTTAGTTGCAGCCGAAAAACTAAAGCTAAGCCACCAATGAAAGGATTTAAGAGAACTAATGAGCCCCAAAACAACCACAATAGCTAGTTTTGCTGTTCAGCATTTACAATTTTTAAATGAACACAGTCAGCTTACTCAATCCTTACCAGAAAACATCACCGCTGAAAAACTATTAACATTCTATCGGCAAATGTCTCTAACTCATCAACTGGACCGCAAAGCAGTCAATATGCAACGCACTGGAAAGATGGGAACCTACCCTTCTGCTCGCGGTCAAGAAGCCGTCAGTATTGGCATGGGAAACACACTACAAGCAAAAGATGTTTTTTGCCCATACTATCGAGACCAAGGGGTTTTTTTATCACGCGGCGTTAAAATAAGTGAATTTTTATCTTACTGGGGTGGAGACGAACGTGGCAGCGATTTTTCTACACCACAAGCCCAGCACGATTTCCCGATCGCCGTTCCGATTGCAAGCCAACTACTCCATGCTACTGGCGTTGCATATGCACTGAAATACCGCAAACAACCCCAAGCAGTACTCACTTCTATTGGTGAGGGCGGCACCTCAAAAGGTGATTTTTATGAGGCACTAAACCTGGCTGGCTGCTGGAATCTTCCGGTTGTATTTGTGATAAACAACAACCAATGGGCGATTTCCGTTGCTAGTGAGCATCAAACCCATTGCAAAACCTTCGCACAAAAAGCTATCGCCGCTGGCTTTAACGGCTGGCAAGTCGATGGTAATGACGTCATTGCTGTGTACTATGCTGTTTCAAAAGCCATGGAAAAAGCGCGTCAAGGGGGTGGTCCGACACTGATTGAGGCAAAAACCTATCGCCTGAGTGATCACACCACTGCCGACGATGCTTCACGCTACGTCCCTAAGAACGCACTGCAACAAGCACAAAAAAAAGAACCTATCGCACGTCTAGGCCATTACCTTGAAGCTGAGGGACTGTGGTCACGCAATAAAGAAAAACAATTACAACAACAACTAGCCAAGGAAGTTGATGCTGCAGTGGCTGAGTATTTGTCGCTACAACCAGCACAAATTACTGACATGTTTGATTACATGTATGCAACTCTACCAAAGAATTTACAGCGCCAGCGTGATGAGGCATCGTCATGAGCAAAATCACCTTAATTGAAGCCGTCAATCAAGCGCTCATCTATGAGATGCAACATGACGATTCAGTGATTGTCTTCGGTGAGGATGTCGCCGTAAATGGTGGCGTATTTAGAGCCACCGTAGGATTACTTGAACAATTTGGACCAGAGCGAGTCTTAGACACACCACTAGCTGAAAGTATGATTGCAGGAATGTCGATCGGTATGGCAGCACACGGATTAAAGCCGGTTGCCGAATTTCAATTTATGGGATTTATTTATTCTGCCTTGGATCACATCATCAGCCATGCTGCACGGCTACGAAATCGAACCCGTGGTCGCTTACATTGTCCTGCAGTTTTTCGAGCACCCTACGGTGGCGGCATCCACGCTCCAGAGCATCACTCTGAAAGCACTGAAGCATTGTTTGCACACATTCCCGGCCTACGCGTGGTTATCCCCTCCTCACCAGCACGCGCTTACGGTTTACTGCTTGCTGCGATCCGCAATCCCGATCCAGTGATTTTTTTAGAACCCAAAAGAATTTATCGCCACGTCAAACAAGAAGTGGCTGACGATGGAAACGCACTGCCTTTAGATCGTGCATTCGTGTTGCGTGAGGGCGACGACTTAACCTTAATCACCTGGGGTGCGATGATTAAAGAAACGTTGAACGTCGCTAAAAGGCTCGCTACACAACACATTAGTGCAGAAGTTATCGACGTTGCCACCATCAAGCCGCTGGATATGGATACTATTTTACAGTCGATCGAAAAAACTGGACGTTGCGTGATCATCCATGAAGCCGCACGTACGGGGGGTGTTGGCGCAGAAATCGCTGCGGAAATTACTGAACACGGTTTACTGTTCCTACTGGCACCGATCAAACGAGTGACAGGATTTGATACAGTGATGCCTTATTTCAAAGCTGAAAAGTATTACATGCCGAGCGAAAATCGTATCATGAACGCCGTGCAAGAAGTATTGGAGTACGCATGAAAATTTTTAAACTGCCCGATTTAGGTGAAGGCTTGCCAGACGCTATCATTCGAGAATGGTATGTGAAGGTCGGCGAGGAAGTGAAGATCGATCAACCAATGGTCGCAATGGAAACTGCTAAAGCACTCGTTGACGTACCAGCACCCTATGACGGCACCGTCGAAAAACTATTTGGGAAAGTTGGTGACACGATTATTACTGCTGAGCCATTGATCGGTTTTATAGGAAAAGCAGAACGCCCCATTGCAATCAAAGAATCCGGCACGGTTGTCGGAGAAATTGAAGAATCTGACGAGATACTTGAAGAATCCGCCACGGGTGTTAAGCCTAAATCACCAATAAATTCAAAACGCCCCAAGGCAACACCTGCGGTTCGTATGCTAGCGCGGCAACTTAATGTTGAC
>CAWUIH010000065.1:0-8692 GCA_963922495.1 uncultured Coxiellaceae bacterium | reverse complement strand
TAATCATGCTTCTTTTCCAGATTCTGTTTCCTTGACAGATGTCGGTGAAATGGAGCGGCGCTGTTTCTCGTCCCCACCGCGAGCCGTGTCTTGCTTCCTATCGGTATCTCCGAATAACGTAGGCTGGGTCACATGAGTGGATTGCTCAGAAGAGTAAGACTCTAGAAACTCCGCGGCATCAATCAGTTTGGATACCGCTTCCGTCACTACGGTCCCTGCTTGCTGGGGAATCAAGGATTGAAAATGGTAGTTTACCTGATTACCCAGCACCATCACACGATCAGCCCCTCGGGGTTTCATTACTACCGGTGAACTACCGTCGTGAGGGATCACCACAATGATCACGCGTTTTAAACGTGCGATGGCTTGGGTGGCAATTTGGCCAACCCACTCGCCGGGTCGCGCCATCTGTGTGACGGCTTCCCCCACGCTTCCAGCCATGAAGTTTCCATAGTACGTGGCGTGACGACCCACTTCCGCCGCCGCTTGGGCGCGCAGGGTGTCATGACTCTCCGGTTGGCCTAAGCGCTGGAGTTGGTGCGCCACTGCACGGAAGAAACAATTACCGTCTCCATCAACGTTATGACAATCATAACCGTACTGCCGGCCCCTCTCAATCAGTTGGGAGTGACTATCAGCGGATGATCCTGGTGTTTTGGTGCTGGCTGTTTGACTACCGGCCAACGATCTCTGTAATGCTACTCGGATCGCTTCGTCAAACGGTAAGCCACTCACATCAAAGGCGTTGCCCGATACCCAATCCGCAAACAATCGATTCACCGATGATGGTGTGTTGGGTGAGGAAGACGATCCCGACTCAGGAGAGAAGAGTCCAAGTCGACCCAGAGATCCAGGTGTCTTCGATCCATCTCCGCGCACTTGTGCTTCTTGTTGACGTTCTCCATTCGTATCTTTCGTCTCTTCCGCTTTTATTTCAGGTGCTTTTTCTTTAAGAACACCTTTTCCTGCATAAGCCTTTTCCAGCTCTGATCTATTCGCATCGTAATACTTCTTATACTTCTCACACTGCTTTTCTAGCAGTCTGGCTTGACCTTGTGTTCGAGAAAGTGACGTTACATTCATTGCACTATTTTTATCTAACATGAAATCAACGAAACGTTTGAGTAGTTCAAAAGTTTTACTTTGGCGTCTCAAGATCAACGCCAGACGCCTTCGCTCCCATTGTAGAGATGAACACGCTTTCTGAGCGGTTGTTATAGCCTTATGAGCCTCTTCTATTTCTCTACCTATCTCTTCTAAATTCTTTTCCGAGTTTTTAACATTGGCGCGAAGCTTAGATAAATTCTGGTTGAATTCTTTTTTAGATTTAGCTATCTCTTTACGTATGTCTTCTTGAAGTTGATTCCAATTGTTCTTATGCGCCTCAGCAATTTCTTTCTCCATTTGGTCATTTTCATCGCTTAGCTCTTTTTTTAATTGCTTGAGTCTTTCTTTTTTAGTCTTCTCAATCTTTTCTGTCGATGCCAAATCAGCTCTTTTCTCACCCAAGGTTCGAGTCAGAAAGGTTATTTCTCCTCGTGCATTCGCAATGGAGGCACTGTAAATCTCATGCTTAGGCATTCTATGTACAATCTCACCGTGTGGTAAAGGTTGTTCACCATCCCACGTTGAGAGCATTGTATAAATCATTTTTTGGCCATCTGACGTGGCGTTTGGTTGATAATTAGGATGGATAGTCATTTTGTGTCCCTTCATAATCGCTGTATAGCCTCCCGCACTTTGACCGGACATAAATCGCGATTTATGTTCTTCATCTTCGGGAATAACACGATATTTGCGCTCTATTAATGCACTATGCACTAACTTCCCTACATAGTCACCAGCAGTAAAATGCCCTCTTTTTTCAATTTCGTCTTCTTTAATATGCCTCACTTCGCGTATTGCATCTTTTCGAGCATTTTCTTTAGGGCGAAAAAAGTTAATCCTATCATCGGGTGAGCGTTCATCGTAATGCCATAGCGTGATGTTTTCACTACCTTCACTCCAAGCACGTATTTTCTCTTCTCTGACTCTGATACCGTTTTCAGCACTATCAACTTCACCTTTCAATTTTTTAATTGAAGCTTGTTTTTTGTGTATCTCTTTTTCTTCTCTAGAAATATTGGCTTTGTATTGTGCAATATTACGCTGTCTTTGCTCAGCCACTTCCTGCTTGATTTTTTCTACAATTTTTTGCCATCGTTGTCTGAGCTCTGCATCCATTTGATCAGAAGACTCTACCACGCGTTGATCAGAAGACTCCACAACGCGATTATCCAGTTCTGCCAACTGCATGGTCAAAGAAGCTATTTCCTCATTATTATCTTGAATATCACTTTCGGTCTTTATTTTTTGCTCTTGCAATCTACGAATTTTTTCTTTTTCATCCTTAACGGTTTGCTCAGTCTTTTGGATCTTTTCTGGAAGTGCTTCCAGAAAAGGAATCATAATAAAATCTAAATAAGAACCTGTCACAACTTGGGTACAATAACTAAATCGCTTGAGAATATCTTCTCTGTCTAGGAAACGAGAAAACCGGCCTTTAGGGATCCCGGGCGCATGCATGTAAGAACGTAAAATATCTTTTCTACCTAACTTATCTTCTGCATCAATAAAGCATATACGGCCCTGATTTTTCATACGTTGGAGCAATGTCCAAATGGCCACTTTTTGCTTGTCCATAGCCAATTTATAACTTTCTTTGTCACTGGAATTGCGCAATTGATTTTGGGCTTCATCACACAACTGCTTCAATTTGTCTTCTATCCCCGTCTCCGCGTTTTTATGCACGCTGTGTTTTGTGATCAGCAGAAAAATTGAAGTATTCAAAGATGTGTCATCCAAGATGTGCGGCACTCTTTGCTCCAAGTCCTCCATCAACTTAACCACAGCACTGGCTCGGTCGACCAAAAAAGACTCATAAGGTAGGGTTAAAACGATGGCCCTGATATCACGTGCCCCCCTCACTGCCTGTTCGATACTCACTTTGGCAGAAAGCTCGTAATCGATTCCGCGGGTATCCCTGAAACCGGGAGTATCACAGAGCAGCGTACCTGGGTAATCGAGTAAGTTGCCTCCCTTTTCCGGCTTCTTTGGTGGTCTGACTATGGGATAACCTTGTACGTGAACCGTTTCAGAAACACCCAACGAACTACCGATTTGGGGGCAATGTTCTGGATTAATTTTTCTTTTTGCACGTCTCTTCTCGTCGACAATTAGGCGTGTCTCACCATAAGCCGTTTTGACCGTGGTCAGAGGTATTCCGGAAAAGTAGTTGATGGACGTACTTTTCCCAGCCCCAGTATTACCTAAAAACATGATCAGATCTTTTCCATTCAGACGGTCAATATGCTCAAAGGTTTCTTCCAATATCCGGAGCGTATTTAAGTTTCTGATAGCATCTTTTTTCTCTTTTGGAATCACTTGTCGATAACCGGCATCCAGAATGGATTCGATTAGAATAGAGACAGATTGAATTCGGATGGACTCCGGCGTAATGTCCTCCGATGATGCCATGCTCTGATAGAGCACACAAATTTCTTCTAACAATCGGGTTACTTTGGGATCACTCCGTAATTTATTTAAAGCAGTCAACTCATCAATTTCTGCTTCTTTAGCTTGTGAAATAGACTCTTTGTCAATTAGATGATGAGTAGTCAGTTCGTTCAAGGACTTTATCAAATCGGATTTTGCCTGATTCCCGGTCAGATACGCGATAAGCTCTCTTTGTTTCTCGTGGATAGCTTCGATCATTTTTAAACGTTCTCGCTCTGGATTCGGTGCACTTTTCCTCAAGAAAACAGCGTCCGATTCTACACGATGCCGATCGTCAAACCAACTCACTTTATACTGACTCAACTCATATAAGGTGACCTTTCTAGTCCGACTGGTGCGAGCATTTTTGCAAACAACATCAACGGCCAGAACGTCAGATTTTTCAGTGTATATTTTAAGCGTATAGGAAAAATTCACGCGCTCACGATGTTTCATGATGTAAGTTTCGCAATGTTGAGCTCGCACCCTGGCATCACGCGACTTCGCATCTGAACCACTTGTGAATGTCTGTTGTATAGCGCTTCCTACCATCTGAAACACATTCTGACTGAGTTTTTCCGAGGATTTGAATGACAAATCATACATACCCTCATCGAAGAGCGGCGTTTCGTGTCCATGGGAATCCCTTGGCTTCACTTCAATACGCTTCGATTGCGAACGATTAACATGGGCAAAAAGACTCCCAAACGAATCGGACATCACGCTCATTCTATGATTATAAAAGTCAAACGATTGAATCTTATTTTTTTGATCGAGGCGCATCTCTGCTCTGCACTCGCTATCTGCAAAACGTATTGAAATCAGTCGAAGTTGGGAAGAGCGCTGTTCCCTCTCCTCAACAAATTTCACATGATAAGCACACGAAAGATCACGTGTACTGAGGCTAAGCTCCTTATCAAGGATCGCATCTACTCCACCTCTATTAATACAAGACTGAATACGATTATCGCTCTCAATCCTGATTGCCTGGGATAACATCCCTCTGAGGTTATAATCTTCGTCAATGTCTTCTAATTCGTCGTTCAACGCATCGACAGAAGATCCAATACCGGCGAGTGCTTTTTTGATAGTTAATTCTGCTGTTGATTTATCTTTGTTTCTAATATGTTGTTCTATCTTATCCCGGTTGGCTTTGGGCAACTGTTGCATGATGGTAGTATTCATCAAAATCGCTAAATATTCGTTATCGTAAGAGATTTTCTCATTTCCGGTTTTTTTGTCCTTAGGCATACTATTCTCCTTGTAATTTTGAAGACAATAACAAAATTAATATCTTTAATATCAACGTTACAACAATCAGGTAAGCACTGTTTACATAGAATATTTTTTTATTAAATTTAGTTTACTAAAAAAATATATAGAAACAAGCGTTTTGGTAAAAATTAGGACAAAATACGTTATTTAATTCTTTCTTAATACTGTGCTAATAATTGAGCAGAATAAAGGGTTCTATCGCAACGTAACTTTACAGCGAGTCTGCGCAACATTGTAATTTTTGGCTCTTCGATTTTTTGTGTGGTTTAAGTCATACTGTAATAGTTTGTTTATTAAGGAAAAGATCATACCCTTGCATATCTAGAACTATCCGTTGAAAATAGTGTTTTATGTTAACTAGACCATAGCATCTACGCTTAATTACTTTAAATTTATTGTTTAATCCTTCAACGAATCCACTCGTATGGCGATCAATATAATAATTAATGATATAATTTTTATATGTCGTCAGCGTTCTAATAAAATTATCAAAACAATTAACATGACTGGCTTGTACCTTTTTAATCCAATTATTTATTTTTTTCTCAGCAGTTTTAGGCCGATGCTGAGTATTGTAAATAACTGTTAATTGTCGTGCTAATCGATATGCCGCTTTCAAAGCAGGAGCATAATGGAATAATAATTCAAGTTCTTGTTTGTCTTTCTTTGTATACAATTCCTGTTTCTTAACTAAAATAGATATGGCTGTTTTTAATGATTTATATTCTTCTTCACTCAACGCCTTACGGAGCCGATTCAATTCTTGCTTGCGTAATGACACTAATGATTTTCTATAAAGCTTAGCCACATGAAAACGGTCAATAATGATAGCTATGCTATCACTGAACACGCCCTTTGCGGCCTTGATATATCCATCGTACATATCACAGCAAACTGCTGTAATAGTTTTCCGTAATTTTTTAGGAATTTCGCTGAAAAATGCTTTTACTGTCGCTTTTTCATGTCCTTTCAATACAGCCAATATTTTATTGTTATCATCAACTCGGCTAGTAATAACCGTAACAAAATCTTGGTAACCTTTTTTCAGACTTATTTCATCAATACCTAGTATCCCTAATTGCTTCAATTCTCGCCAATTTACTTTATCGGTAAAATATCTATCAACAATATTTTGTATTACAGTATCACTGATATTTTCTCGTATACTCATATCAGCCAATGTGCTGTTTACTAACGATAGCAAAATGTGTTGTTTATATGATTGAGTATAGCTCCCGTTTCTTTTGTGCCAAGATAAGGTCTGTGTGGGGGTTGTTCCGATTACCGCACTTTTTACAAAAGCCGTGTAGTGGTGTGAATTCAATACAAGTGTCTCGGCCCAAAATAGATAAATGTCAGCGGTAACGCATCCCAATTTTGCTTACTATCAATCAGGGAGGGCAGCGTTTCCCTTGAGGAGTCTTGTTCGCGTCATTCTATGAACAATCGGGGAACTGTTGATACTATTTTTTATGAAGCAAGCAGTTGTGCTAATCCCAGATACTGAAAATGTTTCACCACTCGATGTTGAGGGAATTAATATAAATATTGATATACCAGAAATCCTTTCATGCATCCATGAAAGTAGAAAAACTTAAATGTTGCATGGGGGTCAACATACATAAAACCGGGGGAAACCATAAATGGAGAAGCCACTAATGAGAACCACACGATGATTATTTAACCAAAATCTTGTACTAACTGTTGGTGCTGAAATCTTCCTGTTTAACGGAGTTTCCTCCTGAAACAATTTACATACCAATACAATTGGTCATCATATAATTAAATTGACTAAAAAATGATCCATTATTGCTCAAATTAAAACCATATTTCTTTGTCGTTTAACTTTTTTGCAGACTCGTGTTACAGTGCTGAAATTGATGTTATAATTAAATGTATTAATCTTGTGATGACTGAAAATCACGAAATAAGTTAAAGCGCTACTTCATCAAAATTATATTTTCTGAGCCAATAAATTGAGTGTTTATGTGATGCAACTCATTAAGTATCGTCGAGAATTGATATGAGAGGATTTTGTAAACCCGCTGAGCCTACCCATTATGAAACGTTCGACGTCGCTGTATTAGGGTTAGGATTTTCTGGCGCTTTTACCACCGCGAAACTTAGCAAAGCGGGAATGCGCGTGGTGGCAATTGACAAAAATACTGCTGTACTCGGACAGAATAGTACAAGCAGAAATGAGTGCTTCAAACTCCACACGGGCATTCATTATGTTGGCGATTTACAAACAGCTGTCCTGTGTTTACGTCATTCCATAGCCGTTGCCCATCATTTCAGTGAGTTAATCTTAGATAAAGACCATCCAATGGCTCCGAGTAGACGCGGTCGGCACTATCTGATGAGCAATTCATTATTCGATGTCAAACAGGTAAAAGCGGTTTGTGACAAGTTACAAGAGGAATATCAAAAACAATTAGCAGCGTTTCCTCATGCTGAAAAAATCTTCGGGGCGCCGAAGGATTTTATTCGCTATCTAAATCCCAGTGAGTATCCTTATATTGCCGATAAAATTGAATTTATCAATGAAAAAAAACAAAGTGTTTCTACACAGGTTATTCTTGGCATAGAAACCCCAGAATGCCAAATAGATTTTGAGGCGTTTCGTAATTATTTTAACGCCATATTCACTGATTACTGTCGGGTCAATAAACTCCGTTTACTGTTAGGTCATCGAATCACAGATCTGAGCTATGATAAACAGGCTTCAGGTTACGTTGTAGCAACCCACTACTTTTGTCACGAGAAAAAACAATATCGCTCGCACACTGTAAAAGCACGATGTATTGTTAACTGCACTTGGAATGAAATCGAGTCATTGAACAGAGAATTGGGGTTCGTCTACGAAGGAGATCGTATCAACCGCATCAAGGTCATGATTAGAATCCCGTTATCGCCGCGATTACAGAAAGTGAACACCTGTATTTTCTTTGTTGGGCCTCATGCGTCTGTTACAAGCATATATGATAAGGAAGGAAAACCTCATGCGATTTTGACTTTTGAGCCTGTGACCAATGCAGGATATTATCCCTGTGGCACACCACCTCATCGCCGTCCTAAAGGCTTGCGTCAATTAGAAGTTGATAAATTGTTACCACATGAAGGAATCGGTCATCGCTATAGCCAAGGAATTCTCCGTGGTGTTGCTAAATATATTCCTGCATTTCAGCAGAGTGGACCGGTAACCGAGGTCAGCATTGGGCATGTTAAAAACTATTTTTTACCCAAAGATGATTATCTGTATTGCCGTGATAGTAAACATCATTGCCGCTTAGAAAAGGGGGTCGAGTTCCACGATATTGGCTTTTGTTCGTTCTCAGGAATGAAAATGACTTATATTCATCGTGTTTCAGACGAAGTGACCCAGCAAGTGAGTCATCACCTTTTAATACAACAACGTTTAAATATAATGATAATGATCGTCTATAAACATTTAAAAGACACCGTGACTATCGTTAATGATAGCTATTTAAGAGCGATGAAACCGGCGTTATTTTTTCATATACGACGCGACCTTATGTACAGACTCAACATCAACGTCAATGGCCAACAGCAATTTACTGCGAAACATATACTGAGCTCATTAGTAGATTGCATTAACCTGAACAGTAAAATGATCCAGGAATTAAAACACGATTATGCAAAATTATTGAAATTAAAGTATCAGCATACTCGCCATTTTCGCATGTACACTGCAAAAATCCACCACGCCAAAGAGAAAAATCTCTCTTGCCTTCAGCGGCGTTTTAAAAAAAATTCTGCGGATCTTAAAGAGGAAAAAAAACCTTTTGTAATTAAATCAACGCTATAAGACTGAAACAATGACAAAAAAATCCACTATAAAAAACCAGAGATTGCTCAGTAA
>CAWUIH010000064.1:0-8746 GCA_963922495.1 uncultured Coxiellaceae bacterium | reverse complement strand
TCAGAAAATGTTGTCAGATAAATACTAACTGTCAGATCAAGTCTTAACTTTTACAAACAAACTCATTTCTTTCATCTTAATCGATTATCCTCTTCTATGGTCATCAAAGTTGATTTCGATCTCACGATGACTATCCTGTCCTATAATCTTTATCGATTATTAGCGCAGATGCTGCCGCGCTATTCACATCAAACAGCTGAAAAGTTATATGACAAATTCATTGCTAATGCGGGACACGTCAAAATGGATGACACTACCATTAACATCTTTATGAAAAAGAAGCGCCATTTACCTGCGATGTTGTCAGCCATGAAACAATTGATGCCCTGCCAACTCTCTTGGATTGTTGATAAAAAAATTAACATATCAGCGGCAACGAACTCTTGAAATTAGAGGTGGTTTAAAACCGTGAATTTCCGTGATTACCACGAAGTTCAACGGACCAACGAGATCTCCAAGAATAGAAGTTTAATAGGTCATGATCATTTAAAGTGGTGCGGGCTCGCAGAAACTCCTAGTTGAGCTTGAATTGCATTTTAGCGCTTCAACCTAGAAAGAGCAGTTGATGATCGAAAATTGCCTCGTCATCGTGGCATCTGAAATTCTATAAATTCTTATCTGAGGTGAATGTCTTAAATTTCCCTTCAGTTGTGACGCTTACCTATTATTTGCGTATTTTAACTTATTGATTTGTGTTTAAGATTGTAAGCTGGTGATAGGATTCGAACCTACGACCGGCTGATTACAAATCAGCTGCTCTACCAACTGAGCTACACCAGCATGAGTGTTCCAGTACGTCTGTACTTTTTTATGCATAACTTGAGTTTATAGTGACGGATTTATACCGCTTCTTGTGGAGGACTCAATGAGAATAGGCATATCGTTACTATCCTGTCTCACCATCGCTACACCAAACATACATCAATTGAATACATGTTTATTCTACACAATTGACCAAGAAAAGCCTACAAAAAATTTATAGCTTGAACTTAATTGTGTGATTCATAGACATGGTTTCAATTCTCGGAGCTTCATTTCAAGGTAATAATTGGGTTCCTGAATACGCTCCCTGGAAGGGTTGTACATAGCGCAAACTTCTTCCTGCAATGGAGTGTTATCTGCAAGTTCAGATTAAATAGCCTTGGCACCATTCTTTGAGATGTGAGCGTTGATCTTGAAATAGCCTATTGGCATTTAATGGTGGCACGGATCGAAAATCAACAAGGGGCTGAACCGCCTCGTCATGGCTTAAGCTTTCAGCCAACTCTAGCTTTAATTGCATGATCATATCCAAATACATCTGCATTTCTTCTTCTGGCACAACGTCAGGCAAATCAGGCACCAGCATAGCTGGGAAGTAGTCGGTGGGTGGAATTTCCACGGGTGTAGTTAACACCGCACAAAGAAAACCATGAACTTGAAAGAGGCTAACGCCTGGCTTTAATGCACGTAACCACGTATCCAGGAGACTTAATTCTTCTTGCATTAATGGCGGTAATTCGAGGTGTTTATCCACTAAATGCATTGTCTCGGATTGTCCCTGGTTGTCTGCAAATGAGCCCTCTTTTTTAGGATTTGCAAAATTATATTTATAAATCAGATAGTTAAATGGTGGAGGCGGCGGGAATCGAACCCGCGTCCGTTAGTTATTCATCTTCGGTCCTACATGCTTAGTACGGTCTTTGATTTGACTGCTGATCACCCGACGTACAGGGACAATCAACAGCGAGCCCTACTCATTTAGCTAAGTGATGATGGGCCATGGCACTTAGCGAGCCTATATGAGTGGCCGTTGGTAGGAGCCTATAGGCGAGCCCCAGCAACGGAAGAAGTCTTATGCGTAAGCTTCTTGGAGATAATTACTATCGTTTGCAACTATCATTTTGCAACTGATCGATTTACGAGCCTGAGTTGCCGGCTCGACATGCACCTTGGACTGCAAGACTAGCGTCGAAGCCAGGTCGCCCCCATTCAAGCGCTTATAAACACCATAACAAAGATGAGGTTTACCCTCAAAACGGTGTTTAATGACACTGATCAAATCCATCAATAATTTTACCAGCTTTGAAGCGAAGGAGCAATTTTCGAACGAGGTGAAGGAGTTTCTTTTTTGTTGGTTAAGTTAGTTTCGCTGTGATGTTTTGTCCTTCACCAAAAAAAGAGCATTGCGGCTGGGGGTGTGATCTCTCTTAATATAGTAAAGAGCACCGGTGGCTCCATTATAGAGCACAATGACTGTAGTTCTAGCTTTTACTTTACTATGACAAGTCTCGGCTTGAAACAGTATAAACTTATAATTTTTGACTTTCATCTGCGGTAGAATATTTTTTGACATATTGGTTTATCACAGGGTTGCTGAGCATTTGTGAGTCAACATGTTTAAGTTTAGGCGCTAATTTTTTGTTAATATAACCCACCAATAAAAATGTTACGATTTCTGGTACAAGAGTAGTAAGCAGAGTTCCGTGATGGCAATGCCTGAGTAATTTGGTTGCCAAATTTAATCGTGCTTCCGCAAAACTTATGGTGATTTGAGTAGCTAACGGTTTTTTAAGATACGGTGTTTTTCACGATCCCATTCGCGCTGCTTGATAGTTTGACGTTTATCGTGTAACTTTTTGCCTCTCGCCATTGCAATTTCCACTTTGACACGGTTTTTATGCCAATGAAAATCTAACGCCACAACCGTGAAACCTTGTTTTTGAACGGCGCCAAATAATTTGCCAAGTTCGCGTTTGTGTAATAATAGTTTACGGGTGCGTTGTGGGTCTACTCTAACGTGCTCAGCAATGTTACCAAGGGGTGAGAGATGTGCGCCAACTAACCATGCTTCTCCTTGCTTAAGTACCACGTAGCTATCGCGCAATTGCGCCCTACCTGCACGGATGCTTTTGATTTCCCAGCCTTCTAACGCAATGCCTGCTTCAAAATGTTCGCCAATTTGATAGTCGTGGCGAGCCTTTTTATTGTTGACTATGATGCGTGGCGGTGCTTTTTTTACAGTTTGCTTGTTCATGGAATGGGTTATATTATCACACCTAAAAATAAAGCAGAAAACTATGCCAGTAATAAATCGACGTAAGGTGGTGCCTTACACACCACAGCAAATGTACAATTTGGTTAATAATATTGATTTATATCGAGAATTTGTGCCGTACTGCCAGAAAAGCACAATCGATGATGTAACCCACGATGAAATCCGTGCTACTTTGACATTTGCGCGTGGCAGCTTGAGTAAGTCTTTTTCAACGGTCAATCGCTTGCAACCGCATAAAATTATCGAAATTCGTCTATTGGACGGACCATTTCGGCAACTTGAAGGCTTTTGGGGCTTTCAAGCGCTGGAAGAGCAGAGTTGTCAGGTGTCTTTGGATTTGGAGTTTGAGTTTGACTCACGCTTGGTGGCACTAATCTTCGGTCCTTTGTTCGAACAAATTGCATCGCGTCTAGTGCATTGTTTTTGTAATCGTGCGAATCAGCTCTATGAGGGAGGCGATGATTAATATTACTGTAGCCTATGCCACGGTCACGCGTCAGCTCGAGATAGCGCTTCAAATTTCTGAGAGCACGACAATTGCTGTTGCTATTCAACGTTCTGGTATCATAGAACAATTCCCTGAAATTAAGCTATCCGAAGCTAAAATCGGTGTTTTTAGTCGTCGAGCACAATTGGATGATTTGTTACACGATGGTGATCGCATAGAAATTTATCGTCCTCTAATTATCGATCCTAAACAGGCACGTTTGTTGCGGGCAAAGAAAGTGCAACAGAAAAGTTAGAGCTTTTTTGAAATCGGCGCGCTGGGTATTTTGTTGTCCCATTGATAGTGAGTAACAGCCCCCTGGCTGAAGTAAATGATCAGTCGCTTCCATTTCATCGAATTGTGATTGCGTTTGAAAGTGTAAACATAAACCATGCTATTGTTGTAAAACATGTCTGTTAGTACCGGATGGCCCAAAATAGCTTCGACTGCTGTGACACTCATACCTTTTTTAATTTTGCTGACTTGTTCGCTATGGAGGATATTGCCTTGTTGTACATCAGGCTCGTAGACACAACCCACGAGAGTAAGTAAGGCAGTACTGGCTAAGATGGCAGCAAGATGGCGAGACATTATGGGACTCCTTGTAGTCTTGGGAAGCTGCGATTATATCTTATTTGGCGCGGAAAGCCACGCTTGCTAAAATAATGTTATTTTCTGTTAAGAGGTAACGCTGTGGATGATTTTGAATTGCGTAAGGTTGGATTAAAAGTCACTTTGCCGCGTGTTAAGATTCTTAAAATTCTTGATCAAGCAGACCCGCACCACATTAGTGTAGAAGATATTCACCGTCAATTGATTCGATCGGGTGAAGACATCGGTTTGGCAACTGTCTATCGAGTGTTGACGCAATTTGAAACTGCAGGGCTTGTGAAGAGACACAACTTTGTTGGTGGTCAAGCAGTATTTGAGTTGGATCAGGGTGAGCATCATGATCATATGGTGTGTGTTAATTGCGGCACAGTGCAAGAGTTTTTTGATGAAATGATTGAGCAGCGCCAAGAGGCGATCGTGCGGCAAGCGCAATTTACAATGACAGATCATAATTTGACAATTTACGGGCTTTGTAAAAAATGCGACGAAAAAGTAATATAGTTTTAGGAGTTTGCCAACAGTATTTCCGCATGCGTCAAAGTTTCTGCGGTTATTTGTGTACCACTCGCCATGCGAGCAATTTCATGGATACGTTGCTGAGGTGACAGCGGTACTACGGTCGTTTCAGTAGTGTCTTTATGGTGGTGTTTCTCGATTTTAAAGTGATGATTTGCCTTGCTGGCAACTTGTGCTAAATGTGTCACACAAAACACTTGCCTACATTTACTCAATTTTTTTAACAAACTGCCGACAACCTCGGCGGTCTCACCCCCTAAGCCGCCATCAATCTCATCAAAAATAAGTGTTGGGATGATATCCTTTTCAGCAATCATACTTTGTAGCGCAAGGCTAATACGGGATAATTCTCCGCCTGAAACCACTTTTTGTAATGGTTGAAATTCGCTGCCCACATTGGTGCGTATAGTAAAGCAACAACTTTCAGCTCCAGTTGGGGTGATTTTTTTGGAGTGACTTTCGCAACAGATTTGTAATTTACCGCCTTGAATGCCGAGTTGGTTGATGATTGTGGTAATTTTTTTATCTAGAATAATTGCGGCTTTTTGTCGAGATTGTGTCAGTTGAGAAGCAATAAGGTTGTATTGGTTGATGATGTGTTGCTGTTTTTGTTTTATTTTCTCAATCTTGTTTTCAATATTTTCTAAGTCATGAATGCGTGTTGCTAGTGAGCGTTCGATTTCTAGTAATGCCGTTGGGTCGGTGCGATGTTTGCGTGCTAAATCGTGTAGCAATGACATGCGTGCCTCGATGCTTGGTAGACTATCACCGCTGTATTCCAGATGGTTTCGTAAGTTTTGCAATTCACTACCAGCTTCTCGTAAATAAATAACTGCATTGTTAAGTAGTTCTTTGATATTGATTATTTGTGGTTGTTCTATTTTTATTTCTTGAACAAACTGCAAAGCTTGCTCTAGCAACAATAGCGCATTAAGTGGTTCACCATCGGTTGTGGCATTAAGCGCATCGTCTAAATTATCGAGTAATGCCTTTCCATGATGTAGTTGTTGATGTTTTTCAGACAGCGACAGCCATTCATCTTTTTTAATTTGTGCATGGTTAATTTCGTCATATTGAAAGCGCAAGAATTCCAGTTCGCGCTCTCGATTTTCTGTAGAAGCAATCCGTTGTTCTAGTTGTGTTTGCTGCGAGTGCCACTGTTGATAAAGTACTTGCGTTTGTGCAAGTAACTCCTGATTGTTAGCAAAATTATCCAATAATTTAAGCTGTTGTTCGGGTTTTAGTAGTAATTGGCTGTGATGCTGTGCGTGAATGTGCAATAAATGCTGTGAAAATTGCCGTAACATAGTTTGATTAAATGGATAGCCATTAACGCTGCTTTTACTGTGGCCGTTTTTAAATAAAATACGCTTAATCACACATTCATCGGATTCACAGTCATTTTTTTTTAACCACGCTTTAGCTTCTGTATTGTCATCAATATTCACCGTTAAAATAATTGTGCAGCGATCGGTTCCTTTTTTGATGAATTGGGTATCAGCTCTTGCACCGAGTGCAAGATTAATAGCATCAATTAAAATCGACTTCCCAGCGCCGGTTTCACCGGTTAATACTGTAAAACCAGTAGCCCAATCTAAATCTAATTTTTTGATTAATAGAAAATTTCTAAGGTATATCTGCGTTAGCATGTCACGCTCTTCGGCTTCGTTTTTGCCAATCGAGTTTGCATCTTAGGGTATCAAAATAATTATAATCTTCGGGATGGACTAATCTAAGTTGGTGTTGGTATTTGGTGATATCAATATGACAACCTGGGGTAATGTGGGTTGGGTTACGACCGTCACCACTGACTTGAGGTGACACTTCGTTATTTTTTGAGATCAGCACCCTGACATGGCTATTGCCCTGAACCACAATAGGGCGGCTACTGAGAGTATGTGGAAACATAGGGACTAAAGTGATTGCATCCAGCTGGGTATGTAAAATGGGGCCGCCTCCCGATAGTGCGTACGCTGTCGATCCGGTTGGCGTGGCGATAATCAGACCGTCCGCACGTTGCGAGCATACAAATTCATCGTTGATATAAATTTCAAACTCGATCATTTTGCCCGCATTCCCAGGCAGTAATACCACGTCGTTAAGCGCGATAAGGCGCCCGCAGCTTGTGGTAGATCCACCCACGATTGCGCTCAGCATAAAGCGCTTTTCGATACGGTAGTAACCGTCTAAAATTGCATGAATTTTAGTGAGATCATTAGGGTTGATGTCGGTTAGAAACCCTAAATGCCCACGATTAACCCCAAGTACTGGTAAATTGATAGGTGCTGCAATGTGTGAGGCATTAAGCATACTACCGTCGCCACCAACAACGATTAGCAAATCAGCATTATCGTGCAATGCTTGCGGTTTTACGCCTTGGCATGACTCATGATCTTGGACGAGTTTAAGCGACTTTTCTAAGAAAATCACTTGTCGATCCAATGACAGTAGATAATTTTTCAGTGCCGTCAGGGTGTCTGAAACACCCTCAACACCAGCGCGACCGGCTAATGCAATGCGATTAAAAATCTTCTTTTCCATAGGGAATTTAGCATAGCAATTTTATTCATCTAAGTCATTAGTGCTCAGCAGTTTCCATGTTAATAATAGAGTTTAATCCGAGAGTGGTTTGTATTATCATTTTCACCACTCGATATGAGGAGGTCTAAATGAACAAGAAGAAAGAGCAGGTGGATGAACCCAAAAACAAATGGGAAGAGTTTGCCGAACGAGAACAAGAAAAAATAGATACCGAAGTCGCCCAGCACGAAATGGATGCTGCGGATTCCCTACAATCTATTGATTTTAATGAATATAAAAAAATGAGTGACCAGGTAACGTCGCTGCAGCGAGAAGTTGAGGAACTCCAAAAAAAAGCATTGTTACAGCAAGCCGATATGCAGAATTTGCGTCGTCGTACCGAGAGAGATGTTGAAGAGGCCCACAAATTTGGTACTCGAAAGTTACTCAAAGATATACTACCAACCGTTGATAGCTTAGTTCGGGCACTTGAAGGTCCCGAAGTCGATGATCCACAGATCAAGAATATGCGAGAAGGTATTCTCTTGACTTTGGAGATGCTTTACAAAACACTCGAAAAGCACGGTATCGTTGTTATTGATCCTGAGCAGGGGGAACCTTTCAATCCTGAGTGCCATGAAGCAATGTCTATGGTTCCTAATCCAGAGTTGAAATCTAACAGTGTGATTCAAGTATTGCAAAAAGGCTTCGAACTAAACGGTAGGGTTTTACGGGCTGCAATGGTCATTGTCGCTGCTTAAACCTGGAAAAGCAGTTTAGGTTTAGGCGTGCGGTGAACTGAATTCGTCAGCACACCCTACACTCTAGTTGGAGGGTGTGCTGACATCATCGATGAAATGCTTTAAGAATCGCGCTGCTTCACCGCCAGTAACAGCGCGGTGATCAACGGTGACTGAAATTGGCATCATGCGGTGTACACCAACTGATTCTCCTTCTGGAACGACTTCCTTACGCAATTTTCCGATTCCTACAATAGCGACTAGCGGTTCTACTAAAATCGGATTGGCATAGCGGCCCGCAACGGTGCCGAAATTAGAAAGTATTATGCTTGCACCGTGGAGATCTTCTTGTGGCACTGCGCGAGTTTGCGCTTGTTCTTTGAAAGAGTTGATTTTGTGACGCAATTCTGCGTCGCTTCGCGCAGCAATGTCTTTTAAAACCGGTACAAACAAACCTTCTGGTGTGTCTACAGCGATTCCTAAATTAATTTTTGGTTGTAACTGATAAGCAGCTTGCCGTCCATCAAAGTAAGCATTCAACATGGGCTCTTGTTTGCAGGCATACTGCAGTGCACGAATAATCCGTAAAGTGACATCTTGTTTGCCACTCCAATGATGCAAGTCGGCATCATCTACCAAGGTAACTGGAACAATATGCTGATGTGATTGTGTCATGCTGTTTACCATTGCACGACGTAAGGGTGTGAGTGGTGTTGTTTCTCCGGTGATATGCATCTTTGATGCTGCAATGGTGCCAATATTGGCTGCGGCCTTCACTTCTTCAGCGGTAATTATTTCACCTTGTGGAATTAATTGCGACAGGTAAACATTAAT
>CAWUIH010000063.1:0-8928 GCA_963922495.1 uncultured Coxiellaceae bacterium | reverse complement strand
AATACAGAATTTTTTAGAACCTTATCGTCGCTTTACTCGTCGAGAATGGTATCTTTTGCGACATAATGCGCCTTTGACACTGTCTGAAGATGATTTGGATAAACTACATGGACAAATAGAGTCGATGTCTTTGGAAGAGATTGTTGAGGTCTATCTACCACTGTCACGCTTGTTAAGTTACTATGTGGTTAATAGTCAGCATCTGCATCATGCAACGGGGCAATTTTTGTCTAGAAATGAACCTAAGGTACCGTTTATAATCGGTGTTTCTGGTAGTGTTGCAGTCGGAAAAAGTACAACATCGCGTGTGCTACATAAGTTGTTGTCTCGCTGGCCAAGTCATCCAGATGTCCAGGTAATTAATACAGACGGCTTTTTATATTCTAATGCAGAATTAGAGGAGCGTGGCTTGGCAAATCGCAAGGGGTTCCCAGAAAGTTATCGCTTGCCACATCTTTTAGCCACTTTAGGTGCAATTAAGTCAGGTAAAAAGTCAGTCAAAATTCCGCTTTACTCCCACAAGTATTACGATGTGTTACCAGATCAATTTGATATCATTAATAATCCTGATATTGTGATATTGGAGGGACTAAATATCTTACAGGTAGGTCCAATTCGAGAAAATGGCTGTAATAAAACATTTGTTTCCGATTATCTCGATTTTCCGATTTATGTCGATGCTGCACAATCTTTTTTGAAAACTTGGTTTGTAGAACGTGTTCATCGTTTTTGGCATGGTGCGTTTACTGATCCAGATTCCTACTTTCATTATTTAACTTATCTTAATCAAGAAGAATTAATAAAATTTGCCACACGAGTGTGGGAAGAAATTAATGAACGTAATCTGATCGAAAACATTTTGCCCTTTAAAAACAGAGCACATTTAATTTTAGAAAAAAATAAAGATCATTCTATTGGAACAATTTGTCTCAGGAAATTATAACTTTTTTTGATAATTATGAGGAATAATCATGTCAAATCGTGTTGATAAGAACGGCTTTGAAATGCTAACAATTTCTTCGCGTGATCACTCTGCCCATGCAACTTTTATACCTGCACGTGGTGCAACGATTGCATCTATTATTATGCCAAGTTGTGGTGAATTGTTATATTTACATGATTTTTTTTGGGATCAGGCAATTGATGATTTGCCAGGTGGTATGCCGTTTATTTTCCCAATTTGTGCCCGTGTTAGCCGGCAAGGAAAATTTGGTGATTATCTATTTGATGGAAATATCTATAATTTAAAAATACATGGTTTTTCCTGGTATTTGCCTTGGGAAGTTTTAAATGAGGTCGCAGATTCAGTGACATTTGTGTTACGTGATAGTGAAGAAACTCGTTTACGATATCCTTTTTCATTTGAAGTACGCTTGAAATATAAGATTGATAGTCAGCAGTTAACTTGTCAGCAAACCTATATAAATAATAGCCAAAAACCCATGCCATACTATGCAGGTTTTCATCCATATTTTTTAACTCCCCCTGTGGGTCATGGTAAAGAAGCAGTGTGCTTAAATTATTCTCCTATCCGACGATTTCAGTATAACGATGATTACACTGATTTGCGTGGTGAATGTGATTTATTTAAGCTACCAACTTCTGTTGCTAATCCAGAAATAAACGAGCAATTAACTGAGGTGGGTGAAGATAAATCTATCGAATTGGCGTTTCCGCAAGGCCATCGTTTGCATATGACGACGCAAGATGCAAAGTATCCCGATTTATTCCCATATGTACAAATATATACGATGGTCGATAAACCATTTATTTGTGTTGAGTCTTGGATGTCTTTTCCTAACGCAATGAACACGGTTTCTGGTGTTCGATGGTTGCCGCCAGCGCAGAGGGAAGTCAGTATTTTGAAATTAACAGTAAATAAATGAAAGAATTGTTAGTGTTCGGTTTTATTGTCTATTTTTGCTCTAGATAAACGGCGCAGCTGGTTTATAACATCTTGATGGTCATGACGCTGTGCAATCATCAAAGGGGTGTCTTCGTACTCAGTCGTTGCAAGAGTATCAGCTCCGGCAATTATAAGTAATGGGATAACATCCGGGGAGTTATACAATGCTGCAAAGTGTAAAGGTCTAATTTGCGCCTCATCTTCAAAATAGTTAGGATCTGCACCTTGTTCGAGTAAACACTTTACACTGTGTAAATGATTACCAATGACGGCATCGAGTAGTTCTTTATTGATGGTGTCACTGTCATTTGTCATGTTAAAGTCGCTCCATAGTGATGATTTTTCGCCAATCATATCATAGATGAGAGGGGAGGAAAGCCACATAGTGTTTGCAATTTAGGTATTTAATGTCTTTGTGGCATCTATAGATGGGATGGTTCTGGCATTCTACGCGTGCTGTAGTGTAAGCTATGCACCCATGACAGAAGTTAGAACAAGATTTGCGCCCAGCCCCACGGGAACCTTACATATTGGAGGTGCTAGGACTGCACTATTTTCTTGGTTGTATGCTCGTCAGTATCAGGGTAAATTTATTTTACGTATAGAAGATACCGATCTGGAGCGCTCCACGCAATCATCTATTGAAGCTATTTTGAATAGTATGGAGTGGCTACAGTTGGATTATGATGAGGGGCCGTTTTATCAAACGCAGCGTTTCGATTGCTATCGCGCCGCTGTCCAAAATTTGATCGACCGTGGTCACGCGTATCGGTGTACCTGTTCCAAAGAGCGACTTGCTGCATTGCGTGAAAGTCAGCTTGCCCGCAAAATAAAGCCGCGTTATGACGGTCATTGTCGGGATAAGCAAATTCAATCAGCAGATACATTTGTAGTGCGTTTCCGTAATCCTGAACAAGGTATGGTAACGTTCACCGATTTGCTGAGGGGTGAGATATCGGTGAGCAACACCGAGCTTGACGATTTGATTATTGCGCGTAGTGATGGTGTGCCGACTTACAATTTGACTGTGGTTGTTGACGATTGGGATATGAAAATTTCGCATGTCATCCGAGGAGATGATCACATTAATAACACTCCACGACAAATTAATATCTTAAAAGCACTCAACGCAAACATCCCTCAATATGCCCACGTGCCAATGATTTTGGGTGCAGATGGCAAGCGATTATCAAAGCGACATGCCGCCGTTGGCGTGCTTGAGTACCGGGATGATGGTTTTTTACCTCAGGCGCTATTGAATTACTTAGTGCGATTAGGTTGGTCTCATGGTAATCAAGAAATTTTTTCCCGTCAGGAAATGATTACTTTTTTTGGACTGGACAAGGTGAGTCATTCCCCAGCGGCTTTTGACCCTGAGAAGTTGCTGTGGATTAATCAACACTACCTTAAAAGTGAGCCACCACGAGGTCTAGCACCTTTATTGGCTGATCAGTTTAGGGCGCTTGGATGTGACTACCGCGATGGCCCCTCTTTACAAGCAGTTATCGATTTGCAAGTAGATCGTTATAAAACATTGCGTGAGATGGCCATTCACAGTGAATACTTTTATAAGGCAGTCACTGAATATGATCAAAAAGCGGTCAAAAAGTTTTTTAAAGTAGAATTAATAGCGCCATTACGGGCTGTTCAGCGACAACTGAGTGAATTAGAAACGTGGAATAAAGATCGTATTAGTAGTGTGATCAAGTCGGTTGCCAGTGAATTTGACTTAAAACTGGGTAAATTGGCGCAACCAATTCGTATTGCTGTGACTGGTGGAGTGGTCTCTCCTTCGATTGATAGCACATTGCATCTTTTGGGTCGGAAACGTGTGCTAAAACGACTGATACAGGCTGAAAATTACCTTAAAATCAACCATAAAGTATAACTCTCTCAAACCACCAACATACAATCACGTCAGAAACTGTGATCCAACTGCTTTTTCTAGGATTATTGATCGATACTAATTTAGAGTAGCAGCTTAAGGTAAACAAATAAATGGACTACCCGACATTTTATAATCGCTGATTGTTTTTGATAGGTGTCCTTTTCTTGGTTTTCCCCCGAAGAAAAATCGATAAACAGAGTTAATTTGGGTAGCTTTTTCTTGTTTTAGTAATTTGTTTAAAGCCGCTATTTTGTTTAAAACTAGTTCTGTAATCGTGACTATATCTATATTTCCTTTAGGTTTCAATTTTTCTCTATGTGAGATGAAGTAATATATTAACTTTTTCAGCTGTGATATTGTTTGTTGATCCAGATAATCCTCTAACCCTGCTGAAGAATTTATTAGATTAGCGATTATCGGATTTTCTTTTGGTAGAATGCTTGGAAACTTCGAAATAATTGTTGCAAAGTATTTTGCCTTTCTTCCTCCGGATTTTTTCATCGTTCCATTATCCCTTAATATATGAATATAATCGCGTAATACACCTTTTTGATGTAGAACAATGATGGCTGTTGCATAATTTATAGCATTTTGGTTAAATTCTGCCATTGTTGAGATCAAGCTAGTATCCAGCAATTGCTGGCGGGATAGAATACAAATGGCTTGAGCATACTTACAATTTTCTTCCGGCGAGCTTGAGAATGCTTTGACAAATGGTTCCAGGTAATTAACTAACTGATTCTCAATTATAAGGATTGCTTTGGGAATATGTTTGTGTTTAATGCTAAGAGCCTTTGCATAATTTTTCCCATTTTCGTCAAATTTTGCCATCCTTGAGATCGAGCTGGGAACTGCTGATTTGCTATCGTATAGAATTCTAATGGCTTGAGCATACTTATGATTTTCTCCTGGCGATCTTACAAATGCTTTAACAAATACCTCAAGATAATTGGATAGCCTATCACCCGCGAACCCAAGTATGATAATTGCTCTGGGAATTTCTGCAAATGAATTTTCAAATATACGTAAGGTTGTTTTAGATTTTTTGTTGTCGTTGTTAGTGACTAAATTCCATAGTCCATAGCATAATAGAGTCATTTTTGCATAGTATATCTCGACATTATAAGTGTATTTTGCGCTATTATCTTGAGTCTCTTGCAGAAATAATATTAACAGCTGAAAAAATTTTATACATTTGGGACAATTGGGACGCTCTTCAGGCTGTTTTTTTTGCATTCGGTTTAAAAATTTTCGGACTAAAGGGAGTAACTTAAGATCACACGAATCTTCATTGGGTGGCTTTATTAATCCATCAAAGCAGTAATCAGCGTTGCTAATATGACGTTGTCTTACTGATTTTTTATCAGTTCTGTGTTTTTCGTCTGTTGCATATTTGTTTTTGAAAGGATTTGTAGCTCCTAACATGATTAAAAAAACTGCCGCCATAGAATAAGTATCTGTTTTTTCTGAATATTTTCCTTCATGCACCTCTGGGGCCATATACAGTGGAGTACCCTTTAATTTTGTGGTGATAGTAGTGGCTTCGGGGCCTTGTTTTTCGTCTGCTACTCCAAAATCTATTATGTGGGGTTCTCCTTTCTCATCTAATAATATATTAGTGCCCTTGAGATCATTATGTGTTACTGAGGGTCCTGAAGTTGGGCGATGTAATGCATTTAATTTTTCACATATTTGAAGAATAGTCTCGAGTCGTTGAAGATAGCACATTTTTTTTATCAACGGGTGAATTTCATCACGATCATTTATTAGCTGTTTTCCAGGGATCAGTTGCATTATCCAAAGGATCTTTGGTTTCTTGTCTATGTTTACAGGAATAGGCTCTTCGCTTTCATAAAATCGACGGAATATATTGTATTCAGACTGTGAGAATAGTTTTCTGGGTATCACTTTAACTGCTACGGGCTTTGCGTGCGTTGTTGATGGTGGCTTTTGATCAGTTTTTTCTTTTGTCGAGATTGGATGTCCCGTATAGACTGTTCCGAAATTTCCTTGCCCCAATACTTTATTGAAGTCAATCTTGTATCGCTTGCCGCTAGGGGATTTCACTATGGGTGATGAACTTTTTTGTCTCATACGTTACCTTTTCGGCGTGATTACTGAGTATATGATTTTATTTCATTATACAAAAAATTTTTTTAGAGTTTATCACTTAAGAGTCTTTAATAATAAAAAGAGATAGTTAAGATGATATTAAATTTATCTACTACGTTGTGTTTGGGTCTTACATAGAACATCGTCCTTGGTTTTGAGTTGAATTTTATAGTTGTTTATGGGTCCTTGTTTGGGCTATTATCCTCGCTAGAAAATAGCGATAATCTATAATACTTAATATACATCATTAAGATCACTTCCATGTTTAGAAAATTCATATTTGTATGGTGGAAATATCATCATTGAACTTTCAGCTAATAGGTAAACATTTCTGGAATTTATTGATAAATTGCTGAATTAATAATGGATTTTTCTCATATAGTGACGAAAATACTGTTTGAATATTGTGATTGTAATGTACAATAAAGGTAGCATGATGAAGGATAGTACAATCATAATCAGTAAGGAATGCTGATTGGATGCAGCAGTTAAATATGAGGTGTGATTTGGAAAAATAGTAGGGAAAAAGTGCAATTCGATCACTCCGATGGACATCAGAGCCTGGAATTTCAACAATAACCCAAATATCTTATCATACGGATGAGTAATGAGCAGCATTACAAGTAATATAAGCGGGAAATATCCATAGAAGGAACCGTGTATCAGATCGTGGATCCAGATGTGTCGTAATGGCGCATAGAATGAAAACAAAACGATCATTGATGCAATAAACGCTACTAGTAGGACCTTTTCAATCCTAACTGTTTGTTTTTCTCTCAGAAAATTGAGTCCAAGTAATAGCATGTAAAGTACATACCCCAAACCACCAAGAAAATAACCAAACCAAATCACGTTAGGTCCGTATCGTTGTAAGTAATTGGGGGAAACAATTTCAATTAAGCTGTTAATCACATAAACTTGCATGCCCAAAATGACCATTGAAAAAATAGCTAACGCATACAGCCAACGCTTTTGTTTACTCTTCAATGCATATTCAATAGCTGCTCCTCGCAGTATGAACATCAGCACTAAGAATATAGCTGGTAAATATAAATCCTTCATAATTAGCGAAAACCCTAATGAAAAGCCACCGTAAAGGCCGGCTAATGTGTACACAAGCCAAGTCTGATTCAAATCCCAAACTGGCAGCAGTAGTGACATTGCTTTTTGTTGTGATTTGGGCTTTAAGAAAGGAATCATCACACTCATTCCCAAAGCGCTACCGTCACTAATCAGATATAAGAATCCAGTAATACTCAGTATGATGAGCCAAATTAGCGCCGTGTGTGCCATAGTGAGTGACCTTTTTTGATTTTAAACGAACGTCGTAAGAAAGTTTTCAATGGGAGTCGTGGCTTATGACTGCTTAAATTGTAAACACCAGGACCTTTGATAATGGTTTTTAAGAAGTAACGATTATAAAAATAACCAAATATGACTCCATAAATGAGGAGTATCACAATAAATCCTTCAACAACTTTACTAACTGGGACCTGCGTTACCGCGTTGGTGGTTGATAATAGATGATAAACTACGAATGGTTGTCTCCCAGTTTCTGCAGTATACCAGCCGGCGATCATTGCAATTAATCCCACTGGGGTGATCAGCACGCCTATTCGTAGAAACCATTTTTTCAGTTCTTTTCCGCGAATAAGCAGGTAGGTTCCAAATAAAGCGACAGCGAAAATAATCAAGCCAAAAGCAACCATGACTCGAAAACTGTAAAACACCAGCGGAACATAAGGACGATCCTTGGCGGGAACAGAGCGTAAACCTTGTAATACACCGTTCCACTGGTGAGTATTAATTAGGCTGGCCAGATGAGGGATACCAATTTCAAAACGATTTTTTGCTTGTTTTTGTTCAATATCAGCGAAAAGTAGCATAGGCGCACCACGTTGGGTGTTCCAAGCACCCTCCATCGCCGCTGTTTTGATAGGTTGATATTTGTGATCAATTAGACCTGCTTCATCTCCAACAAATATTTGAATGGGTAGTAGAATGGCAAGCGCAATTAACATGAATTTACTACTAAATTTAGCGAAATCAAGATGACGTTTTTTAATCAAGTAATAGCAGTTGACTCCTAATATTAGAGTAGCCGTAGCTATCCACGCTGCGAGCACCATATGTGTGTATCTAATCAAAGTTGAATGATTAAAAATTACATCTTTCCAACTGAATACTGAAAAATGATTGTGATTGAATGTCACCCCAGCGGGAGTTTGCATCCAGGAGTTGGCTGCCAAAATCCAAAATGCAGACAACATTACCCCGAACCACACCATGAACGTTGAAAAAAGGTGAAAGTACTTATTGATGCGGTTCCATCCGAATAACGCAAAGCCAAGAAAGGTTGCTTCTATGAAGAAAGCCGTCAGCACCTCCGCAGTGAACAATACTCCCAGCACAGGCCCGACTATGCGAGCAAAGCCACCCCAATTGGTGCCTAACTGAAATTCCATTGCAAACCCTGAAATGATTCCCATTCCAAAGGTAAGAGCCAAAATCTTGGTCCAAAAGCGACAGGTCTGATAAAACTTCTCACGTTTGGTTTTCAGCCACATTAGCTCAGTAATAAGCACATAAGTTGATAAGCCGATACTGAGTGCTGGAAATATGATATGAAACGTAATAGTTATTGCAAATTGTAATCTGGACAAAAAAAGTGTTGATAACACGGATCACCCCTCATTGCTAAGCAATCCATTGCACTTATACTTTTTAGCCTAAGAATAGAACAGTGCAATCCATAATAAAAATTATAGTTTTGTGGGGGTGCCATAAAAAAAAATTATGCACAGGTGTTTTGATGCCAACCGTAAATAGCCTATTGATTGAGCTATGCTTTTTTAAAATCGTCGAATTAGAAAAATCTAGTGTATACAAATACTATAGCTTTTTCTAGGTTGCAGTAGCCTCAAAAATTTCAATTCACCTACCTAGATTCCCAATCGATTTGATCAAGCCAACGCCTGCCACTGGTCATGAAACGCTTGCAGCGCGTCTTTCAGTTCCGCAT
>CAWUIH010000062.1:0-8992 GCA_963922495.1 uncultured Coxiellaceae bacterium | reverse complement strand
ATTTTATATCTCTTTTTTAATTAAAAATGGTCTTGACAATGGGGAGCACCATAGGTGCGTCGGGTCGTTCGTTGTTTTGTTGATACTTGTGTGTTTGCTGAGGTGGATTTACTACTGTCCAAAGAATTGGCAGATGTTGTTTTGTTTGGCTTTTTCATGATCCATAGTTCCTATCGCCCTCACTTCTTATCTTTTAACACATTTTTGTCTCACTTGCCCTGGCACTGAGGGAGATCTTATCACCGCTACACAGAAACACGAATAACCCAGGGAACTTGATGACCCTCAATGATTTTAAGTTTCGCGAAATAGGCTGTATCGTATTTAGTTTGACCTTCCACGTACCGTTAGGGTTAGATAATCGCTATTGATTTTTAAGTGAACTCTGGTACAGTCAGGTCAATGTTTGACTTATCGATTTGAATTAAAGAAACGCTTTTGGAAACAAAAAATCACATTATATGCAGTTGAGAAAAATAAAGCAAAATGACTTGACTCAATACGTAGCGCTGTACCTTGAAGCTCTTAAAACATGCCCAACAACTTTTTATGACGACTATGATATTGAGTCTGAGAAAGCCAATCATTTACACCTGCAGTATATTTCGGACAACATTGTAGTGGGTGCTTTTAATTCTAACGATCTAATAGGTATGATTGTATTAGAACTTAAGCTTTCTAATCCTAAAGCAGCACATTCCGCCAATATTGCCAAATTGTATGTGACTCCGAAATACAGGGGGAAAGGTGTAGGCAGTCTCTTAATTGACCATATTATTTCAATTGCCAAAAATTTAGTTAAGAAGTTAGTGCTTATCGTGGGTAGTAATAACCAATCTGCAATTCAAGCATACCGATGCTTTGGTTTTAAACAATTTGGCTATAGTGAAAAATCTTTATACTACGATGGTAAGTTCTATGATGAAATATTAATGCACAAATTTATTTAAGAAAATGGTCTTGAATAGGGTTGTATGCAAGGTGTTTATGCACATTAGGGAGTACATCGAAGATATAATGTATTCGCCATTCGTCCGATTGATTTTCAGCGGCATGATGTTGGTTATTGTCAAACCACCAAAGTTCTCCCTCTAGCATGCGCACTTGCTCATCTCCTGCTGACAATAAACTGCCAGCGCTACTTTTAATAACAAGATGATAACGATTTCTCAATATATAGTAGGCTCCGTCGTCCATATGGCGATAAACCTTCCCATTTGGTTTTAACCGAATAATGGAGGCACGAGCCAAAGATCCGTCGATTTCTTTAGCAAAGTTGTCCATTAATGTTGCTGCTAATGGAAAATATTCTTTCATAATGGTCCATCGATCTACCTGATTATTTTCAATACGAATATCTTTACGTTTTTCTAAGCTACGTAGTCGAATGATGCAGGTTTCTCGTTGTGGTAACACATGTTCTTGACGACTGGTTGAGGCATTCCAAGCCCATACGTTATGCTCTATTTCGCTATACAGCTGCATGACGTTAATTTTATCTTTAATAAGTTTAAAATATTTCATTAGCAAAATTTGAATACATTGTGACTGCAAATATCTAGTAACAGTGAAAACCAAAATTTTATTGTACTGAAATATCTGTAGTAAAACAATTTTTTCTATGATATGTTATTTTAGTAATTAGGAACACTAAACGAATCAATAGTGAGGACAATCATGGCTCAAACAAATTTCTTACACTACAAAGTAACAAAATTATTGGAAGCTCTCAACCTTAAGGGAGAAATAGATACGCCACAAACAGATAGCATGGTAGCTGGAGCCATTCAATTTTATGGCGATAGAGAATTATTAGAGTTTTACAGATATTCATCAAATACTGAATTTGATAGAAACGAAGAAATCGTATTGAAAATGAAGCAGTGTGTCGCTCTCAAATTGACTGCGAGTGAAAAGCATGAAGCTGCGATTACAATGTATCGTGATATCTCTTATAGGAGATCTATTTTATTGGGTATCATACATCCGGACACACTGAAATCACAACAATGCCTTGCTCTAGAACTATTCAATAGTGGGGCCTATGAACAAGCATTATCTATATTTGAAGTTGCCTATCAGGGACGAATACGTGCTTATGGTGATGCGAATCCGTATACATTAATGACTCAACAAGGTATGGCTCTCGTCTTGGAAAAATTAGATCGATTTCAAGAGGCGTATGAACAATTTCAGAGTGTCTTAAAGGGCAGGGTCAATGTTTTGGGGGATCGACATCACGAAACGTATAGAACTAAACATGCAATGGCTTTGTTACTTTGTTATAAATTAAAAAAATACAATACAGCACTAAATTTATATAGTGAAATCGTTGCCAGTAAGACTGAACACCTTGGGTCACAGCACCCAAGTACATTAAAATCTATTTATTGTGGTGGGTCAGCAGAACAATTTGTAATGCCTAACACTAAAAATCCTTTTACAATATTTCAATATGTCTACTCTGAAAGAGAAAAAGTCTTAGGTGAAAACCATCCTGATACTCAAAAGACAGTAGAACGGATTAGATCACTTGCTCGATAATGATTTATTGAAATTATCAGTATCCAAAGTTGTAGCCAAGACCAAAAAAGTCTCTTTCTCAGTTGTCTCTTCTGATCCAGAAATCAACTTCGACTGTGGTTGTGATATTGACTTACCTGACACCTTTCCGACGCTGACCTTGGAAATGGTACATCTCATAGTCATTGGAGGAATATTAAATTTTGTGGGGTTATGTAGCCCTAAGGTCGTTAAACTTCCAGAATTAGAGTTGACTACCTCTGCAAAAAAAGCAATTACAAGATTGTATCAAATAGTTTCTGATGCACGACAATTAGCAGTTAGTAAGGATTTAGAATTACTCAAAAAAAATTTACTTTCTCTGGAATTTCGAAATGGTAATAAATTCGCAAAAAATAAAAATAACCTAAATCCCAAAAAAGTCATACAACTGTGTTCAGGAGGTATTGACTCATTTCTTTCCATACTTGAGTTTCAGAAAAAAGGGTTTGAGATAGAATTACTTCACGTCACTGGAATTAACGTTGATAATGCTGATAGTGAACGAAACGCTTCACAAGCTATTGCTCAATTACTGAAACTTCGACTTCACGAGGTAAAGGTAAATTGGCATGGAATACGTAGATTTGGTATCAAATATAATTTAGGTAAGTATTCAAGTTGGCCTGAAGCCAATGCGGTTCCATTTGGGCGTGACCTCTTATTGAGTATTTTAGCCAGTGTATTATGTATCCAAGAAAATGCTGCTACAATTGGCATTGCTAACGATTATGAAAGCTGGGAAAGAGAGTCTGTGAAGATTGATCGTGAAAAATATCCTGAGACTTGTAGAAATGAATTGGCTTCCAAAATGGCACACCCCTTTTTAGTACAGTTTTTAAAATCAGTTTTTAACCAACAGATTAATATTGTCTCCCCTATTATTGGGTTAAGTAAATACGCAATAGTTGATCGAGTAGCAACACAGTATCCAACCTTTATCCATAGATTGTCATCTTGTTTTTGGGGGGGTTGGTGTGGTGCTTGCCATAAGTGCATGACCTATGGTTTATTTTTAGCACAGTATCCCGAGGTAATTGTGGATTTTGAGACAAATCCTTTAAACTCAAGTAATGCAAATATATTGTCGCATGAAGAAATCCAGAATATAGTTAATATGTGTCAAGAGTTTGTCAATGATAAAAGATGACTTTTCTGTGCTTCTGACCAAGAAAACCTTATGAGAAAATATTTTAAATTTAGTATATAATATAATATTAAAATTTAAATAAAAATTTATCACTATGATTCAGACTTTTGCTTGTTAAAATGAACGTTTTGCTTTTGGGTGGTGCCAGATTCTTAGGTCGTTACATAGTCAGGTCTCTGATAGATAATAATCATCACGTCACGGTATTTAATCGAGGGAAAACAAATCCTGAATTTTTCAAAACCTATGCCAAAAATGCTAAATTTACTCATATTATCGGTGATAGGAATAAAGATTTGAATAAATTAATTCACCAAAAATATGATGCCATAATAGATACTTTTGGTGAAGATCCTATAAATCAAAATTTAATCTGTAAAAATCTCAGAAAGATAACAAAATACTTTATTTATGTCTCATCATGTTCGGTGTATCGATCAAATAGGGAGTCTCTACTTAAAGAAGACAGTAATACAGTTTTACTTGATAGCCAGAAAAGTTTTGGCGAACGAAAGTTAGCTTGTGAACACGCTGTAAAATTACACTTTCCTGATCAATATCTTATAATAAGACCATCTGCTATTGTAGGTCAAAACGAATCAACATTGCGCCTTCCTTATTGGTTAATAAAATTTTCTACTCAGAATGATATTATTGTTCCTACTTTAAATAATCATCCTGTTCAGATAGTTGATGCTCAAGATATTGCACGTTGGTTAGTGAAATCTATTGATCGGCCAATATCTGGCATATTCAATATATCTTATCCTCCATATACTTTGACGTTTAGAACCTTGATTAAACTCATACGCAAAATAACGCATTCACAGTCAAATATTCATTGGTTAGATACTAACTACCTACTAGATCAAAAGATAACTCCATGGAAAGAAATTCCTTTTTGGTGCGGCAAGTACCAATACGTATTAAATCATCTAGATACTTCAAAAATAAATGGTACTGGGTTTTTCCCTACTCAAATTATAGATACCGTGCAAAGAACCTACCATTGGGTCCACAGCGAAGCCAAAAATTTAATAAAAGAAATTAATATTAAAATGCTATCTCAATTTTCTGAGACTCGTTTACTAAGAAAGTGGCTAACTCATGATAGAAATTAACAAAAATTACCATTTATATTCGATAGAAAAATATCCTTTTCGTAGTTGATTTCGTTGCATACTGAATCCACTTGAAGGAGAAAATAAACTAAATATATGTGAGTCTTTTTGAATTCTTGTTCCATCTATCGGCATATAGCAGTCATATAGATGACCATGATGTTTGGTATTAATCTGTAAATCTTTAGAATTCCATTTTATTACATCACAAGGTGCATAAAACTTGACATGTCCTCCCAAAATACGGCGACTTAAAAAATCAGAACAAACGTATGATTTTCTGAGTGGACTTTTAATTAATCCAATATGTTCAAACCAATAAAAACAAGTTGGAGTGATACCTCGATATAATTCAAAAATTGTTAGAGGAAGTGTTGAACCCTGCATTCTTGGATTGACTTCTATTAACCACCATTTCCCATGTTCATCAAGAATCCAGTCAGCGCCAAATGGGCCTCTATACCCATAACCTGATAAGCATTCGCCGAGTTTAAGTAGGGATTGACCTAAAGATTTTTGGTCTTGCAAGTCAAAGTCTGAAAAACCTGAGAAATCATTCCCACAATAAGTAAACTCAGTGTCAGCATTCGAACTGGGGTTGCCCAATATTTGTATAGAAGGGAAGCTCATAATCAAGGTATCTTTTATAATGATGGCAAATGTATTCACAGAAATACCTTCAATATATGGGCTATAGAGACGCTCTTCTTTTTTCTCTTGATAGGTAGATGAAATTTTTGGTCGCCCCGAAAATTTAACTACTCCATTTCCCAATGAGCCTATAATTGGAGTTTCAATAAAAGTATCGTAATTTTTATGTAGTTTTGATTGCAGATGAAAGAAATCTGTACTGAACTCAGGTGTATTAATCTGCCATTTTTTAAACATTATTCTTTGAAATTTTTTATTATTTAAATTTTGAACTACCTTAACTAGAGAGCTCGGTTGATAGCTTGAAAGAGCGTTATTATTAGTATTGAATGACATATAAGTGTATACGTCGGTGTTCCTAGTTAGAGTTTTGAAAGAATTAGCACTGGATAAGTTTGCGATATCTTTCGAAGAAGTTTTTTTGCGCAAAAAATTTAATTTTTCATCCGATAAGACATTGCAACCCATAGACTCCCACTCTTTTATTAATTGGGAATAGCTGATAGCAATAATTCCTGAAATAGGCCTGCACAAGTTGAGAATGAGTGCATCTTCTGCTCTATGACTTAACCAAAATAGATTTTCTTGGTGACGAAACTCAGGTCTTTTTATAGCTTTCACTAAAGACGTTATATCACGAATCATATTAAAAATTTAGGCGATACAGTTAGCAGCACACGCATTACATTCTGGGCCTAGTGTAAGGCCGTAATTACTAGCAAGTTCCGAAGCATAGTAATACAATTCTAAAAACCATCCTGGTTTCTTAGTCTCTTGGTTTGCAAGCATAGAGCCGTTAAGAGGCCTAAAAGCGGACAAAATAGGCGTGGCGCCTGCGTCTAAAATAGTGGAAACTCCCTCCAGGGTACTCTGCATTGTTTCTAATCCTGCTACGAGTAATGAACGCACTTGATTCACTGACCAGTATCTTCGTGATTCTCTGATTGCATCTAGATATTTTGCAACACCAACTTCTTTAAATTTACCAGGGATGATTTTCTTCGCGACAGTAGGAGAGAATATTTCTATATTTAAGGCAATTTCACTAACACCAGATTCTTTTAGTTTACTAAGCTCGCTGAGGTCTACTGGTGGAACCGCCATTAAATAGATAGGTATATCTGTATGTTGCCTAATTTGTTTTGCCAGATCTGAAAAGGGTTTTGTACTCCATCCATTTTGTGGAAAAGTGCCACCGCTAATTAAAATATGTTTGGGAGGTAGTGTATTATCTCTCAAAGCTTCCAAGAGAGTTTCGATAATATCGTCCGTTCTCTTTGTGTGAATTTCATTTTCTACGTTAACACCAATTGAACAGAAAGCACAACGACGTTCTTTCTTCCAAAAATAGCAATTGTTGATGAGACCGAATCCGATTCTATCAGCGAAAATCTGACCAATTTGATTCATTGGGATATTCGAAGTTGTGGTTACACCGTAATAATCAGGACGCGGGACCACAGCAACAGGAATATCTCGTTTTATTGATGAAATACGCTTTTCTAAGCAAAATGTATTACGTTTAAAGTCTAATATGAGAGCGGAATCATCACTGGATTTTCTACTCACTGGCGCATTAACCCATACACCCGAAGGCAACACTATATCCAAGCCATTAGAAGCTCCTGAACGTACGCTCTGAGGAATTTTTTTTGTAGCAGTAATGACAGACATTGCTTCGTTTGTGATCACAATACCATAAATAAGAATTTGAATTTTAATTTCCAATATCGTTTCTTTCGAGAATTTATCTATGGTTGATACTAGATTTAACTCTGAATCATAAAAATTATTGCGCAATGGAAAGTTCCTTTTCAAATTAGAGAACAATTAAAAGCCTTAGGATGCTTGTATTGGAGAATCGATAAATTTTGTTTGGTCTTCTAGTAATGATTTTCCTAGATTTTCGATGGCATCGTTACCAATAACAGATAAGATATCTTTTAGGATGGTATCATACATTCCTTTTTTTGGAAGAACGCCCATTTGATTGAGTTTAGAAACAGCAAATACATGTTGTGGACCAATATTTTTTGAACCAAATTTTCTAATTCCCATAATCGTCACCTCTAGAAGTATTGTTGCTACGATAGTAATCGTAATTTAATTTCCTGAGCACAACAATACCCTAACCAGATATAAAACACAAGTGATTGAAACTGCTGAAAAGATTTTGTTCTCTTCCATATCATTTGCCCATAAAGGCCAAAGAATATTTTATAATATGAACAGAGTAAACGCATCTAAATTTAACATGGATAACGTACTAACTTATCTGTCAAGAATATTTTCAGGGCAAACCAACCCCTATGCTAATCTAGCATTTTTTTAAATGACTAATAAAGTCAAATAACTCCAACATGTTCTGCTCTCAGAAAGGATTTGCTTTTACCATAGTTAACATAAGGTCTATCACAAATAGCCTTTACCGCACTTAAAATAAAATCAAAATCCCAACAGAACGCGCCAACATAATCTATGAGGTCATTACTGCCTCCACCGCACTACAGCATGCGCTATTTTGCTGGGTTATCAATGACTTTCATAATAGCCACGATAATCGGTTTGCTGCTTTACAACCGCATGGACAACACGTGCCATTTTGATTGCAACAGCTGTGTAAGCTTTTCTTTTAGTATCAGGATCTTCTCCATGCGCTTTTATATAAGCTTTAAATTTATTACGGAAACTATTTTCACGCTGCTGAACGGCAATTTGAGCAGCCATCCATAGCGACTGGCGTAATCTAGCATTGCCACGCTTAGAGAGCTTAGTTTGCCCACACAAAGTGCCAGATCTCTGTGTACATGACCATTATAGCCAATATTATCCCCCCCTTTTTTGGCAGGCCAGGAAGATCCATCACCGTTCGTTAGGCGATGCGTTTGTACGTGAGGGTTATTAAACAGATATTAAGTATTGTGATAGTGCTGTTCCTGCTTTACATGAGGGATCGGACAATCTACGATCAAAGTGATCAACAAAATTCGACACGTTAGAAAATCAATGCAGGTATCCGAGGGTGCAGTGACAATAGTTTTCGCGTCGACAGCGCTGAGGATGCGGTTACCAACTAGATATGTTATTACCAGGAGTGTGACTCATGCCGATAAATACATCTATCCGTGTTACGAACTACGTAAGCCCTCGAGAATCTCCCCCTTACATGGGATAAAATTATTTTTATCATGAGTGCTTGTGAATGATCAGAAGGAGATAGGGTATGAATTTCAAAAAAGTGGTTGTGCTCCCACCTGGCGCAACCTCGACTGCATCGCGAAGAAAACCGACCCCGGCTGCGGAACAAGCGCGCTTAGTCGCCTTGTGGCAACAAAGTGGGCTCAGTAGCGCTGCCTTTTGCGATCAGCATCAGATTCACCCGAAGACCTTCAGTCATTGGAAAATAAAATATGCGAACACACGAGGTCATTCGCCCCATGGTGTGACAGGCAAAACAGCTCGCACCCTTAGGCGATGCCTTATGGCAAGCGATCAGCACCAGTGATTA
>CAWUIH010000061.1:0-9119 GCA_963922495.1 uncultured Coxiellaceae bacterium | reverse complement strand
ATCTATTTGGTAAAGATAAGAAAAAAGTGACAGTAGGTAACTTAGTAATCCACGAGGTCGATACCAAAAACGTGGTGCTGTTGTCATTGTTGATCCTTATCTTTATTAACACTGTCGTTAAATTGTAAACGGTGCAATTCTGCATAAACGCCATTTTTTTGAAGTAGCTCGCGATGAGTGCCTTTTTCAACTATAGTGCCTTTCTCCATCGCAATAATCCAATCAGCATTTTCAATAGTGGAAAGCCGGTGCGCAATAACTACTGTAGTACAGTCAGACATAAGATTCTCTAGCGCTGCCTGAATATGTCTTTCAGCGTGAGTATCAAGAGAAGCGGTTGCCTCATCTAAAATCAGAATAGGTGCATTTTTAAATAAAGCTCTTGCAATGGCAATACGCTGGCGCTGACCTCCTGAGAGCATCACACCATTTTCACCAATCATTGTGTCAAATCCCTTAGGCAAAGCCTCAATAAATTCGAGTGCGTGAGCTGCTTTTGCCGCGTCACGAAGACGATTTTCATCAAGCTTTGCAGAACCATAAGCGATATTTCTCGCAATGGTATCATTAAATAGACTAGTATGCTGCGAAACCATTGCAAATTGATTACGTAAATTTTCTAAACGAAAATCTTTTATATCGGTGCCATCAATTAATATATTTCCTATTTGTGCATCATAGAATCGAGGCAATAAATTGACAAGCGTGGATTTTCCAGAACCTGACCGACCCACAATTGCCACTGTCTGACCAGCTTTGATTTCTAAATTAATATCCTTGAGGACCATGTCTTCGTTATAAGAAAATCCAACATTTTCAAAACGGATATTTCCAGCAACACGGGAAATTACTTTTTCACCAAAATCTTTTTCAATATCCTTATCGAGTAGTGCAAAAATACTTTGTGCACCGGCTATTCCCTTTTGAATATAACTATTAATCATTGTGAGGCGACGCACTGGACGCAGCAACATAATCAGTGAAGAAACCACTGAAGCAAAACTACCAGCCGTAATGTTAATAGTAGGCTGTGTAGCAAAAAATAATGTCACAGCTATTGGAATACCTAACAACAACTGCACTAAAGAGCTACCAATACTATTGGTAACAACTACTTTAAGCTCTCGCTGCTGATTAATTCGCGTTGCTTTGAAAAATTTATCTGTCTCATATTTCTGGCCACCAAATAAGCGCACTACTTTAAACGCTTCAATCACTTCACTGGCAATGTGTGTTACTTCACCTACTGATTCCTGAATATTACCACTAATTTTTCTAATACGGTGACTCGATATTTTCATCACCCAACTAATCAAGGGTACAATAATGCAAAAAAATACCGTTAGCTTCCAATTGACAACAAACATTACAATAATCAATCCCACAGCTAACGTAGTTTCTTGCAATGCCATAATCAGTGCCTCAGAACTTGCTTGTGCAACTTGCTCAACATTATAGATAATAGTTGATAATAAATTTCCCGAACTGTGTTGATTATAAAATTGAGCAGGAAGTTGCAGTAAATATTTAAATATTTTTCGTCTGAAGTCCATCACAACGTTACGCGCTACACGATTAATAGAATATGATGAAACAAATCCAGATAATCCACGTAGGATGAACAAACATAAAATAATTAATGGAAGCCATGTAATAAATATAGCTTCTCGATTAATAAATCCGCGATTTATAATAGGTTTAATTAAATAAGCGAACCCAGCATCGCTGAAAGAAACCACAATAGTACCAACAATGCCGCAAATAAACACAGGCCAGTAGGATTGCGCAACTTTTAATAAGCGTCGATACACTTGTATCTTGTTAGAAGATGTTTTTGTCTTTGCCATGTTATCTTATCTGCCAAAAATAATGCCGGTGATACGCTACTTTGGTTGTTATTCTACCTTGTGACAAAAGCTCGATGCAAATCGCCCCTTGACGATCCGTTGCCAATGGTATTGCACCCGACGCTTGATATCGGCTAACAACCTGCAAGCTTGGGAAATGATAACGATTCAAAAATCCCACTGCGAAAATCACGTATTTTGGATGCACGGCTGCGACAAATTCCGGGGTTGAGGATGTAGCACTTCCATGATGCGGAGCTACCAATATGTCAGCCTTAAGTTTGGCGCCATAGCGCTTGAGTAACCACTTCTCACGATGCTTTTCAATATCTCCCACCAACAGTATTGACCGACCATGAGCTGTAATTTGTAACACACAAGAGCTATCGTTACCACGATAGCGCTCCACTTTTGAGGGTGAAAGTATCTTAAAATACACATTATCCCAATACCAACTTTTTCCGGCACTACACAAACTGCCATTCATGTAATGGAAACTCGATATAACTTCACGCACTTTGATAGCATGAAGAATCGCCGCTGCACCACCACGATGATCATTATCTGCATGACTAATCAGCAATACATCAAGCGCTTGACTACCATGCGCTCTGAGGTAAGGCAACACCACATCGTGACCCGCATCGAACCCACCTTGAAAGCGTGGTCCCGCATCAAACAATAAACGATGATGCATAGTTTGTACTAAAGCTGCCAAACCTTGGCCAACATCAAATATAGTTAACATCACATTGCCTTTTGAGGGTGTAGGATATGGATAAAAAAATAGCGGTAGCCCCCATGCTATCCCTAGCCAACGCCATGGCACACTACTGGGAGCTAATAATAAAAATACTGCAATCATACTCACTAAAAGGATAATTGGACCATGAATATGATGAAACCATACTTGGTTTTGTATACTACTAAGCCAATATAAAAAACCCCACAGAGGCTTTAAAATTTTTACACAAAATATGAAAATCAAATTACTGAAAGAAGTAGAAAAAATTTTCAGAGTTATTGCCAAAATACAGCATGGCAATATAACAAATCCAACGTATGGAATTGCAATGACATTAGCAAATATACTGCACAATGCCAGCTGCTCAAAGCAAAATAAACTGATCGGGATCAAGCTAACAAACGCCACGTAGTGCATTTTGAAAAAATTAAATATTTTTTTATTTTTTTTATAAAACAGCGTTCCATATACTAGCAATGACACTGAAAAAAAACTAAGCCACAGACTCATTGAAAATAATGAAAATGGGTTTAAAAAAATAATTCCAAAAAATGCAAATAAAATACAATGACTAATTGGAATTAGACGGTTACTCATTTTAAATAATATAGCAATACTATACATTAACAATGCACGTTGGGTCGGTATTGAAAATCCAGCAGCCATACTGTAAATGAAAGCTCCTAAAAAAGATAACATACCGCTGACAAACGGTGAAGGCATCTTTAATAATATTTTTCCATAAAATCGCCAAAAAAAATTAAATACTGTATAAAAAATAAATCCAACAAATCCAATATGTAACCCAGAAATAGCAATTAAATGGCTAGTTCCTGTATCTTTAAAAATTTTCCACTGTTGAGGCGTAATCAATGATCGCGTACCCGTTGATAATGCTGCAATTACACCACTTAAAGGATCTATACTTTGATGATTTCTTAGTGCAGTAATAATTTGTTGGCGAAACCGGTTGATAAATGAAATTTTGTGATTATTTGCAAACTGCACCTGGGATTTATAAACATACCCACTGGCACGAATACCGTTAACTAATATTGTATTTTCGTAATTTTTCCCGGAAAAGTTATGTAAACTATGAGGTGGTTTCAATTTTGTATCCATGCAAGCGTATTGCCCAAGTTTCAATTTAGGAGCATCTTGGTACCAACTGAGTTTAATTGTTGCTCTCACAGAATTACCATTAAATGATCGCATACTAAATAAAAAACCACATGAATTATTAAAATAATGCGGAACACTACTAATATCACCACACACATGAGATATTTTTTTAATACTATTGTTTGGCAAGTTCCAATTAAATCGAAAATGCGCACGGAAATCACAATAAGAAAAACCCAACATAAAGAAAAACAACCATACCGTCATCAAATATGGATACTTAATTAAGATAATTAATAATATAAATATCAACGTTCCACACAGATAAAGTGATGGCAATTTCGATTGTATCAATAAAATACCGCATCCAAAAATAAATCCTGAAACCGAAATGACACTGATTTTACTTGTTTCCATCTAATGATTAAACAACATTATATAGTATGAAGATACTCGTAGCCATTGCCAGCAATATCAACTCGTCAAACCGAAAAATTTGTGATAGAATATTAATCTAATTACAATAAGTTAATTTGCATGACTATAAAAACTATTGCACTGGTCGCCCACGATCATAAGAAAAACGCACTAATTAATTGGGTGCAAAAAAATTTTAACCTTCTCAAACCACACCACCTGATAGCAACTCACTCAACAGGAATCATTATTAGAGAAAAATTACAATTGCAAGTAAACTTGCTTGAAAGCGGTCCTTTAGGAGGTGATCAGCAACTAGGAGCGCATATCGTAAACGACAAAATTGATATATTGATTTTCTTTTGGGATCCTTTGGAGGCGCAACCTCACGATCCCGATGTTCGCGCTCTGCTGCGAATCGCCACTGTCTGGAATATACCCACAGCTTGTAGTGAAGCCTCAGCAGACTTCATTATCAGTTCACCATTATTCAGTGCCAATTACGTTCGCACTGTTCCTAACTATGATGCCTATCGTGGTCGTAAGCTCAACCAATAATTTAGCCTAAAAACGACAGTTGCAGGCCACGCTACTATTTGCAGTCAGTATCTTTTTAAACCAATTTCTCAGTAAAATTGACAGATTTTATCCTGCCTGTAGCCGGATTTTGAGTAGTACATTGACCTATGATGAAACAAACTTTTTAAACGCCCGATACAAAATACGCCTCATCTTCTCTTCCATGCTTAACTGCTCTGCACTAGGTTTTAATGTTTTAACCTAGAAAAAGCAATTTGGTCACGATTTCCGGCATACCACCTTGAATTCATCTCACTATATAAAAATGCTTTTCATCACTAACGAGGTGACTGCGACAATTTTTATCACCGATCTCAATCAACCTTACACCATTTAATCACACCCAACCACCTTTTATAGGATTATTGATGACGATAATTATTTAGAGCGCTGATATCCTACTGTGATCAAGCGACGGATAATTGTTATACTCATAAAGAGCCACACTACCGCTGCTAAAAAATCAGTAAAGAATTACTGGTATTGTTCAATGCGGAATTGATAGTGAGGCAACATCTCAATATCAATCAATTTTAATCTTTTGAAAAGCTACCGTGCTGTATAAAACGTATGGTCAAATCTATTGCTTCCTGATTCTGTGGCATATATGTATGATTAGCATGAATCACAATATGTTCTTTCATACCATCGAGTTTAGTTTCTTCGATGGTGAGTTTACCGTCATCTTTACCAGATAATAGAAACCAAGAGTAAAATGGATCAATAGAGCGATCACCAGCGATTATTCCGAGTTCAAAATTGATTTTAGGCGGCAAGCTATTGATAAAACTATCATTACCATGACCCATTTCACTTCCTGCTGGACCACAAAACTTTCGAAATAGCCACAACCATTTGAGTTTATCCACCAATTGGCTGCCTTGGTTGGGTGGGGCTAAAAAAACCACTCGCCCTAAATTGACCGGCTGATAAGTCGCAATGATGTAGCGGGTAATTAAAGCACCCATTGAATGCGCAATGAAATGTAGCTTCTTATTAAGATTTTCACAAAGCGGTTTGATGCGTAGGTAAAGACCCTCAGCAAGCTGTTTGATGGGAGCAGAGGTTGAAGGGTAATTTTCGTTAAAAACAGCATGACCATGACTGGCAACTTGACGAGCAAGTTTGTCCATCAACTTGCTCGATCGGGTAATACCATGCAATATAACTACGTAGTCAGACATTAAACTCCTGTTACGTATTCCTTACTGCGCCTGCTTAATACTTAATCTGATTCTTCCCTGGCGATCGACTTCAATAACCTTAACACGCACCATCTGCCCTTCTTCAAGGTAGTCATTCACTAATTCAACTCGTTCAGCAGCAATTTGTGAAATATGAACAAGCCCTTCCATATTTGGCATAATTTCAACTATAGCACCAAAATCAAGAATCTTAATAACAACACCATCATAGGTTTTGCCCACCTCTGCTTCAGCAGTAATTTCTTCAACCCGTTTTTTAGCAATTTCTCCGCCTTCAGTAGTATTGGCAGCAATTTTCACGATACCATCGTCACTAATATCGATAGTACAACCGGTGGATTCAGTGATTTCACGAATTGTTACTCCACCTTTGCCAATTAAATCACGAATCTTATCTGGATTAATTTTTAAAGTAATAAATTGTGGTGCATGTTTTGAAATCTTATGCCGTGGTTTATCTAGCGCTTGATTCATAATATTGAGGATATGTAATCGTGCATCTTTCGCTTGAGCCAATGCTTGCTCCATAATTTCTTTAGTGATGCCATTAATTTTGATGTCCATTTGTAATGCGGTAACACCATTGGCCGTACCTGCGACTTTAAAATCCATATCACCTAAGTGATCTTCATCGCCTAAAATATCGGTAAGTACAGCAAAATTTTCGCCCTCTTTAATCAGGCCCATAGCAATACCAGCGACCGGAGCTTTGATGGGCACACCTGCATCCATCATCGATAAGCTACTGCCACAAACACTAGCCATAGAGCTGGAGCCATTTGATTCCAAAATCTCTGATACCACACGGATGGCATAGGGAAATTCGTTGATATTGGGAACCATTGCAGCAACCGCACGTTTCGCTAAACGACCATGCCCGATTTCCCGGCGCTTTGGCCCCCCCATCATACCCACTTCACCAACACTGAATGGAGGAAAATTGTAATGGAAAATAAATTCTTCGCGACGATCACCATCAAGATCATCAATCATTTGAGCATCACGCTCAGTACCTAAAGTCGTTACAACTAGCGCTTGAGTTTCTCCACGGGTGAACAATGCTGAACCATGAGTTCGAGGTAAGACACCCACCTCAATAGTAATCGGTCTTACTGTCACTCGGTCACGACCATCAATTCTGGGCTGGCCACAGAGAATTTGATCGCGCACAATTGTTCGCTCCAAATCGTGAAAAATAGCCGCCAATTCGTTAACGTCTACCTCATTTTCTTCATTAGCTTCACCAATAACACGAACATGAAGTTCCTCACGAATTTCTTGAATACGCGCCAACCGCGCGGGCTTTTCATGAATTTGGTAAGCTTGTTTCAACAACTCATAACACTGACTGTGAACCAAACCTTGCAGTTCAGTATTTTCAGCGGGCGCTTGCCAATCCCATTTTTCACCGCCTGCTTCTGCCACCAATTCGTTAATTGCTTGAATAACCACTTGCATTTGCTCGTGGCCATAAAGCACAGCACCAAGCATAACTGATTCGGGCAATTGTTGTGCTTCTGACTCCACCATCAAAACTGCATCTTTAGTTCCTGCAACGACGAGATTAAGTTGCGATGTTTCAATTGCAGTAAGATTAGGGTTCAAAATATATTGTCCATCTTTATAACCTACTCGTGCTGCCGCGATCGGCCCATTGAATGGCATCCCCGCTAATGCAATTGCTGCGGAGGCACCAAGGATGGAAGGAATATCTGTAGGCACCATAGGATCGACTGACAGCACTGTTGCCACTACTTGTACTTCGTTAGTGAAGCCTTCGGGGAACAAGGGCCGCAACGGTCGGTCAATTAAACGCGACGTCAAGGTTTCTTTTTCTGTTGGACGCCCTTCACGTTTAAAATATCCACCCGGTATCCGACCGGCAGCGTAAATTTTCTCTTGATAATTAACTACTAATGGAAGAAAATCACGGCCTTTTTCAACTTCCTTTTTGGCAACAGCTGTTACTAAAATAACAGTCTCGCCCATGCGCACAATCACCGAACCAGAAGCTTGGCGCGCCATTTGTCCAGTCTCAAAGGTAACAGTGTTGTTACCATACTGGAAACTTTTAATAATTTTTCTCATGTTGTTCCTTTTAAGAACGCAAGCCTAAACTTGCAATCAGTTTGCGATATCGGCTGATATCAATTTTTCGTAAGTAAGAAAGTAGTTTGCGGCGACGACTTACTATTCGTAGCAAGCCACGTCGGGAATGGTGGTCGTGCTTGTGTGTATTAAAGTGCTGTGTCAAACGTTCGATTTTCGCGGTCAATATAGCGATCTGTACTTCGCAAGAACCGGTGTCACGATCTGACAGCTGATATTTTTTAACAATTTTTGCTGTATCAATAGCGCTTAATGACATTGTATTACCTCTATAATTTGAATAAGCTCTGTCCACTGTCATTTGCAGACAAAGTCGAAACCGCTTCTAATCGAGGTGCGATTATAGCGCACATTCACACCAATAGCAATTTAATTAACCGCATGAATTAAATGACTTTTTTGCCCTAATGAGCAATATATTGCAAATGGCTGTGTAGACTTGCATACAACTCGAGAGGTTTCATCATATATGCCATGCAACCCGTAGAAGAGCAATAAATGTCGTTTACTAAAAGAGTTTTCTTTAACCGAAGAAAAGCGGTTGAGCGTGATTAATAGTAAACTGACATTGCAACCGTGAGTATTTGCAGGAAAATGCCACAAAAACGCATTCATCAAAAAATTCGAGTATAATTCTTTACACCTCATTATTTTCAGAATTAATATATACAAAACATATAGCGTGTTCAAATTTTGCCAAGCACACGGTACTTACTGATTTAACACAACCAACCCTACAGACGAATGCTTGCATTTGAGTGATTACCTTCATTATCCTAATGACGCAAATAACAACTTAAGTTAAAATCGCCATCCATGAATAATAAACAAAAAATTGCAGTAAAATAGGTTGGTTACGTTGGTCTTCCTGTAGCAATTGCTTTTGGTGGGGAATATCCTGTCATTGGCTACGATAAAGACGCAAACCGTATTAGTGAGCTCTTTAAAGGAATCGATACCTCAGGAAAGATTTCCAGTACAGAATTGAAAACTAGCAAAATCACGTTAACATCTGATGAATTCAAATTAATTATGCGCACTTAGAAAAAAATGGGTCTGGCACACGACATAAAGCACTTTCAAGCATTTTGGTGG
>CAWUIH010000060.1:0-9442 GCA_963922495.1 uncultured Coxiellaceae bacterium | reverse complement strand
AGGAGCCTATTTTACAACAAATCGCTCAACATTTGTTCATGAAAACGCCGTGAGTTTGGCCTGGGCTTACCTGTACTACAATTCGGATTTTCACTATCAAGCGCCCACTTTTGTCAGGGCCAGCTTTGAAAAGCAAAAGAACAAGAAAAAAATATTTAATTCCGATGCCACTGCAACGAATAAACTATTACTGGGAAACTTGGAAGCAATCCTATACGATGAGAATTATCCTTCTAAATATAAGAAGCAGTTAGTCGACTCTGGCTTAAGTTTGTTTTATGCTTATAGGAATGATGATCGTGACAAATCTGAAGATTTACCTGACGATTTAATAAAAAAACCACCAAACCTTGGTTCTTAATCAAACTTATGAATGTAATCGATTACATTATTATTAACGAATGTGTGCACCTAATGCTGAATCCTTTTGCTTTGCTAACTATTAAATGTTATTGAGAGAGCTGTGATCCTTCGACGACATATTGAGAATTAACCAGTCTGACATATTAATTGTTCTAATAAAATTACAGCAGACGCGTTGTTGATGACAACGAGTAAATCTAATTTTTTATACCTTGGAAATTTATTTTCGCTAATCTAATATTTAATTTTGACTTAAGCCAATTAATCGAGTAAATCAGAGTTAATTGTTTGACAAATCAAAACGTAGGGTGATAAATATAGCAATATATTGAAAGTTTTAGGATACTTTCGTAAATAACATCAGGATTTTGTCATTAGGGATGATTCAATTTTGAAATTTGGTAAAGTAAATGAGAAAAACAGCAAAACAACCTTCAATGATTGTTTTTGGAAAAGATGAATTAGGGACGTTAGTGACAAAAGCGTCTGAATCTAAACGAAACCGAGCAATTCATTGCTTTTCTTTTGATGGTAAATTGCCTCTAAATGGTGAACAAACTTCCTCGCAAGCTTTTATTAACTGCATTCACAAAAATTCTTATGTCCGACCTCATAAACATGCACCTTATGAATTAGAAATTATTAAAGAAAATCGCCAAAATTATGGCTTACCAAAAAATATCAGTCGGCTACTCTCCATTCTTTTCGGTCAAGTTGAGTCGCACCAATCAGGGATTGATTTCACGATGCACAGGTGGGAATTGTTTGTAATTATCTCAGGTGTTATGAAAGTAATGACCTTTGATAAGGAGGGTGTCGTGCAAGACATTAGTATACTATCAACCGAAAATTCTTCTCCAAAGGTTGCTATTATACCCTCAGATGTTTATCACACTGTTGTTGCGTTAGAAAATAGTCAGGTATTTGAATTGAAGAAGGGTTGGTTCGATCCTGAACATGACAAAGACTTTCCAGCCTGGGCACCGAGTGAAGACGCCGATAATACTGATTTTTTACATTGGTTGCAACGAGCAACGGTGGGAGAAAAAGCTTCGGATTACAAACAAGTTACAAAAGATAAGGTACAAACCCAACCAACATTTTTCACCCACGATACTTTAAGTAATCATCGGATTGTGGAAGCCATCTTTCTATCATCGCCGATTATTGGGTATTTCAATACTACTTTTTCGACAGTTACACTATTTTGTGTGTGTTGTTATTTATTGAATTATAACCTAAAACTCAGACAATCTACACACCAAAATCGTGTTCGTGACGATAATAGCTTACTGTTGTCACCTAATGAGAGTTCACTCTCTAATAGTTTATTTAAATATATCAGCTCTCCTTTCAACTCTTATTTGAGAAACCCTAAGGGAACCCAGCAAAATGATCCCGAAAATGATGAACAATTATTAAGCTGTTGCCTAATGTGATTGACTTCCCTTTGTGCAGTTAAATTTAATAATTTATTGTACTCTGAGAAAAGTAATCATCTGGTTATAGACACCCCTAGTTGTTCATGAGTATATTGCTTGATAACTTACAACCTCTATTATACAATCATGCTCCCAATTATTTAATGGATCCTTAATAATGTTCAATAAAGAATCTTTTTTCAGGGGACTAATCGACTTTATCCCCTATTGTTTGTTTTGGAAAGACACTGAAGGTAAATTCTTAGGGGCTAACAGAGAATTTGTGAAGTGTTCTGGTTATGACCGTATTGACCAAGTTATTGGTAAAACTGACTATGATATGCCGTGGCATCAATATGCGGAAAAGTATCAATCTGATGATCAGCATATTATCAATACGCGCCAACCTAAATTGAATATGGAAGAGCCTTATAAAGACGTTCAAGGAAAAGAGAAGTTATTGATCGTGAGTAAGGTACCATTAATTGATGATAACCAAACCGTCTACGGAATTTTAGGTATCTATTCGGAAAGTTCTAGTCTCCAGTTACTTGATAAAGTTATTTCTCATATTCCCCACCATATTTTTTGGAAAGATACTAAAGGCCGATTTCTGGGTTGCAATCAATTATTTGCCAAAGTAGCAGGATATAACAAACCCGAAGAAATTATTGGAAAGACTGATTTTGATATGCCATGGTGCGATCAAGCTGATAAGTATGTCAGTGATGATCAAACAGTCATGAAATCCAAGAAACCTGTTGATGGTATTGAAGATATACAGAAGCGAAAAGATGGGTCAGAAATTGTAGCATTGGTCAGTAAAGTCCCCTTATTTGATGTTAGTAATCAAGTTTATGGAATCTTGGGGATTTATACCGACATTACTGAAAGAAAAAAGAAGGAACAACAAATTGAAGCCGCTAATAAAGCTAAATCCGAATTTATTGCAAATATGTCTCATGACATTCGCACTCCGATTACAGGTCTTGTCGGTGTGATGGAAAAATTCTTATTCGATGCGGAATCTTTACAAGCACAATTAGATAAACCGGAATTCCTGAGTAATCCAAAAAAAATATTGAATGCTCTCATTGAAGAAACTGAACATACCGCGAATATGGGTTTAAACGCCACTCAGCAATTACTGCAACTGTTGAATGAAATTCTAGAAGTTGTGAAAATTGAGTCGGGTAAGGTGGAAGTTAAAGTCGAGTCGTTCGACATTCGTGCGCTGGTGCAAAAAAATATCGATTTACTCCAGCCAGTCGCCCAGGATCAGGGATTGCAACTACACACTCAGATTGACGATGATGTGCCGCGTTTTGTAAAAGGGTTGCGTCGTAACTTGTATCGCATTTTGCTGAACTTAATGAGTAACGCGCTCAAATTTACCGAGAAAGGGACTATTTCAGTTCGCGTTTCAGTAGCAGAAATCACAAGTGATTCGGTGTGTTTGAAAATCAGTGTTAGCGATACCGGTATTGGTATTCCCAAAGACAAATTCGATACGATTTTTGAACATTTTTCACGACTGACTCCCTCGTATGAAAATAATTACCCAGGTTCTGGTCTGGGTTTATATGCGGTAAAGCAATACATTGTGGCAATGCATGGTACCATTGATGTCAGCAGTGTTTTAGGTGAAGGGGCCACGTTTACCGTAACTATTCCGCTTGAAGTCACTGACCATGCTGATACAGTGTTTGATCCAAATGAAGCCGTACTGCGAGAATTACAGGCAAAATCTAAGCCAGCTTTCCATTCAACCGTAGACACAGAGAAAGCCACAGCTCAAGCCCACTTGCTTGTGGTTGAAGATAATCCTATGGCAGCCAACACCGCAAAAATCACACTCAGTCGCTTGCAATGTCACATCGATATTGCCCACAATGGTGAAGCAGCGGTAAAGCAAGCGCGGCAACAACACTATGATTTAATTTTAATGGATGTGGGTTTGCCGGATTTCAGCGGGATTGAAGCCACACGCCGTATTCGTCAGTTTGATACCAAAATACCGATTATCGCTTTGACAGGGCATGTCGGTGAAGACCAAAAACACGCCTGTTTAGAGGCAGGTATGAGTAAAGTATTAATTAAACCAGCACCCGTACCGACATTGAAAGCCGTTCTCAACGAATATATTTTTGCTAGAAAAGTAAACATTGATGATAAATCGATTGCAGGCGATCGTACAGCAGAAGAATTACTCATTGTCGATTGGCAAGATTGTGTGGCACGTTACGACGGTGACGAAGCATATGTTCGAGAACTGTTGGGGATGTTAAGCATTGAACTGCATAAAACACGGCGCAAGTTAGACCAAGTTTACCCACAAAAAAATCATGATGCCGTTTTATTTGAATTGAATCGCGTATTGGGTGGAGCGGTGTATTTGACAGTTCCACAGTTGGAAAATGCTTTGCGATCTTTTCAAGCAGCGATGGCACAAAACCCTCAAGATACAGATCGATGCGAGCGGCTTTTTAAGGCGTTGTATCAGACTATCGAAAAATATCAAATGTCTTGGCAGAAATTTTAATTATAATTATTGTATTGGGAAATCTATTACAATCATTGCTCTATGTGGCAGTTTTGTACTTTACGCTGATACAGCATATTATTTTTTTGATTTCAGATTATTTTAATGTTGGAAGACTATATTATCACATCAATTAAAACGTATTGTATTAATCAGGAGAGTTTTTTATGCGCAAATCTGCAGACGCTAAGTTAGGCGATACAACTCAGATTCGGAATGTCATACCCGAACGTCTTCGTCCTATTTATGACGCGGCATTAGGAAAAAACACTGATGCATTAACAGAAATTCCTAAAGACAAGCGCGATGAAGAATTGTCTTACAATAACCTTAAAGGTACTGTTTTCCAGCTTATTGCATATACGGGAGATGAAGAAACAAGCAATTGGTTAATCGAAAAAGCATTTGTCAGACCGGTAAACATTGCTGTTGCTGCTGTAGCCGGTAAGCACTTTGATTATGCTGATGAATTGATTGCACAACATAAGATTTATCACGATTACATAATTCATCCCGCGGTTGCTTGCGGTCATCTTGATTATGCAAATAAATTAATTATTTGCAGTGATTCACGTAGTGCAGCAATACGAAGTGCTCTTTCTTATGGGTATTCTCAGTATGCAAGAAAATGGATTGAAGAAGGTCTATTGGCCGGGGATATCGATGACCATTCAATCTTCAATGATTTTATGAATGCTCTTTTTTTGAGTAAAACTTCTATCACTGATACGGATAGAAAGCATTTCGAGGCTCTTTGTATTCTTAAACCACAACAATTGCGTACTTTTTTTCCCTATTTTGGACGACAAAATGTAACTATAAGTGATGAAATTAAGAATAAACTTTTAGCAATGTCTCAGTTGATGCATAATCGTGAATCACCACAAACATATATTCAAGCATATACTCAGATTTGTTTATTGAATGATCCATCTAATCGAGGATTGATCATTCTATTACCGGTATTCTATGATAATACTGAAAAGCCTTTACCAGAATATCTTAAAATACTTCCAAAAACACTTTATTGCTTAATAATCAGTTATTTAATGACACAGCCTTTTTCTGATAAAGAGCTAAAACAGATTAGTGAAATTGTATCTCTATCTGACGCAAAAGGTAGCGCAAGTTCTGGAAACAATCCTCGTGCTCTTTTCGGTGGTGGTAATTCAGAAGCAGTGCAATCGCCAGTAGCTGAGAGTAACGAAGGAAATAAAGAATCGCCTTCCCCCAAGTAGCCTTGAGATTCAGAAAATCGCAACTGACGCGGCCTCATAAAGCCCTAGCGCGTGTGAGTTAGGGTGGAAGAGGCGGCAGATTCTTTAATGTTATTTGAGATTTGATCTTGATTTTATTACTGGCTTATAATGATTTATGATATAAGAGTAATTTAAAGTTATCACTTTTCCTGTAATCGAGCGCGGTAATCATATCATTGCTTACTTTTATAATGACTACATTTTTTTGAACAATATTTTACTTCATTCCACGCTTTTTCCCATTTTTTCCGCCAACTAAATGGGCGCTTGCAAACCGGACAGATTTTTTGCGGTAAATGTTGCTTTTTCATAAATTTTGGATTTTGGTGGTTAGGTTTTGTCACTTTTAGCTTCTGTATAAATGCTGAGAGCATGGATATCTGTTGTCATTAAATCTTTGAGTGTGGCGTAAACCATCCGATGGCATTGCATGGTTGTCTTTCCATCGAACACTGCCGCAGTGATGGTCACTTTAAAGTGACCGCGACCGTCTCTTGCGCCTTCGTGACCGATATGCAAATGACTTTGGTCTATGACTGTCAGCTGCTCAGGTTGTAGCTGTTGTTCAAGGCGCTGCCGGATTATTTGCAGTCGTTTTTTGTTGGATGTCATGTTGGTAACACCGGTTTGAATGGCTCGATAGTGATATTTTGAAATACACCAGCAGTGACGTAAGGGTCAGCTACGGCCCACTCTTTGGCTTGCTGTAGAGAATCAAATTCAGCAATAATCAATGAGCCTTTCGTTCCCGCCTCAAGCAGGTTATCAGTGTCTTGCTTTAAAAGCGGGCCGGCAATGACCAGTTTTTTACGGTCGTTTAGTTGAGAAAGGTATTGCAGGTGGGCGTTACGGGTACTTCTACGCCGCTCGAAACTATCTGCTTTATCTTCACAATGGATCACATATAACATCGGTTTCTACGTCTCATGCTGTTTGACACGACAAGAAATATAAACGGCTTGAGCAATAATAAAAATTATCATCATGATCAGAGTTCCAAAAAATTTGTAATAAACCCAAGTGGTGGTGTTAAAATTATAGACAATGGCGATATTCAACGTGCCCAGAAATAGGAAAAAGAACGCCCAGGAGAGATTTAACTTAAACCATACTTGATTTGGCAATGAAATTTTTTCCTTCAAGCTGCGTTCAAACAGTGTTTTTTTGTTGCCAACGAAAGGGCTAAATAGCATCACGATTGCAAATAACCAGTAGACGATAGTGGGTTTCCACTTAATAAAGATGGGGTTGTGAAAGATAAAAGTGAGGCTGCCAAACACAAGAATGGTTGCTAAGAGGATGATGTGAAGTTTCTCAAAGCGGCGATGCTTAATCCAATAGGCGCATACTTGCAGCACGACTGAACCCATCGCAACCCCAGTCGCAACATAAATGCCCGATATTTTATACGCGATAAAAAAGCAAATGATTGGAAAGTAGTCAAAAAAGAACTTCATAGAGCTTGTGTGGTACCTTTGGTTTTGACGTTAGAGTATATAAAATCAGCTTTATTCCAGTTTGTAAAGGGAAAATCACGCATAGCATCTTTTATATACATGCGGTATCATCCGTATCAATACGATGACTTTTGTGAATATATTATGGAAAATCAAATAGTTGAAGATAAATTCTCGCAAGTAAAGGTATTGGGTGAGTTTGTAACGCAGTTACCACCAGATCTTTATATTCCACCCGATGCGATGCGAGTGTTATTGGATGCGTTCGAGGGCCCATTGGATCTCCTACTTTATTTAATTCGCAAGCATAATATTGACATTCTTGATATTCCTATTGCAGAAATTACACGACAATATGTCGATTTTGTCAATCTGATGCGTGAAGTGAAAATTGAATTGGCAGCAGAATATTTGGTAATGGCTGCAATGTTGGCAGAGATTAAATCACGTATGTTGTTGCCGCGTCCGAGTGCTGCAGAAGTCAATGAAGAGGATCCGCGTGCTGAATTGGTGCGACGCTTGCAGGAATATGAACGTTACAAGCAAGCAGCTGAAGATTTAGACAATTTGCAGCGTGTTGAACGTGATACTTTTGTGGCCGATGCAGCACCTCCTCCAATTGAAATACGGCCGCCACAGGCTAAAGTTGATTTGGAACAGATTTTTGATGCTCTTAAAGAAGTTTATCAACGAGCCCGTTTGAACACCGCGCATCTTATCACTGCTGAGCCTCTTTCGATTCGAGAACGAATGTCAATTGTGCTGTCAAAAGTAAAAAAACAAGATTTTACGGTTTTCACTGAGTTATTTACTTATCAAGAAGGGCGCATGGGGGTTGTGGTAACCCTTATTGCTATATTAGAACTGATTCGACAATCAACCATTGAGTTGGTGCAATCGCAAGCCTTTGCTCCCATATATGTGCGTACCAAGGGGAGGCAAGCATGACTGTCGTAAATCCCAAATTAATCATCGAGGCTGCGTTGTTTGCAGCAACCGAACCTCAGCCTGTAGAGCGATTAAAGCAGTTATTTGCGCCTGAAGAACGCCCATCTGCTGATGAAATGTCTAGGATACTGGATGAATTAGCAAACGATTACAGTAATCGTGGTGTGGCTTTACAGCGCGTTGCCAGTGGTTATCGTTTTCAAGCACGTGTGGAATACGCTCCTTGGTTGCAACGTTTGTGGGAAAAAAAACCACCACGCTATTCTCGTGCCTTGTTGGAAACCTTGGCATTGATTGTTTATCGCCAACCAATATCGCGGGGTGAGATTGAAGAAATTCGTGGAGTGGCTGTTAGTTCAGATATTATGAAGAAATTATTGGACCGTGAGTGGATTAAGCTAGTAGGGCATCGAGATATGCCTGGTAAACCGGCATTATTTGGCACCACAAAAGCATTTTTAGATTATTTTAATTTAAAAAATTTGAATGAATTGCCTGAACTAAATACTATTGTCAATTTGGATAAAATCGAGGAGAAGCTGGGGCAGCAATTTAATCTTACAATTTCGTCAGATACACAAGAAGCGACAATCAAGTAACAAATAAGATCGATTTTCAAATGTCCAAACAACGCATTCAAAAATTATTGGCTAACGCAGGTTATGGTTCTCGTCGCCAGATTGAGCGGTTCGTTCAGCAAGGTAGAGTCACAGTGAATAACCGTATTGCTCGTTTAGGCCAACAGGTGAGTCAGCGCGATCATATTTCTTTAGATGGCAAAAAATGCGTGTTTCCTGAAGTTGAATCAAAAACCAGGGTGATTCTTTACCACAAACGTATTGGGGAAATTTGTACCAAACATGACCCTCAAAGCCGTACAACCGTCTTTGAACACTTGCCACCTCTAGAAAAAGGGCGATGGATCAATGTTGGGCGTTTGGATATCAACACCGGGGGATTGATGCTTTTCACTAATGACGGTGATTTGGCTAATAAGATGATGCATCCCAAAACACAAATTGCTAGGGAGTATGCAGTGCGGGTACTGGGTGAAGTGACAATAGATATGGTTAAAACCTTGGTGACCGGTGTGCGTTTGGAGGATGGTGTTGCTCGTTTTGAGGATATTATGGATATTGGTGGTGATGGCGCTAACCACTGGTTTCATGTGGTGGTGGTTAGTGGTCGTAATCGTATGGTGAGACGGCTTTGGGAATCACAAGGCCTTAAAGTGAGTCGTCTCACTCGTGTTCGTTTCGGCGGTATTGTGCTGCCAAAACGCTTACCACGCGGTGCCTGGCAAGAATTACCAAGCCGTGACTTTAAAAAACTCATTCAGTTAGATCAAGAGTAGCAGGTAAGGCTGAAAAAATTTATGTTTAATTGGAATTTCGTGTTGTTGAGTTCAGTAATCTAAATTGGCCCCACTTATGTAATTTATTTTGGCCCCAC
>CAWUIH010000059.1:0-9696 GCA_963922495.1 uncultured Coxiellaceae bacterium | reverse complement strand
TGTTCATATCGCACATTCAAAGATGACGGATTGCGCCGGATATGTTGTCAGACCCTAAACTCATTTTCCACATTTTTAGTGCGTTAGCTGAGTTTGAGCGTGATATTATTCAAGAGCGTACCAAAGCCGGTCTCAAAGCAGCAAGAGCACGTGGACGAATGGGGGGTAGGCCACCCGCTCTTAATGATAAACAAGTTGAAAAGATGTTAGCTCGCTATCACGAACAAAAATTAACCGTAGCTGAAATTTGCAAAATATTTAGTATCAGTCGGCCTTCATTTTACAATTATCTCAATAAAAGCAAAAAGGCTATTCAGGCTGCATAAATTAAAAACCCTGTTCAAATATTATCATTGGCAGTTTGAAAGATGACGGATTACGCCGGATGTGTTGTCAGACCCCTTATCCTTACCTGCCTCCCATCGATTGTGTGGTCACAATATGGAGATCATTATCTCGGGGAGAAGCATCCAAGGGGATATTCTCAGACTTCTCTCTCATCCCTATACCACTGCTCCTAAAAAGGTGATTGCTCGTCGCCACCAGTGAAGAAACTCGACGGTGAACCGGTTGTTTTTTATCTGCAACGCGGTCATCTCGGGGCGACATCATCTCTAACGATGATACCTCTCCCATTGAGCTGGCAAGATGATGATGACGTCTATTTCCTCCCAGTACAGTTGCTTGTGCAATCGCACTGATCATCTCTTCCTGTTGTAACTGTTCCCAATCTTTTGGACCTAATCCTGAGGAAACACAGGCACTGAACAAACACCACGATTGGATCGCCGTGACATTCACACGACAGTTCGCGGTACCCAAATACCAGTACCCTGCTTTCGCACTCGGATAACGCTGCTTGATGGCGTTAGCCAGTAACGTCGCTATTGAATCAATAACTTCCGGTAATGATCCATTGATTTCTTCTAAGGATCCATGAGACCACTGTTGACTGCTCGTCACTTGCTCCACCCAACGCATCAAGGCGTGACCTGCCCAAGTGTCAAAAGTTCCTACTCCGTATAATTTTAGCTTCTGCTGCAATGCATTCGCCAGGGGGTTGATCTGCTGACGACGTTTACCTTGATAATGTGATCGATGAATGCAGCAACCTCCCAAACACAGCAGTATTGCGCCTAAAGCTGTGCCTACTCCAGTCAATAGGATCATTGACATTGAGGTTGAGGTTGAGGCTGCCGCGGATGACGCCGTTCCAGTGGGACTCATTGTCGGCACTTCTGTTATCGGTGCCTGCGTCGTCGGAGCATCTGTCGTCGGATGCCCTGTCGTTGGAACGTGCGTTATTGGCATCCTACTCGGCTCACGTGTATGCGGTGACCATGTTGTAGGATGTCCTGTCGTCGGCGTTCTGCTCGGCTCACGCGTATGCGGTGATAACGTCGTGGGTTGTGTCGTAGTAGGATACACAGAAGTAGGAGAGGACGAGGTGGGTGACTCGGTTGGAGAAAATGTCACGGGTGAAACCGTCGTGGGCATCTGCATCTGTGTCGGATTGACCGTCGTCGGAGAAAGCGTTGGGAACCAAGTTATCGTTGGCGCACGCGTTGGTACTTGCCCGAACACGACCACCGCTTGACTTGCTCGAAAAGCCCCGACGATCAGATCGTCGATGCGATCGCCATTCACATCCCCGGCATTGCTGACAGAAAACCCCGCAAGGTCACCCGCCTGAGCCCCATTGAGTATTAACCCCTGATTAGGCGCCAACGCTCCCAGATCCACACTCCCTTGCGTGGTCAAGGACGATCCTCCAAAAATCACGGCGGCTTGACCCGCAAGCGTTCGGCCCAGTGGATCCGCTCGGTAAGCGCCCACGATCAGATCATCGATCCCATCGCTGTTCACGTCACCGGCACTGCTGACCGACCACCCCGTACGGTCATCCTCCTGAGCACCGTTGAGCGCGAGCCCTTGACCTGAAGTTAACGACCTCAGATCAATACTACCCGCTGTTCTAAGGTACGCCCCCCCAAAAATCACATAGGCTTGACCCGCATTGAATCCGGCCAACGTATTCGCACCCTCAGCACCGATGATCAGATCATCAATCCCATCGCCATTGACATCTCCCGCACCACTCACTGAGCTCCCTGCGCCATCACCGTCTCGAATACCGTTAATCACTAATCCTTGACTGGGGGCCAATGCCCCTAAATCTACACTGCCTAAGGCAGTAAGAGACCTATTCCCAAAAATCACATAGGCTTGACCCGCAAGCGTTCCGCCCGGTGGAGACGCACCCTCAGCACCGACGACCAGATCGTCGATGCCATCGCCGTTCACATCACCGGCATTGCTGACCGAAAACCCCGCAAAGTCACCCGCCTGAGACCCATTGAGTATTAACCCCTGACTAGGCGCCAGCGCTCCCAGATCCATACTCCCTTGCGTGCTCAAGGACGATCCCCCAAAAATCACCACCGCTTGACCCGCAGCATTGCGGCCCAGTGGAGACGCACCCTCGGCACCGACGATCAGATCGTTGATGCCATCGCCGTTCACATCACCGGCACCACTGACCGACCTCCCCGCATAGTCACCCGATAATGCACCGTTGAGTACTAGCCCCTGGCCGGGAACCAGGGCACCCAAATCGATCGCCTCGGCGGTAGATGCCGCCGCCAAAGTATGGACAGTCGAAGAAAGCATCGGATCAGTGGATGCCGATAACTTGGCGTCTGCTCCCAACGAAGATTGGGATGACTCAGTGTGGCTATCGGTGAACCACTCAATAGCTGCACTGACACCCTGCACCATCGGCGCCACCCAGCGATGCAGAAACTCTCCCGCGACGTAGGCGGGGTGTTTTTCCCTGACCGGGGAAACGGAATGGGAGGCAAAGGCATGAATCGAAGCATTGGGATTAGTGACGACTAAAGCCTCACCATCCACCGTGATGTTCGTGATTGAGTACGTATTATTGAGTAAAATAGAACTGTCATTCATCAGTGACGGATGGGTAACATTCATGCGCATGAGGTGTCTCCTTGTCATCGTTAACGTTTATCAGTAGGTGACCGCCTGTTTGGCGTTCCCAGCACCACGACATTGCAAAGCCTGATACTGGGATCCCTTCCATAGGTATTGGATTTTTATAGATAAATGACATTAGATTATCCGATGCGGGATGTAAAGCAGAAAGGCTATGATCTCAATACTTAATTTTTTCTTAATAAATGGCCACGCAGACGTATGATCTCAATGGTTGAGGCGTATTAATTCGCGGATAACTTCACTGGCTTGAGGGATACAGACCAATTGCTCATCCACCAGGCTCAAATAAACCAGCATTCATAAGTACTGGACTTTTAAGCCGCACTAAGGACGCGGAACCAAAATAGAGGTTTTTGAATTTACTCTTACCAGTCACAGGCCAATTTTTTAATATTTAATCATTTTAAATCAACTATTTAAGTCAATTTGGTGTCACTTTTAGGGAAGATGGTTCCACGGAATCAACTTCATTAAATACACAAAAAAGTGGTTACTCACTGAAGATTTGATCCCTTTTAACCAGAATACCGGCCACACCTCCTTTTAACTAAGACCCCCACCGCACCTCATTGTGTTTGACCAATTTACTATAAATCAATCACTTGCGTTTCAAATCACGATAAAAATTTTCGTGAACGCCCAATGCTAATAAGGTTCTTTTCTCGACGTCCCATTCATAGGCTAGTAAATAAAGTTGACGATTGATTTTGAACTTGTAAATAAATATACCCGTTAAATTCCCCTTTTTTTCTTCACCAACGTTAGGGTTAGAAATAATCTTTTTAATGGCTACGTTTACAGGTTTTCGCTGTTGCTGATGTAATTTCTTGTAAACGCGTTTGAATGCTGGCATTTGCCTAACGGTTATTTCAGTCACTTGACTCGTCTTCTTTAAACACAAATGGTTCGGCTAGAGCACGATCACTGTTTTTGGAAATTAACAGTTCCCTGACAAACTCAATTGGTAGCTCGGGGTTTTCCAATGCACACTTACCTATCACTGCCCAAAATTCAATTTGACCAGGAACAGAGCGCTTTTCAGCACGAGCAACGCACTTTGCTTCATGATAAATGGCTTCGCTAATTCTAATTGACATACTCACAACAATTGCCTACATGTGTACCTAATTACTACATCTGTAGTATGCATACCTAATCAATTCCTGTCAATTTCTACTATCATGAATCATTTACCTTCCATGTCATCTGCTACTCACGGTGCTTCTCTTTATTGTCTGTGGTTTTAATCGGTAAACGAACAATCTTTAGCCCAAGTGGGGCCGTCATACCGAGCTCCACTTTATTTTGCTTGATTTTCACTATCCGAACTTCCGCTACTTTCCCCAATTGAATTCCCTCGTTTTCTTTTAAGGTTAAATTTAACATTGGCTTTTCACTCATTTTTATATCTGAAATTTAATCTGGTAATAATATATCTTTTTTATACTTTTATATAGTTATTTTTGATATATTTTAGATAAAAGACAAGAAATGGTGTGATATGCTATTTTCTCTATGGCAAAATCACTGGAACAACAAGAGCGCGGACGGCGCGTGACAGAACATCGAAAACGGCTTAACGTGTCGCGGCGAGCCTTTGCTAACAAATATGGAATAAGTGAAAACACGCTCAGAGCTTGGGAACAGGGGTTACAAGGTGGCCTCACTGAGAAGGGTGCGAAAATTCTCGTACATATTTTTAGACACGAAGGGCTGCCTTGTTCCGTCGAGTGGCTAATGAACGGTAAGCGATTACCCAGGGATTACGCCACGAAAACTAATAAGCAAATCTTCCTTGATTTCATTAGCGCACGCAATACAATTGAAGCAGAGATAGCCGCCTTCAAAAAAATATATCCCAGCTTAGTTTGTGCGAAAGTAGAAGACGATACAATGTTGCCTCATTTTTCTGTGGGCGACTTAGTGGCTGGTCTACCCATTCCGCACAAAGATTTTACACTAGCAATTAAAATGTTATGTATTGTTGAAACGGAACACGAAAAAAAGCTTATACGACGGGTGATGCCTGGCAGCAAACCTGGCAGCTATCATCTCTTTAGCACCAATCTGGATACTACTGTAGAAAAACCAGTGAGTTATGATATCGGCCTAATCAGCATTATACCCATTAATTGGCACAGAAAACTGTTTCTAATTTAGTAACTGGGCCACAAATTACCGATAAAATAATCAAAACTCACAAATACTTTATTGTGATGAATGAGATTCCCTAATGATTCCCAACTATAATATAGGCTATCGGCGCCAGAAACGTTGTTCAATGTATTTGTTTTTGTGGGCTTATCTGACTGAGGGAAATGCAGCCAATGTCGGATACCAACTGGGATAGACAGCCTGGCGTGTAAGTCACTCACCACAGCATCATCTAATCCGCTGTCTTTTGCCATCAGTGCCAGCTCATCCAAGTCCTCAGCAGCAAAAAATTCCATCTTAAATGCCTCACCTTTATTGGACACCAATAATAGTGAGCCTTCTCGATTCAAAACATAATGCTCAACGATAGCGTGGTGACTGGTGAGCTTCTTAAACGTTTTATAAAATTCTTGATTACAAAACACCGCCTCGTAATGGCTCACCAAACTCACAAACTTTTCGGATAAGCGGATAAAATAGCGGTGCTGTAATGCCGCCAGTGCGTCAATAATTTCATTGATCACTTGAGAGCTATCTTTCATATAAAATAAATTTACCAAATCTTGATTATGGGCTTCGAGTGCCATTTTTTCATCAACCGTACCCGTAAGCATGATTTTTTCAATTGGCCACTCTTTAATCTTCGCCAAAAATTCCAGACCATTCATTTCAGGCATTGTGTAATCAACAATCAAGCATGAAAACAGATTGAATCGTTTCGAGTTAGTTAAAGACACAGAAAATTTTCCGTAATCAACGTGCAATGTCGCTTTATCTTCACGATAGTCGAAATGCTCAAAAGATTCAGACACGATCTTATTAGGCTCAAAAGTCACAATTTCTTGGTTCGCCTTTAATATCTGCAACGCTTGTGACGGTTGAGTCGATAGGCAATAAGGCACATTATTCGGTAAACGCAAACTCAATGAATTTATAAAACTTTCACTATCATCCAAGATCAACACAGAGCTTGGGTGATAAATTAATGGTATCAATGGCTTAGTCACGGTATACCCCTTTCTGGTTTAAATTTCATAATAAAACGCATGTAGTACCCTTCCCGAGACTCAACGCGAATGGTTGCTCCGACTCTTTCAAGCATTTGTCTGCAATAATATAGCCCCAGACCCGAACTGGTTTTTGTGTCTTTCGTCGTGTAAAACGGATTAAATATAAATTTAACCGTAGACTTGCTCATACCCAATGCGGTGTCTTCAAATATTATAATACCTTTACGATTTGATCGCGTTACTGTAACAGTAATACGGCCTTTTCTGGCTTTACGAATGGCATAAAATGCATTACGAAACAAATTATCAAACACATGGCTGACCAGTACAGGGCTTGCATGAATTTTAAAATCAGATTCAACGATTAAATTGACTAACTGTCGCTGATCATCCGACTGCTTTTTTATTACATCACACAAAGACTGTCGAATAGAAAACAGAGCTTTTTTATCGTCGTTACATGCGAACTGTGTACCTGCTGATATGACGCTGATGATCCGTTGGGCTTGCTCAATTTCTTTTTCAGACTGACTGGCCACTTTTTCCAGTTGTTCAAATTTTCTTAGGTGAATTTGACTGTCTGCTGGGTGTTTCTCTACCCTTTCCCTCTTATAAGTTTTTATTAATTCAGGAAAATATTGTTTAATAATCTGCATATTCGCGCTCAGCAGCATCAACGGCGTACGTAACTCATGGGCCAACATCGAAGTAATTGCACTGGCTCCTCGCAGCTGCTCCTGTTCATAGCGACTACGGCTATGAGAAAAAATTGCAATAATCACCACTGATGCCACAAAATTACTGACGATGGAAAAATGCTCATGTGTGGCCACATCAATTGAACCATTTATTAATAGATGCATTACACAAGCCGCTAACATACCGATAAAAAGGCTGATGAAAAAAGCACTCACATCCAGCACCAGTGCAGCAAAAAGCATAGCTGTCCACAGACTCACGACGGAAAATGTATTGAATTTTGCTTGAAACACATTGTAAGAGAAGAAAAAAGGAAGACAAAACATCACTGTGAAAAGCCAGTACCAAGCCAGCCACTGTTTCTTCCGATTTATCTTATAGAAAATAACGAGAAGGATGGAAAAACACATGGCCACTAGTCTTAATTTGCCTAAGCTAGAGGGTTGATTATAAAACAACGTTAACACATAGTATAACGGAAAATTAACGGCCATTACACAGCCAAAAGTGAGCACTAAACGGCCAGAACTTCGGTAGATTTGTTGAACATAGGTGTTAAGATCTCTGTGCCAACGGGGTTTGTTGTTAAATCCGTCAATATTTCCCATATGTTTATTTGATGCTCCGCAATAAAGTTAAAGCCTGCGATGACTTCCTCTCTGTTGGTATCCCACAACTCATTAACTATTTGTAATGTCACGCCAAAATGTTCAATCTGACGATGCATAACAAAAAATATTTCTGCTTTTTTACTCAAATTGAAGCCTTTAATCAGCTTCAATAAATTCGTATAGTCCAAGTTATCCAACCGTTCATAGGCAGAGAATGCCGCAAAACAAGCCGACCAACTGTGAGTATTTAACCACAATAAATGTTCCTTATTATAAGCTTTAATGACCGGTAAGTTGTATTTCCCCTCAATATATTCACTTCTTAAATTGATCCCTAATTCATCGCTGAATTGAAAAAACAATGCCTCATGTGAGCGACTGTCCAATGACAGTTCGTCCGCAATGTTTTTCAGTACAATTTCTTTATAGCGACGCTCAGGGGCTTGATTGCCCAAAAACCAGAGAAAATCCACAAAATGGCCCCGAATGTGATAAAAATAGGCTGCAAATGATTGCTTTTGCGTATTACTCCAATTGGCTGCGTAATCGTCGGTAAAGATCGGTATTAACGCTGCCTTCGCGTTGTAATCCGCCTCCCAATCATTTAGAAAATACTTAAATGTCGTGGTATTCATGGCATCGCCTCTATCGTCCGGATAGCATCACCATGTTAACAAAAGGGGCTTATTAGGACAAATGATCATTTTTTTGCTTTATCGGAAGGCTCGTTGTCAAACGGACATGCATTCCCTAACAATAGTATTTTATGATACATTGTCATCGTAGATAATTAACGAGTCATGTTAGATGTTATAAAACGCAGCTCAATCATTTGATGAGATACCATAGGCTTTATGGATACCATCTGCATAGTCAATACACATTATCCGATCATCTGTTTGTTTCAAAACCAAGGTGGATCGCTAAGGCCATCTGTATATGACGCATTATCGATGAATTTGCTTTTCCTAATGGAATAAATTTTTTAATTCTGTTTTTAGAAATCGTCCTTATTTGATGACACTGTGCTTTTGACTTTTTCGGTAATCCTGTGTTTTCAGGTCCTAGTAAGACCTCAAATGGATAAATTTTTCTTATGTTAGAGGTGATAGGAACAATCGTCAGCGTCGTAGCGACTTTATTATTTGCATTATTACTGACCACCAAAACAGGGCGTCGTTTTTTGGTTTCTCCACCCATGGCGGGATCTAACTCAGCATAGTAAATTTCACCGCGCTTCATTATCTTCAATGCCATCTGACGTCGTAATTTCGAAAGCATGATCAATTTCTTGGTTGGCTTCTGCATAGTCAGCTTCCAGTTGAAGCTGTTGTAATAAATGAAGCGCCTTTTGAATAACTTCAGATCGACTCTTACAATGGTGTTCTGTTTGATAATTTTTGATAAATTCACATGCTTGCTGAGGCAATGAAATTGATAATTTTTGGGTATTCATGAGGGTACCTTAGTATTACTGGTTAGGCTATTCATTATACTACTATTAGTAACCAAAAATAGCCACGCTGGTGTTTTGAAAGAGAAGTTTTTATCTGAACACTTGTTTGATCTTACATCAAATATAAGATATATCATATACCAATATAACCATTGAATTTGAAGCAACACGATGAAAAATACAAAACTTTTAGTTTCACTGCCTAATGACTTGAATAAACGGTTCAAGGCAATGGTTCCCGCACGCCAACGCAGTCACGTCATCCATCGTCTATTAGAAGATGAAATCAAACGGCGTGAAGAACAGCTCTATGCGTGTGCCGCCGCCGTTGAGGCAGATCAACACTTAACTGATGACATGAGTGATTGGGACATTACCTTAAACGATGGATCAAACAATGAAACGTGGTGATCTTTACTGGGTTAACTTTGATCCCAATGTGGGCTCAGAAACTCCGAAAAAACGCCCCAGTGTCCTTATTGGAGCAACACCCATCAACAAAGCGAGGCGCACAATCGTAGTCGTTCCACTATCGACCTCTCCAAACTCTCATCCGCCTCTAACAATTCAAGTCACTTGTCTGGATAAAACAGTGGTCGCCGTTTGTGATCAAATACGAGCCGTTGATAAGGCGCGACTCTTAAGCAAAATAGGCCATTTATCAGATGATGATATTAAATGCTTAGAAAATGGGTTCGCCCTCCCCAGAAGAACCCCCTTTTTTGTAGGGTAAATTTTAAACAGCTTCAGC
>CAWUIH010000058.1:0-9701 GCA_963922495.1 uncultured Coxiellaceae bacterium | reverse complement strand
ACGTGTGCTCTTCCGATCTGATGTGAAAATAGGGGAACGTGGGCGATCATTTCGTGATAAATAAATTCGTCTTTTTCGGTGGTTTGTACGATGCCGTCGAGTGCCATGACACGTCCGTAAGCATCGTTTTCGAAGATAATGACTTCAAAATGAGGAGTTTGACGTTGAAAAAGGACCTGATTAATAGTGAATTGCTGGCTGTATCCCTGCTGGAAGCGCTCATTAAACACCTTCACAATTGTTTGCCTCGCAGATATTCGTTGATATCAATCTGCTCAGGTTGAAAATATCGCTTTAGCACATCGACGCTGTTGTGTGGCTTGGCATCCCCACACATAAAAACATCAAAGGCTGCAAAATTACGTTCTGGCCATGAATGCACGCTGATATGTGATTCGGCGAGAACTGCTACCCCTGAGATGCCTCCATTGGGTGTGAAGTGATGTAGATGGATATGCAATAAGGTGGCTTGGCAGTGTGTCACGACTTCACGTAATGCCTGTTCCATGTATGTAATTTCATCAAGCCGGGAAGCATTCCAGAGATCAATAATTAAATGACAGCCAGCATAGACGTTACCATTACGCTGGATAAAGTAATCTTTGCTGTTAGCAGATGAAAAGTAATGATTGTTTTGGTCTGGCGAGTTGCTGACCGGAGTGATAGCGAGTGTTGATTTTTTCATGTCACTGCCCCTTGTGTATGGTGTTGTCTCGATGCCTCACCACTGACACATGGCGATGCGACACTAAACGTTCATAAAGCCTCTGTTAGACTGTTTACGGAAGTGTGAATTTTACATACATTTTGGGGGAATGCACTAATTTTCCGTCAAAATTTTTGCGATTGCTGTATAAAATTTTACTGAAATGCTAGAGAATGGAGTTTTTGCAGGCTAAACTACATTTTAATTAATATTTAATTAAATAAACAATAAGTTGACAGGCTTTGGCTCATGGCATTAAATGGAACATAAGTAATTATCTGGAAGTACAGTTTCGAAAAGGATGTTACACGTTATCAGCAATAAAATTGAGCATTTCTCATGTCAAATTCCGTCACTTCCTCAGCAAGCTCTGATCAAATGACCACAAATTCTCGAATAACTCGTCTACGAGTTTATCCACTATTAGTATGGTTTATTACGAGTTTTTTTATTTTTTACAAGTTCATTTTAGAGGTTTCTCCAAGTGTTCTGAGTCTTGATTTAATGCAGGCATTTCACCTAGACGGGGTTGATTTGGGTATCTTAGCAGGTTGTTACTACTACTCTTATCTGCTGATGCAGATTCCTGTTGGGTTGCTGATTGACAAGTTCGGATTGCGTCGGTTAGCAACTCTTGCTGTTGTGGTGTGTGCCGTTGGTGTAATTATCTTTTCGTATGCTAATTCACTTATTATAGCCGAATTAGGTCGCCTAGTAATCGGCCTAGGCGCTGCTTTTGCAGTAGTAAGTGCCTTTAAATCTATTGCGCTATGGTTTGCTCCAAAGCGTTTCGCATTGATGTCCGGTTTAACTATTTCTATTTCGATCTTAGGCGCGGTTGCAGGGCAAGCACCTTTAGCTAATGTGATCTCTCTTTTCCATTGGCGTTCGGCGTTATTCTGGATTGGTATAATCGGATTGGGGGTGGCGGTATTGATTTTTGCGATTGTGCGTGACAAGTCGCAAAGTGCTGCTGAAGGTATTCATCACACGACTCCGAAGACAAAAATTAGTTTTAAAGACGTTCTCAAAAATTCCAGTTCGTGGCTGATTGCCTTGTATGGTGGTTTGGGATTTGCACCAGCATTAGCCTTTGCAGGGTTGTGGGGGGTGGAATTTGTAGAGAAGGCATATCACTTGGAAAACAAGCAAGCAGCCGTTTATGTGTCCTTAGTTTTTATTGGTGTTGCAGTGGGCAGTCCACTCGGTGGTTTTATGTCTGATTTTTTTCGCAAGCGTCGTCCCTTTATGTGGTTTGGTTCCTTGCTTGGTACAATCTGTTTTTCGATGGCATTATATGTTTCAAGCTTACCTTTGTCAGCCTTGGCAATTGTGTTGTTTTTTGCAGGATTAGGGGTTGGATTCACCCTGGTCAGTTTCGCGATGATCAAAGAGACAAATCAATTGGTATTAGCAGCAACGGCAGTCGGTTTTATGAATTTTTTTAATTCCGCCATTGGTGCAATATCTGACCCTTTGATTGGAAGATTGTTAGATATTTTTTCTCATGGGTATAAAGTCAACGGCGTTCCAAATTTCACATTAGACAATTTTCGTTGGGCCCTAAGTTTGGTGCCTATTTATATGTTGGTTTCTGCAACCTTAGTGTTTTTTATAAAAGAAACCCATTGCAAACAAGTAAAATAATGGTGAGGTTAAGGTGCTGCTTTCAGACTATGGCACAAGATCAGGATTTTTTTTGATGTAACTCAAAAATCGTTGAATCAGCCGCTGTTTTTGAATATTTTGATTTGAGATAACGTGCCACTGATTAATAATGTTAATTCCTTGGACGGGTATCTTTTGCAACATGCCATGTTCTATATTTTTTCGAACACATACCTGTGGCACTAAGGCGATACCTAGCCCTGAGATCACGGATTGTTTGACTGCTTCAGTACAATCAAATTCGAATAATGTATCTAGAGTGATGTTGCTATCGTTAAATATTTTCAGCAAAATTTGCGTGATCAACGCAGCAGGTTCGCGTACAATGAATTTTTCATATTGTAAATCTTCGATTACAACTTCATCTTTTTGCAGCAGTGGGTGCTTGGGTTCGGCGACAAATATCAATGGATTGTCGCCAATCGCAAAGCGTGCCAATTCAGTGCGGTACGGCGCGTCAGTTAAGATGCCGACGTCGTAAGTATTATTTTCAATGGCCGCAATCAGGGGTTCACGACGACGAATATCGCAATGAAAGCGTACATGGGGGTGGTCCTTCAGGAACAAGTGCATTGCTTTGTTAACAAAATATTTTCCACTAGAAACCATCACGATGCGAATGTCGCCGCTTATGCCATCTTTGTAATGGTCCATCTCCTGGTGCAAATTTTCGATGCTGGCACGAACGTTCGCCCATTGTTGGTAGAGTGTCATCGCTGCTGGCGTTAGATGGATCCTTTTATGAATGAGGTCAAACAACTTTACGTCAAAATGCTCTTCAATTTGGCGAATGATAGTAGAAACAGCCGGTTGTGTCATACAAAGTTGGCGCGCAGCTTGCGTGATGGAATTGTGTTTTACAACTTCTGAAAAAACATAGAGCTTTTGCTCACTTATTAGTCTAGCGTCTATTTTAGGCATAACTTTGTACAAAATTAGGAAGGATCATTGTTTAAGATACCAAATAATGTTCAAATCAGCAAGTTCGCTGTGCTACGACGCAGGTGTCCCGTTCACTTAGAAGTTGTAATTTCTCGGAGCTAAGGATATCGGGATTTGCAGCTGTGATGAGGCAATGCTCCCTACCGTGCGAGGAAAAGCAGTGGTTTGTTTCAGTGAATAAATGACACTTTGGATGTGTGCTTCACGAATTGGCAGTTTAGCGGACGTCACCTTACACCAATGGCACTGCTTTTTCTAGGATAATCACTGATTCGTGCAACCTGAAATAATGGTAAAATATCATTATCAATTGGGCTTGCTGGCACTGATTCGTTAAAAATTAGTTCATATTACATGCTCTGGCCATGCAAGATGACTTGTGTGATAAATTGCGCTAAGATCTGGCAATTTTCCGATTGAGGTGGTGATCATGTTGACCCTGCACGAAGTGCTCATTGGCCATGGCAGTAATTTGTTAATCAGTGGCATCAACATGGCGGTATTTGACAAGCATATCGTCGGTGTTGTTGGTTCGAATGGTTGTGGTAAATCTTCATTGTTTGCGGCCATTCGTGGAAATTCTGATCCAATGAATGGCGAAATCAGGCTCGGCAAGCATGTTCGTTTATTGAGTCTTGAACAGGAATTGCCTGCATTGGACATTTCCGCGCTGGATTACGTGATATCGGGTGATTCGCAATTATTCTCCATATTTCAACGATTGGCAGCAGCTGAAAAGAGCAATGATTACGCATTGATGATGGAATGCCATAACCAGCTTGCCGATATCGACGGTTACAGCGCCGAAGCTAAAGGTGCAAAGATTCTACGTGGTTTAGGTTTCAGTCCCGAAGTAATCAATAATCCTGTGAAATCATTCTCTGGGGGGTGGCGAATGCGGATGAATTTAGCCAAATGTTTGTTTGCTCCCAGCGACTTCTTGCTATTGGATGAGCCAACTAACCATCTTGATATGGAAGCGATTGTGTGGTTGGAAAATTATTTAAAAAACTATTCCGGTGCAGTGTTGATGATTTCGCATGATCAACAATTTTTAGATAATATTTCCACTCATATTGCTCATATCGAAAATAAACAGTTAAAAATGTACACTGGTAATTTCACTCAATTCCAGTTATTGCGTTCACAGCAATTGGAAGTACAGCAAGCACAATATCGTAAACAACAAGCGCAAATATCACATCTTAACGAATTTATTTCTCGCTTCGGTGCAAAAGCCTCTAAAGCGCGCCAAGCACAAAGCCGAGTCAAAATGTTGGAAAAAATGGATCAAGTAGCACCAGTTTTTAACAAAAGCGTGTTTCGTTTTCAGTTCAAAAAACCAATAAAAATGCCTAATCCAATGGTAACCATGAGAAAAGTCAATCTTGGTTACGAAAATAAAATCGTGATTGAAAATATCAATTTTGGTATGATGCCTGGCGAGCGGATTGGCTTATTGGGTTTTAACGGTGCTGGTAAATCGACGTTTATTAAAGCATTATGTGGTGAATTAAAACCATTAAAGGGTCAACTGCATTGTGCAACTAGCTTGAGCATTGGATATTTTGCACAACATCAAGTGGATCATTTGTGTCACGTTAGCAGTCCACTTAATTTATTGCAAAATATCGCTCCCAATGCCACAGAAAAAGAGCTTATCGAGTTTTTGGCCACTTTTGCATTTGATCGTGATCAGTCTCTGTCGACAATTAATAGTTTTTCCGGTGGGGAAAAAGCCCGTGTCGCTTTAGCTTTGATTGTATGGCAACGCCCCAATTTATTATTGATGGATGAGCCGACCAACCACTTAGATCTGGAGATGCGACAAGCACTTACCACTGCGCTATTAGATTACCCTGGATCTTTGGTGGTAGTATCGCACGACAGACATCTATTGCAGAGTTTAGTTGACGAGCTTTACTTGATTAAGGACCATAAAATTGCTCAATTTGAAGGTTCCGTAGAAGATTATTATTCAAATACTAAATAATCATAATTCACAATAATTATCGAACACGTAGTGATTCAGTGTGTAAAGCAAGTTTAAATTATAAGTGTATAGGTAATAATGGTCCAAAATGGCTGTGACCTTCATGGTGATGGATAGCGCTACCGGATGCACTATTCACTTGTGCCATGAGTATATTGTGCTATATTTTCGTATGAATCTTGAGTTGGGCACTTTTGTCTAATTAAAAGTCAAAAGTGCTATTTTCCTATGGTTGTAAAGGAATAGTGGCGGCATGAATATGCAACGTGCGGAAGCTTACATTGAAAAATCCACAGATTATTCTCAAATAAAGTGTAGTGGTGTCTGGATCTTAGGCCATCTTGCTGGGGTTGAGTCTGAAATTAACAACATTATCAAAAATATTCCTGTTTCCATTAATGTTGATATGAGTGAGGTTGTAAAAATCGATATTGCCGGTACCTTGCTTATTGAAAAAATTATTTCGTCTTCTAAGAAGAATAACAAAAAAATTACTGTTACTGGATATAGTGATGATACTGAAGTATTGATGAAATATATCGAGGACGAAGTTGATTTTAATTATAAGTCTAAAAGAATAAAATTCCCCAAATTTTTCTACCCTATTGGGAAATGGATTGTTAGAAAAATCAGAAATATTTTGAATTTTTTCTCATTTTTGGGGGAAGGTATTTCATCAGTACAAGTGATTATCAGCCATCCGGGACGTATTGCATGGAAAAGTATACTGACAGTTTTTCATAGTAATCTCTACCTAGCAATGCCGATTGTTGCATTACTTAATTTTATTATGGGAGGTGTTTTGTGCTACCAAATGTTAGTTCAGCTGGAAAAATATGGTATCGAGTTATTCATTGTAAATATTGTCGGTATGATCATTTTACGTGAATTTGGTGTTGTAATTACCTCCATTATCGCTGCCGGCAGAACTAGCACTTCATTTTCGGCACAAATTGGAAGTATGGTACTAAACGATGAAATCAATGCATTACGCGCAATGGGACTACATCCAATGGCACTGCTGGTTATCCCAAAAATTATTGGCTTAGTCATTGCCTTACCATTGTTAACTGTGTGGGCAGATATATTTGGCATGTTGGGAGCAATGGTAATTGCAAAATTGAAAGCTGGAATTAGTATTTTTACTTTCATCGAGCGACTTGGGCAAGTGACGCCCGCTAGTGATTTTACTATGGGGATATTAAAAGCCCCAGTTTTTGCGTTATTGATTGCGCTTGTTGGCTGTTATCACGGATTTAACGTTCGTAAAACTGCAAATAGTATTGGTTATCAAACTACACAAAGTGCAGTTCAAACTTTATTTTTGATTATTGTCACCGACTCTTTATTTTCATTAATTTTTAGTTGGAAAATGTAGATGCAAGCGCCATGCCCAATTATAGAAGTGAAAAATTTGAAAAACTATTTGGGCGGCAAGTGGGTGCATCATGGTTTAAACTTTTCAATCAATAAAGGTGAAATTTTATCGATTATTGGTGAAAGTGGTGAAGGTAAAACAACATTATTACATTCAATACTTCGCTTGCGTCAAGCGACTTCTGGTATTATAAAAGTATTTGATACTGATATTATGAAGTGTGGTGAGCGTGAATTGCATCAGATTCGTCATCGCTGGGGAGTAATGTTTCAAAGCTTGGCCTTGTTCAGCTCACTAAATGTATGGAAAAATATTATTTTTCCAGTTAAACAATTCAGATTATTAAAACGTGCGCAAACACGAAGAGAGTTAGCGTTACTCAAATTAAGATTAGTTGGGTTACAAAGTAATGACGCTGAAAAATATCCCTCAGAATTAAGCGGAGGTATGGCGAAGCGTGTTGCACTAGCACGTGCCATTGTCCTCAATCCAGAATTGGTATTTTTAGATGAGCCAGCCTCAGGTCTTGATCCATTTAGTTCCAGAGTTTTTGATAACTTAGTAAAGAGATTGCGAGATAAGTTGGGTATTACTTTTGTAATTATCACCCATGATATTGCGACGTTACGTCGAACGTCGGATCGAGTTCTGTTCCTTGGAGAAGGAAAAGTATTAGCCTTGGAAAAACCTGAAGACATATTTAAGAATAAACATCCAATTATACAAAAATATTTTTATGGTTCAGGGGTGCTGGCTCCTCTTAGAGAAAAACTCGGAGAACATGATGGAGAATAAGATTAATTATACTGTAATAGGTGCAATAGGATTTTTTCTGATTTGTGCTGCTATTATAATTGTTTTTTGGCTTTCAAGTCATCATAAACATGTTAATTATAAAAATTGTGTCAGTTATTTTTCTGAAGAAGTCACAGGATTGAATAATCAATCTATCGTAAGATATAATGGAGTTCAAGCAGGTTTTGTTTCAGCAATTGCAATCAGTTCAAAAGATCTTCAAAAAGTTATTGTATATATGAAAATAAAAAATAGTATTCCAATTACAACGGCAACTTATGCAATGATCGAGTCAGACGGATTTACAGGTGGGAAATATATTGGATTACGTTCTCACAAGGCCACAGCCCCAATGTTACACCTGATTTCTGGTGAAAAAAATATTGTGATCCCTTCAGAAGCTTCTTTTTTTAGTGCACTGGAAAGCTCAGTCAAGGGAATTATCACACAATTGAATACAGTTATTGTAAATATTAATAAGTTACTAAGTAATAAAAATAGACAATCTATTTCAGATACATTGTCAGATATTAGAGAAATCACACGAAACATTGCAAATGACTCGGGTAAGATCGATAAAAGCCTAGCTGACTTGCAGAAAATATTAGAAAACACCGCTACGGTAAGTAAAAAATTCCCTGAGTTAATTTCAAGGACTCGAAAAACATTGCGTGCTTTTGAAAAAACTGCAAATACTTTTTCAAAAACAGGAAAAAAGGCATCTGGTGCATTAAATCAAACGGGTATTTTAATGCAAAATATAAATTCGCAATTACTGCCGAGCGCACGACAGTTATTTGATCAGCTCAATGTCATGGTCAATCATTTTTCAACGTTAGGCAACGAGTTATCGCATAACCCATCGATTATTATTCGAGGAAGGTATCCTTTGATTCCCGGCCCAGGAGAAAAAAGTGATGATCATTAGAATATCCGGAAAAGTAGTGGAGCATTGTAATCAGTATCACCATGAATTTCTTCTAGATATCTTTAATTAAAAAAATAGTCAAACAAAAATTAATTGACTTGCAGTACAATATTTCTGAAATTACGCTGATATCTTAGTCGCATATTAAATATTTATTTGGAGAATATGCATGAAGAACTTTTTTGCTGCGGCACCACACTTAACTAACTTTGCAACGCAACTTATTAATAGTGCCACTGATGCGTTTTTTGATCTGGTAAATCAGGTCTCGACGTCTCCGGGCACGGTTCGATGCGAGTAATGACTGGAGTTCAATGTGCTTTGCTGATTCGTCAAGTTTAAACTGGTGTCTCAAAGCATCACAGAATCTCAGCGGTGTATTTGAAGCTACCCGCAAAAATTGTTCGACGACAACTGATGGTTTGTGGTATTGTCTGAGTGATATTTACAAAAATTACACTACTTATTTTAATCCTTAGTTCAAGTGCGATGATTTTTGCACAGAGCTCTTTGTTACGCTGTAAAAATTTTTCACAGCATTATGTGGATTCCCTCTAGTGCTGTGATCATTGCTGCCTGGTTGCCGCAAACCCTTTTAAATCGTGCTTAAAAGCTGAAATCTAGAAAAATTATAATATGAAGTATTCTCTAATTCAGATTAATGTTGGTGTTAATTGAATTGATGACAATAATACGGGCTGATACAGCACTATACTTTCAGAATCATGCAGTTACAAACTCAATTTACTTCGAGCTGCAAATTTTACCCACTGTTGTGGGTTTAGAGCTTTCAACGATTCTGTTATGATAGCACACGATTTATTAATCTTAATGACAACATATGGTTTTCATCAAAAACAGTAACTTTACAATTTGCAATGAAATAGTGCACCCTGGCGAACAAGTATCACTTGCCTTACCGCTTCCTGAATTATTCAGTTGCGCCCCAATGTACATGCCTATCAAAGTCATTCATGGAAAACAGTCTGGGCCTTGCTTGCTTGTTATTGCGGCAATGAACGGTAATGAGTTAAACGGAGCAGAGATAATCAATAGGCTACTGCACCATAATGCCATCAAGCGACTGAAAGGCACTTTGATTGCTATACCTATCATGAATGTTTTTGGTTTCATTAACAAAACGTTGACCCTCCCCGGTGGGGCCACTTTGGGTAAAAGTTTCCCGGGTAGTTCGCAAGGCTCTCATGCTGCAAGGCTCGCGCATTTATTTTGTTCTGAGGTTTTTGCACTGGCCGATTTTTGTATTGATTTACAAACAGGGTGGCTCAAT
>CAWUIH010000057.1:0-9816 GCA_963922495.1 uncultured Coxiellaceae bacterium | reverse complement strand
TGAGCTGGGATTTAGGGTCAAATTTGTCGATTTAAAGCCTGTGGAAATCGGTGTTAAAAAGGATTGATAAATGTTTCAGAATATTTTCTTGACTTAAGTAGCGACTGTTGATTAAATTTTTTCATCGTATGAAAATACAGATGGTAGTAATGCTTTAGAAAGATTAGGTCAGCAAATTCAAGATGCAACATTCCTCCAAAAAAATAGAAAAGCTTTATCGCGCGTCATTGCTACAATTCATTATTGTGCTATTGCCACTGATTCTGCTGGCAATCAATTTACACCAATTGTTGTCTCAAATTAACAACAATCGCGACCAACAGCCCACTCAAACGATTAATACCAACACGCAAACCATAAAACACTTACCAAACTTTTCATTGTTTGGGGATTATAACGCCAAGGCGCAATCGATAGAAAAAACCCACTTGAACCTGATTTTAGAAGGCTTAGTATTCGATTCGAATCCACAATCATCATTTGCAATTATTTCTCAGAACCATCAGCCAAGTCACATTTATAAAGTAGGAGACGCTGTTCTTGATGGAGTGAAAATTGCACATATCTATCCAGACCATCTTGTGTTGCAGCACAGTAATCACCTGGAATCCTTGACATTTCCACTACAGAAACTTTCAAATAATTTACAACACAGTGCACGAACCTTTTCGTCTATTAATAATAAACCATATCAAAACCCGTCCAAATTACCACAACATTTAGGAAATATTCATGCTTCATAAAGGTTTGAATCCATTGAAAGTCATTATTATAGTATCGTTGCTGGCTTTACTCGTAGGTTGTGGTCCAAAAGCAGCAAACCTTGACTATTTAAAGGGGAAAACTGATTTTCAACATCAAAATTATTACTCTTCATTTAAAACATTAATGAAGTCGGCCAAGAAAGGAAATCTTAACGCAGAATATGCTGTGGGATATAGTTACTATTATGGACTTGGGACATCTAAAAACCTATTGTTGGCCAAATACTGGCTAAGCAAATCAGCTAAAAAAGGTAATGAAAAAGCAATTCAAGCCTTAGAAACAATTTTCAACGGCCAACAACATGATCAATGATCACATTTTTGTACATAGAGAAATCTCTTCATCAAGATGACCAATAAAAAATCAAACAAAAAAAGTCTAAATATCTCAAACGCTAATGAAAATAATCTTTTATTGCCTTTTCATTTTGCGAAACGACATGGCGTCGTGGCAAAATCAATTACCAATGATAATGTAATCATTGCACATCGAGACAAAGCACAACTGCTATCACTGATTGAGTTACAACGCTTCTTTAATCGCAGTATTATATTTCAATCCATTTCCGAACATGAATTTGAGCAATTGCTTGCGCAAACCTATGAAACGGGTACCGAGACCGCTATGGAAGCCATACATGGTATCGATGCTGATTTAAACGACATCATCACAGAGATGCCGCCTCCGGAAGATTTATTAGAAAATGCTAACGATGCACCGATTGTTCGATTATTAAATGCCATTTTCTCCCAAGCTATCAAACAAAACACTTCAGACATCCACTTTGAAATATTTGAACAAAAACTTTCAATTCGTTTTCGTTGTGATGGAACACTTAACACAATCTTAGAACCTCCGCGAGCGCTCGCACCACTGGTTACCTCACGCATCAAAGTGATGGCTAAATTAGACATTGCTGAAAAACGCTTACCACAGGATGGTCGCATGAGTTTACGATTGGGCGGACGTGCTGTGGATGTTCGAGTATCAACGATACCCACGCACTTTGGTGAACGAGTCGTGTTACGTCTATTAGACAAAAATAGCGCACCCCTGGATTTGCAAAAACTCGGCATGACACCTGATATATTAACTCAAATGAAATCATTGATTGCAAAACCACATGGGATTATTTTAGTAACAGGGCCAACGGGGTCGGGAAAAACGACCACCTTGTATGGTGCGCTGAACGCATTGAATAGTGAGCAAAGAAACATTCTCACCGTTGAAGATCCGATTGAGTATTACTTACAAGGAATCGGACAAACACAAACCAATACCAAAATTGGTATGACTTTCGCACGTGGCTTACGTGCCATTTTACGTCAAGACCCTGACGTCGTGATGGTGGGTGAAATTCGTGACTTGGAAACCGCTGAAATGGCTGTCCAAGCCAGTCTAACAGGACATTTGGTGCTGTCCACACTACACACCAATAGTGCGCTGGGAGCCATTACACGTCTTCGTGACATGGGAGTAGAACCTTTTTTACTAGCTTCAACTATTATTGGAGTTGCCGCGCAACGCCTAGTCAGACTATTATGCCCCCACTGCAAAATACAAAAAGCAGCTACAAAGGCTGAAAAAGCACTATTAGGCTTTGACGCTGACCAAAGCTTATACTTATGCGACGCACAAGGTTGCGAACAATGTCTGTATAATGGCTTTCAAGGTCGATCAGGTATTTATGAATTGGTACTCATCGATAATACTCTCAGTGATTTCATTCATGACAACTGCTCAGAATCTGAGCTTGAGAAATATGCCAGAAAATTTTATCCCAGCATTCGCGAAGATGGCCTGAAAATGGTGTTAGAAGGTAAAGTTAGTTTGGAAGAAGTATTACGAGTAACACGAGGAGATTTTTGATGACTGCCTTTAATTATATTGCTGTCAACCAATATGGTAAAGAAAAACATGGGGTTTTGGAAGCTGATTCAGCTACACACGCGCGTCAAAAATTACGCAACTTGGCATTACTTCCAATAGAAATTACCGAAGTTAACCAAGCAAAAAATGCTGAAAAAAATAAAAATTTTCTTAAAACAACGACCTTGTTTAAACCACGCCTCTCAAATGCAGATCTTACCCTAATTATCCGGCAGATGGCTACACTGATAGCTGCTAAAATACCTGTTGATCAAGTACTAAAAACTGTATCAGAACAGACCGAAAAACCGTTAGCAAAGAGAGTCTTACTTGGCGTTCGCAGTAAAGTATTACAAGGTTACACATTGGCAGATAGTATGTCAGAATTTCCTAAAGCATTTCCAAAACTTTTTTGCACCACTATTTCTGCTGGTGAAAAATCCGGCAAGTTAGATAAAATCTTACTTAGATTAGCCGAATACAGCGAAAAACAACAAAAAATACGTCGCAAAATACAGCAGGCATTACTCTATCCCGCACTGATGACAATAATCTCTATTTTTGTCGTGGTTTTTTTGCTGATTTATGTTGTTCCAAAAGTAATTGACGTATTCTCTCAAACACACCAGGTACTGCCACTGACCACTATTATATTAATTAATATTTCTAAGTTCATGAAAAATTTCGGATTTTATGGAATCTTTTTGATAATTATCTCACTTAGTACCTTTTTTATATTGTTAAAAAAGCATAATTTTCGCTTCAAATGGCACCAATCACTTTTAAAATTACCACTGATTGGGAAAAATATAAGTTTAATTAATTCTGCAAGGTTCGCGAGAACATTAGGTATTCTAACTGCAGCTACTGTTCCAATACTTGAAGGAATGCAAACAGCTGCACAATTGATAGAACCACTACCAATGAGAGAAGCGGTTCAAAATGCCATTCAAGAAGTACGTGAAGGAAAATCTATCAATCGTGCATTACAAAATACCGGTTGCTTTTCACCACTGTTTATTCATTTGCTGGGCAGTGGTGAGGCCAGTGGCCAATTAGATCATATGCTTGCTAAAGCAGCAGAGAATCAAGAAGAAAGTGTCGAAAATACTGTTAATAGCTCATTAACATTATTCGAGCCAATAATGATATTAGTGATGGGCTGCGTGGTATTGTTTATCGTTTTAGCAATTATGCTACCCATATTTTCATTGGATCAAATTGGAGGATTATCATGAATCCAAAATCTAGTAATTATCGAAAATGCAACTCTGGTTTCACCTTGATTGAAGTCATGGTTGTAGTAGTGATTATGGCTATTTTAGCCGCAATTATTGTTCCCAAAATATTGAGTCGTCCAGAACAGGCTAGAATTGTAAAAGCCCGACAGGATATTGCATCAATTCAAAATGCAATGGAATTATACAAACTCGACAACGGATTTTATCCTTCAAATGATCAAGGTATAGCGGCATTAGTAACAAAACCCTCGACAGAACCACAACCAACAAACTGGGAGCCAGGTGGATATCTAAAACGAATTCCTGTAGACCCCTGGGGTCATACTTATCAGTATGCTAACCCAGGCCACCATGGTGATATTGACATTTTTAGCTACGGCCCCACTCATCAACCTGGAGGCACTGGTAATAATGCTACGATTGGAAACTGGAAACCGTAAAATAGGCGGCTTTACATTAATCGAGCTATTGGTTGTATTAGTAATACTAGCAATAGTAACATCAATAGCTATCTTATCTTTGAACAGCCTAAATGACAAAAGGCGCCTCAAAGTATATTTGGAGTATTTTTCAGAAAAGATCAAGCTCCTCCAACAAGAAGCTACGCTTAAATATGAAACCTTGGGTTTGAAAATTACTAGAAATCATATTCAAAAACTAACACTAAGAAAAAACGAAAAAAACAAAGAATTAAGTTGGATTCAGATCCCATTGACGATGAAAATACCATCTAAAGTAACATTTTGCTTAGTGGCTCCCAATATCAAAAATGAGCATAAGAAAAATAATATCATTATATTTTACCCTGATAGCAAAATTACACCTTTCATACTAAAACTATCCAACGACTCTAAAGATACAATTTATTTTCGTGTGCACCAAAATGGTCAAAGCCAGATTGAGGACTCAATTAATGTTACAAAAAAATAGTGGTTTTACACTGATCGAAATACTAATTGCATTAGTAATTGTCGCCATAGCGATTGGTGCATTACTAGTATCAATGACCCACAGCACAGAATTATCAGAACATGTGACTGAGATATTAGCGGAGCATTGGATTGCTCTGAATGTCATTGCCAGTGTACAAACTGGGATAAAAAATTCACCATTATACGGACCCATCAGTGGTAAAGCAACGATGATGAATCGACACTTCAGCTGGAGTGCTAAATATATTGGTGTAGATAATAGCAATTATCGTCAAATTAAAGTTGAAGTACACTCCAATTCAAATAGTCATTATTCACTAAAACGCTATGGATTTATTTATAACGACAAACATGCGCATAAATAAAAGACTAAAATTTTCATTATCACAGCAATTAGGATTTACGCTCATCGAAGTTTTAATTGCTCTGATAGTATTTGTTATCGTAGCCAGTGCAGCAACTTGGGCATTGATGCTTGTTATTAACACCCATAAAAGATTGAAAAAATATGACGGGGATTTACAAGCTTTGGAATTCACAGAAACCCTAATGCGTCGCGACTTTACACAAATGATTGCTTATCCTTCTCGTGACATAAAAGGAAAATTACTACCAATATTTATCACAAGTTTTGACAGTATTAGCTTTACTCGTGGAGGATATGTCAACCCAATGGCAATAGAGAATCGTAGTACGCTGGCTCACATCAGCTACCGATGGCATCACCACCAATTAATCCGCACTGTTAGCAGTGCTTTTCCAACGTTATCGAGACAACCCCTTTTAAAACAAGTATTACTAAAAGATGTAAATAGTGTCACTATCAACTTCATTACCACACAAACCAATGTTGCTCACAGTTGGAACACAATTTACCCCTACAATTCCTATCTTAGTTTTTCAAACCAAAATCTATTACCTCGCGGAGTAATTGTAACGTTAAAAATAAAAAAAATTGGCATGGTTAAATTTGTGTATCCCATTATACATTCTGGATTTAAAGATGAGTAATTCTCATATTAGACAACTTCAAAATGGCGCTGCCCTAATTACTGTACTCCTGATTACCACAATTTGTTTAACGCTCGCAACTGCCATTATCATGATAGGCCGTTTATTGGTCGTAGATACACAAATGACAACCACTTCAGAACAATTAATAATAGCGCTTAGTGGCGCCGAAGATTGGGCGCGCGAGACAATAAAACAACATCCCTATTTAGTAACCACAACACCATTACATACTACATTCCACAATATCAAAATCAATGCTTATATCACTTCACAACAAAGCTTGTTCAATATTAATAGCCTATCAAATATCATCCATATCAATGATTTTATACGCATCTTACGTGTGGTTGACCCTCAATTAACAACAGCGCAAGCTCAAAAACTTGCCGTTGAGTTACATCAAAGTGTTACTCCTATGACATCAACTCAACTATCAAATGCAACTGATAAACCTAGGTATTATGCTCCTCATCGATTATTTATCACAACCACGCAGCTAAGAGCTCTGAAAGGGTTTACCTCAACATTATTTTTAGATTTAGCACCGTATATTACCGCTATTCCAAATACAATGCTACAGATTGACGTTAATCATTTACAACCACCCGTCGCTATAATATTAGGTAAAAATATGAATATCGAGCAAGCTCGTACATTGGTACAATGCCAGCAATCACATGGAGTATTTACCTCAGTTGATAATTTTTTAAGAATCTGCAGTAAAGGTAACGTGACCTCAAACATACAACTGGTTACCCAAAGTCGATATTTTAAATTAATTGCCACTGCAACCCTAGGCAACGAAACTATACAACTTACGAGCTTTTTAATAGCTCCATTAAATAATCAAAAAATTGAGTCAGTTAATACGATGTGGCGACAGTATGGGAAATTACAATGATTCATTACGCGATTGATTCTCAGTCTAATAAAATCAAGCTTGTCAGTTGCGAAAATGATGGCAGTGTTACTGAAATCAATCAGTTAAATTCGATTTCAGAAATTCCAATCATTTCAAAAAAAGATAAACTTATTGCGGTTTTATCTGGTGATCAGGTTCTTATCCATCAAATCAAATTACCAAGAATGAGTGCTAGTAAGCTATTAAAAGCAATTCCATTTGCTTTAGAGGAATATTGTTCACAACCTATAGAGAAATATCATTTCGCACTGGGAGAAAAATCTTTAGATAATGAATATGTTGTAGCCAGTATTCTAAAATCGCATTTTGACGACTTTTATCATCGATTCAAAGTAGCGAATCGGCTACCTGACATTATTATACCTGAATTTATGATTTTACCACACGCTCAAAATACTTGGAAGATTTTTGTTGGTGATGATCACACCTTCATCCGTATAAATAGCTTTTTCGGCTTTAGCTGTGACCCTTCAAATATTGATTTTTTAATCAACAAAGCTCTCTCCGAACAACAGCAAATTCCTGAGGAAATCTTTATTTATAGAAATAACGATTTTTCCTTGCAACTTAAGAAAATTGATCATAAAAAACCCAAATTGAAGTATTTAGGAAATGATGCAATGATTTATAATAATTTTCAATCGAATGATTTCTTATCTTTTACCAGCCCATCATACCCAGCAGAAAAAAAGGGCAGACTGTTCTTTAATCGTTGGAAGCACTCAGTTTCTATTTCGATAATGTTATTAGCTGCGACTATTTTTATAAAATTTACGAATTTAACCATTTTACAACATCGTGTTAGCGCACTAAAGCAGCAGCAACAAAAAATTTACGAGCAAATTTTTGGCCCTAATGAAAAAACACTCTACAACCCTCAATCGGTGACTCAGCGTTTATCACAATTATCAAGCTACAGAAAACAGCATCAATTCTCTAATATAGTTGTTAAATTATCAATAATTTTTTCTAAATTTCAAGAAATTATGGTTGATTTTTTATCTTACAATAATAATAAATTAATATTGAAAATACATTCAACACAACTCAGTAAAATTCAAAAATTAACTCATTTGCTTACATCACAAGGCCTGACTATACAACAAAGGCAATTAATTCATCATAAAAATAAAACTTTTGTGGAGCTTATCATCTATGAAAATCAAATGGCGGAATAAGATATCAAGACAAGAAAGACAAACTATTTTAATTGGGTCGATTATTGCAACCATAATCATAATATATACTTTCTTATGGCACCCATTAAATACTAAAATTATTTACATAAATTCTCAACTGAATCAACAGAGAATTTTTCTTAATTGGCTTATTCGTTCATCTAATACAATTATAGACTCAAATAGAAATATACCAAAAATCAATCAAAATAATCACCAGATAAGTATTGAAAATACTATCTCCAATTCTTTAACCGCAAAATACTTAACAAAACTAAATCATATTGATAAAAATCATGTCAGGATTGAATTTAAAAATATCCCTTTTTCAATGTTAATGAAATATATAAACAAATTAAATAATCATGGCATATCAGTAAATCATATCTCAATAAAACGCAGCTCCGACGCAGGAACCGTTAATACAACGATTACAGCTATAGGCACATAAAAATTTACTAAAAACACCGTGGCTGATCGCAGCCTAACCTTAAAGCTAGAATCATATAAAAGCAATGATTCTTTTTCTAGGTTTAATTGAGTGTTATTTTCTATCACGCTGAATTTTATTAATTACAATAACTCCGAAAGGTATTGCCGTCCATACTATTAAGACTACAACCAGCGTGCACCAATGCAGTTTTAATAGCCAAAAACAACTACAACCTAGTAAAGCAGTTAAAATTTCAACCAACATGTAGCGGGGCGAATATTTTTGTTTGCAATAGGCACAACGCCCCTGCAGGTAAACATAACTCAATACAGGAATATTATGAAACCAACGGATAGTATGCTTGCATTGTGGACAATGTGATGATGGATAACTGAGATCAAAGCGGGCTTTCTGAGATTGATGACGGTTTAACCACATAATCGGCAGCCTATAAGCAATCACATTCAAAAAGCTGCCTACACATAGCCCGATCAACCCAATCCATATTGTCAACATTACCCATAGCTGATGATAGACAGTTGGCAACATTTATCGTTCCACACAAGAGTAAGAAACTTTAACCGGAGTATCATATTTTATCTGCCAGCCCAATCGAGTCATTTTCTTCAAATAAACATACCAATCATTGGAAAATAAACTATGGGTTACATAAACCTGGCATTGATTATCCATACTACCGTCGTAAATATCACAACTATCCTGACTGGCAATAACTACTGGTTGATAACCACTCGGGCAAGGTAATTTTGAATTTGAAATAACCTGACCAGAGTTCACTGTTCCATAATATCGCACCATTTTTGGCGTCCAACCCGGTGCGGCTGGTTGAGCCATCTTCACCTTAATCGTTGAATACCCATTTTGTACTAATGGCACGTTAACCTTTGCATTTGTTAATGGAGAAATGGCTGCTTGAGCAATATAACTGTCTGCAGCGTTGACTTTAGTTGTTAAAATTAATACTCGATTCCGATAGTCAGACATTAAATAATAAGGATATCCAAATGGATTCTTAGATTGTTTTGGCAGCAAATATTTTTTTGTAATTAGTTCATTAATCGTTATTTTTGGTGGCCAAATATTATTATTGTTTTTATAGAGCTGATCTTGTTCATAATAGTTATCAACGGCGTTTAATATCTCAGAAATCTGCTGAGTCATAACTTTAGCCATAGTACGTTTATTATTGTGTAATTCGATACGCAACCACCATAATGTCAAGCCCAACACTACTAAAACCGCGATTAATATTTCCAATAGAATATAACCACGAAATTTTTTACGATTCATAATATGCTCACTTTATTAGTGTGATTTTTAATGGTTTTTTGAAATAATAGAATTCTTGAGTTTTTCAAATTATTATAAATATTTATACTAGGTATAAAATCCCATTGATAGCTACGTTCTACATATTTTTCCCCATTTACTATTATTGTTT
>CAWUIH010000056.1:0-9852 GCA_963922495.1 uncultured Coxiellaceae bacterium | reverse complement strand
TATTCAAGTATTGCACAGAAAAATATCATAAGCGCCACCAAAGGCGACTTGAAATGATCCATCATCATGAGAAAGCGCAGCAAAATAAAAACCAGCTGTTGCAACAACAACTCATCGCGAATCGATGCGCTCTTGAAAGCATCCAGGCAACTCACAGCAATACACCGAGACTGAGAAATAATAGTATCTTTGGTAATAGTGGCCCTAGATCTGGCAGTCAAGCTTACACCCCTCGCGCAACAGAAGTAACGAGTTGCTACTGTATGTAGCTATAAGAAGTCTGAAACATAATGAGTACTGGATGGATGGAAATGAAGTATTGCCAATTGCATGCACTTAGCTTAGAATGGCGAGCCTGTTAAACGACATTAATCTTAAGAGGTCACAGTATCACATGGTCGTTATACGCTTAGCCCGCGGAGGCAGTAAGAAAAATCCATTCTACCATATCGTGGTAGCCGACAAACGTAAGCCTCGTGATGGTCGCTTTATTGAGCAGCTTGGCTACTTTAATCCCATGGCGCGTGGGCATGACCTTAGATTGCAACTTTCGAAAGAACGCGTTGATTATTGGATCGCCCAGGGCGCTCAGGCATCTGATCGTGTCCACAGTTTGCTCAGACAATTTGAAAAGTCACCAGAAACTGCACAGCACGGCGGTATCAGCCGTATTGATGCCAAGAAAGCACAATCTGAAAAAGCACAACAAGCTCAAGAATTGGCTGCCAAGAAAGCTGCTGAAGAAGCGGCGAAAGTAGCCAAAGAAGCAGAAGCTACTGCGCCCGAAGAAAAATCTGAAGATAGCTAAACATCACCATATACTAACACCATTACGGGTTGCCGAATGGAGAATAAGAAAGTCACTTTAGGTCGTCTCGCCAGCTCCTATGGAGTACGCGGATGGATCAAAGTAGTTTCACTCACCGATCCGATGGATAATTTATTCGAATACCCCATTTGGTTGATCAAACATCACGGCAAATGGCTAGAATTTCAGTGGCAACAAGGTAAAACACACGGCAGATTTCTAATTGTCAAATTCCCTGGAATCGAAGATCCTGAAACCGCTAAGCTCTATACCAATGACACCGTTGCCGTGTATCGGGATCAATTTGAAAAGTTGACTGATAACGAATTTTATTGGGATGACCTCATCGGATGCGCCGTCATCAATCAACATGGCATCGCGTTTGGCAGGGTGACCTCCCTCATTGAAACTGGCGCCAACGATGTGCTTGTTGTTAAAGACCAGCATCGTGAGCGACTGGTTCCTTACACCAAGTCAGCGGTAATTCATGTCGATTTACAAAAAAAACTTATCACCGTTGACTGGGATGCGGATTTCTAATCATGTTATCCATCGGCACAATCACACTTTTTCCTGAAATGTTTACAGCACTCAATAGCAGTATCGTCGGTCGTGCCCAACAACAACGATTACTGCAACTACACTTTTGGAATCCTCGTGAATTCACTACTGATCCACAACGTCGTGTTGATGAGCGACCCTTTGGTGGTGGTCCTGGCATGATAATGAAATATCAACCACTGGCTGCAGCCATCAAAACCGCCAAACACACCCTAACAGACGAAGCACTAGTGATTTATCTATCACCTCAGGGTCAACCACTGACTCAAACAGTGGCACAACAACTATCACAACGCTCTGACCTCATCTTAATAGCCGGTCGTTACGAAGGCATTGATGAACGTCTCATAGAAGATCATACCGATAAGGAAATATCTATTGGCGATTATGTGCTAAGTGGTGGTGAGTTGCCAGCAATGGTGCTAATAGACACAATCACTCGCTTATTGCCTGGCGCGCTTGGCCACAAAGAATCTGCAAAACAGGATTCGTTCACACGCGGCTTATTGGAACACCCACACTATACTCGACCGGAACATATCGATGAAAAATCAGTGCCTAAAGTGCTTTTAAGCGGTCATCATCAAGCGATTTCAGATTGGCGATTAAAGCAAGCACTTGGAAGGACTTGGCAACGGCGCCAAGATCTGTTAAAAAGAGTTCCCTTAACCAAAAAAGAACAGCACCTGCTTACCGAATTTATAGCAGAACGTGACGAGGAATCATCATGAGCAGTATCATTCAAGCACTCGAAGCCGAACAAACGCAAGGTAAAATATTACCTAAATTTCGCGCTGGCGACACTGTTGTAGTGCAAGTCAAAGTTAAAGAAGGTAATCGTGAGCGCCTACAAGCATTTGAGGGAGTAGTTATTGCTCGCCGTAATCGTGGGCTCAATTCCGCTTTCACTGTTCGTAAGATCTCCCACGGTGAAGGCGTTGAGCGAGTATTCCAGACTTACAGCCCACTGATAGACTCTGTCAGTGTGAAGCGACGTGGTAAAGTACGACGCGCCAAAATTTACTTTCTACGCAAGTTGCGTGGCCGTAAAGCTCGTATTAAAGAAAAAGTGTAGTGATGTTTAGTGATTAATGCTGAACTCACCTAGGCATCAATCGTATTTATTATTACAAAGTGGGCAGAAATTATTCTTGACGTCGCTGAGGCATCCAGCAACCCAACAACGCCGCAGTCAACACCAATAGCGGCAAAATGATAAAGGCGTATTGGTAATCTAAAACTGTGTAATGCAACGCACTAGCATGAGTATGCCCTACAACTAAAGTTAAAAATAAACCGATTAACGGCTGAAACAATGGCGCTGAACCAACAGAAATCATGTTGACAAAACCCATACTTGTTCCACTCATATAGGGAGGCATAATTTCGTTCGCAATACAGAAAGTCAGCACGTAGACGCTGGTAAATACTCCCAGTAACGGCATCAAAATCATAATTTGCCACATCGGTAAATTGGTTAGATAAATAACCGCTGATAACAACACAGCCGCAATACAGGGGAATATTGTCAAAATAAAACGACGATTGCGCAAACGTCCATCCAACCAACCAATAAACGGCCCTCCCAACGCAATTCCCACAAACATTAAATCGCAGCATATCGTTGCTTTTGCTAACGAAATATGATGCGCTAACTGCATATAAGGTATTGCCCACAAGGCTACAAAAACAGTCACAACTGAAAATAGTAACCCTGAATAAATTCCGTTGATCCAGGCAGCACTACTTTTCAAAAGGGTCTTTAAGTCATTCCAGAAAGAATTGTTACAAGCCACTTCAATGCGCACTGTCTGCAATACTTTTTTATCTCGAACGATCGTCCATAACAAGGCAGCAATCACAAAACCAATACCCGCTGCCCCCATCATGGAACTACGCCATCCAATTTGCTGCACTAGACTGGCAAGAAATACGCCGCCCACGATCGTCCCTATCATACCGATGGTTTCAGCAATGGCAGCCATAATCGCGAAGTGTTGAGGTGGAAACCATTTAGCGATCACATTCAATGAACCGACAAAAGCAAAAGCGGCGCCACCACCCATCAACAAACGTCCAACAATAGCGAACCACAAAGAATCGGCATAACCAAATACAAAACAACCGCATGCACACACTAAAGCACCCAAAGTTAACAAGCAACGTGGTCCAAAGCGATCCACCAATATACCCGCGGGCGTCTGCAACGCCACGTAAATATAATAATAGGCGCTAGCTAATACCCCACCACCCAAAGCACTCAATGAAAAGCTTTTCATCAAGCCGGTAATGACTTCACCAGAAGACAATTGTAGGAAAAATTGGAATAGCACAAAAATGGCCGTAATTGACCACATCACCCAAGCGCGCGTCGCCACCCTTTTTTGCGGTGTTGGAATGGCCGCTTCATTGGAAGCTTTAGTCATCGAAATATGCTGTGTTTTAATCGCACGAACCCTTTTCATTTTGGCTAATACTTATCCGAATTGTGATGTGTTCGCCATGATAATCCCTCTACTCTAGAAATCAACCCACATAAAAGCTTATAGTGTAAATTTTACATTTATGTGACATCCTACAATGATGCTACACACTATGAGAACCATTTATCCATTACATCGCTTCGGCTTTATCTGCTTGAACGGCGAAAAAACCGCCGAGTTCCTTCAAGGTCAACTGACTTGCGATATTCACAACGTCCATCCTAAACAGGGCACACTGGGGGCCTGCTGCGACCACAAAGGGCGCATGGTTGCCAACTTTTTTGTGTTCATTAAGGACAAGCGTTACTTCCTAATGTTGCCAGAAAATATGATTAATGTAACTTTAAATCATCTACAGAAGTTTGCTGTTTTCTCTCGCGTGGAACTAGCTCAGTCTCACGGCCTATACGCCTACTGGAGCGATACAGCGCAACTCAATGAAAACTGCTTCCACATAGCAAATTATGGTTTTCTCACCATCACTAGTCTCAACAAACCGAAATTTTTGGATGACTCAAATGCCAAAGATACAAGCTATGACCTCTCTATGGCACTGTATGATATTCGCAAAGGCATGGTTTGGCTACAACCTGGAACCAGCCTGGTATTCACACCTCAAATGATTAATTGGGATCGATGGGGTGGCGTCAGTTTTACAAAAGGCTGTTATGTTGGCCAGGAGATCATTGCTCGCATGCATCACCTTGGAAAATTAAAACGACATCTTTACGTTGGTGAAATAGAATCAACCACTAAGCTTAACCCAGGTGAAGATTTAAAATCTTCCGGTGCACAAACTATCGGAACCTTAGCAACTGCCGTGCGTTTAGAGAAAAATCGTTACCAATTTTTAGCTGTGATTCATGATCAGTATGCTAAACTTAGCGCGACACTTGAAAGAGTCTGAAGGAAGTCCCTTTGAAACTAAAATGGATTGCATTAGTTATTTCGACACTCACCGTTAATATTTGCCATCCGCAATGTGACGACCCTGGTCATTCTCAATATCAATTGCTTTACGCCGCAGACGTGATACGACACGGCGCACGAACACCACTGCATTTCATGCCAAATCCCGTCACACGCTATAATTGGCCAGTAACCTCTGGGGAGCTGTTACCCGTCGGGATCAACCAAACCTACCGATACGGTCAAAAAGTACGTCGTGAGTTTGTGTATAGTCGCAAATTACTACCTTATGAATTTCAACCTTCATTGTTTCAAAAGGCCACTATTTGTACAACCGATGTCGATCGCACTGCACAGAGCGCTCAATCTTTCGCGTTGGGTTTGTACCCACTTGGAACCGGTCTACGTACTATTATACCGAATCGACCAACGCTTTTTCCGATTCACCTTTGTCAAAATAACTACTCTAAGGACCTCCCAAAAAAAGAATTACGCTTCCTTAGAAGTGTATTTAATCCTTATTCTAGAAATTATCGTTGTGGCCGATTGATTGAGGCAGCTTATGAAGACGGTAGTTTAAAACGCTGGGCATTAGCCAGTGGATTTGATCTTTCACAGATACAGTCGATAATCGCACTTGGAGATAATGCAATAACACGATCGCAATTAGGTCTGTCATTATCACAACCGTTTCACAGTGACGACCAAGATCGATTAGTACGTATTACTAACACCTGCTTAACCGAGCTTTACAGCATTCGTAGTTACGCTCGAATCAAAATTGGACCCATCCTCAAAGAAATCATCCAAAAAATGCAGGATGCTACCCAAAATAAAACAGCAGAAATTTACAAACTCTATTTGATGCACGACAGTGATATTGGCTCACTCATGACCTTAATGCGTCTACCTGTTAGTCAAGAACCTACATTTACCAGCAATTGTCGCTTAGAATTATTGAGAAACCAACACAACGGTAAATTATTTGTGAAACTGCTTTACAATGGTATTTTTAAGACCTTCCCAGCACAAGTCTGTGGTACCGAAACCGACTACTGTCCTTTTGAAAACTTTAAGAAAATAATACAATAGCTTTGCTTTCCTAAACTTATAGAGCACAACGAAGTCACTCTTTGCCCTTAGCTTTAACAGGGACAACACTTCATCTCTTGTGAATCTTCGTCGATTGTCAATTGTATGTCATCACTACCCCCACGCTTACAACATCTGGAAAAAAGACCACAAAACCTGGTAGAGATGCCTGTAGACATTATTTGGAAATCGGCACCACCCTCATTACGATCGGTCTGCTCAAGAAGGTCTTGCGACTGTACGGTAGTGTAAGACGTAACGCAGTGATCACGACAAAACTTAGCAATCAACGCCAATAACTGTAAGGTTATTCCAATTCCAATTCCCAAATTAACGCCCACAGCACCCATATCTTGGTGGACGAATAACAATGAGAGACAAAAACCAACGATTGAAACAAGAAAGAGTGATGAAAAAAATACGAATTTTGCATTCTGTGTATCAGCACCGTATAAACACCCCGTTAACCCCCTTCGTATTCCCTCTAGGACTTGAAACGCTCCGACCACACGAACTGCATTAACAACATCATCAGAAACTTTACCACCGTTATCGAATATTGATATAAACAATTCAGGCGCACTGTTGAGTCCAATAGCAATAAGCAAGCCAATACCCGCAGCAATTGCAACAATCGCTCGCATATATCGCGCAATATCTGCAGCACCTTTAGCAACTAAAATAGTTGCAGTTTGAGCAATACTATGAAATGGCGCTGCTGCACCCAACATGATTTCAGTCACAATAGTTTGTGTACCCAATTCGCGCTTACCAACACGACCAGATAATATAATGAGTGCTGCTATGGCGCCAATTTCATTGAGCGCATGAAACATCACCAAAATTCCATCTCTGAGGATTTTCTTTGAAATAGACCAATCCTGATTAAAAATTCTTTCGAGAAGATTATAATTTTCAAAGCAACCACGATAGTAATAGTGTATGTAAAATTTCGTAGCTAAAAATGCTGCAAAATTAGCTGTTACCAAAGCGATTGCTAAGCCCTGATATCCCATATTTGCAACACCAGTTTTATGGCTGATGATTGTGAATGCTATTGCTAAGTTGACGACAACTTGTAACGTTGCCAATACTGCCAAGCCTCTTTCATGTTTAACAGTGGCTAATAATCGTTGATCAACCCCAAGGTGTAAGAAAAAAAATGGGTAAAGCGTATAAATATTAAAAAACTTCTGGAGATCCGATTCATATTCTGGATAATTTACCAAGCTTAAAATAATTTTCGCCATAAACAGATAAATGACCACCATCGGAATACCAGTTACCAAAGCAATCAAGTAAGCTTGTTGTACAATTTTGCCTATCTCGCCGGTCTTGTTTTCATTAATCGCATTTCCAATATGTGTCTTGATTGGATATAGCAATGCAGAAAAGGTCATATCAATTGTAACCATGCCACCAAAAATAAGCGGTATTTTTTGGAGCGCTTCCTCCTCGTAGTACGTAAGCAATATTGAATTGATAAAATGCGTTGAGGCTTCAACAACTCGGGTGTAAAATAACCAAGAAGATAATTTTAGTGCCTCTTTCAGAGTCTCAATTATTGTTGGTGATAGACGATGTTGCGCATCATTTTGAGAACTATTTGGTTCATCATTTGATTTCTGATCGTGACCCGATGAATTAAGTGGTGTTCCGAGTGATGGTGATTGCAGTTTTTGCAATGGTTAATCCTTGTCAGTATATACTAAACTCGAAAGAGCATAACAAAATCATTATCATTCGCGGAAAAATTTTGACAATTAATCCCTAGATAAGCAATCACTGAAATGAAATTATCGAGAGGTTGAACTGGCATCAACGGTGACACGGTCATCGAACACAAAGCACTCACCATTAAAATATTCTTGACCACACTTTTCAAGAAAGTTCAAAATACCACCATCTAACTGGTACACCTCTTTAAAACCTTTTTTTAACATCAATGCAGAGGCTTTTTCGCAACGAATTCCACCTGTGCAAAAGGTAACTACTGGTTTTTGCTTTATTTCATCCGGCAACTGCTCTAAGGCCGCGGGAAATTCACCAAAAGATTGAATATCAAGGCCCATCGCGGCTGCAAATGTACCCATTTCAAACTCAAAATCATTTCGCGTATCAAGTACCACCATATCACGTTTCTCCTGATACCATTGACGAAAGCGTTCTGGTGAAAGATGTGGCGCAGTTTGTTGCTGTGGATCAATGTCATGACAACGCATGGTGATAATTTCTTTTTTGATGCGAACTACTAATTTTTTAAATGGTCGTGCCTTTGAAAAACTTTCCTTAAAATGTAAATCAATAAATTCAGGTACCGACGTCAGAAAAGTTTTGAAGTTTTCCATATCCACTTCATCACCTGCCAACATCAGATTCACACCCTCTTCTGCCAACAATACTGTACCTTTGAGATTACACTGCCTAGCCTGATCATAAATACGCTGCTTAAGCTGTTCTAACGCTGTTAATGTTACAAATTTATAACAAGCCACATTGATAATACTCATTAATTTTTTTCTCCACGGCGCAACAAGTGAATTGCGGTTTGATCGGTTGGCATGATGACCAATTCACGCACATCAACATGCGAGGGGCGCGTGACGCAAAATTCCACTGCTTCCGCAACATCTTTAGCATGTAACGGCCGCATATTTTCATAAACGGCGATTGCTTTTTTTTGATTACCTGCATAACGGACTCTAGAAAAATCAGTCTCCACCATACCTGGATCAACCGCGGAAACACGAATCGGTGTACCATGCACGTCCATCTTAATACCATCAGTAATCGCACGAACTGCATGTTTAGTAGCACAGTAGACCACCCCACCGGCATAAACACCGTGACCCGATATAGAACCAATATTCACGATGTGACCTTGATTTCGTTTTAACATTGTTTTCAACACAAAACGCGTCATATATAGCAGGCCCTTAATATTAGTGTCTATCATTGCACTCCAATCATCGAGTTTTCCCTCTTGCAAAGCATCAACCCCTAGGGCAAAACCAGCATTATTGATAAGAATGTCTATGGCTTGCCATTGTTTCGGTAACTGGCGCAATCGTTTTTCAACAGCAATTGGATCGCTCACGTCCAATGAAAAAGCATGAACTTCAACATCGAAACGCTCTCGCAGAGAATCGGCTGCCATCATCAAGCGCTTTTCACCGCGCGCACACAGCAACAACTTGACGTTTTTTAATGCGAGTACTTCGGCACATGCCAACCCGATACCACTAGAAGCTCCTGTAATTAATACAATTTTGTCCGATAGGGCTACACTCATGACATCACTCATAACAAATTCAAAAAAGAGTAAAATTATATCACCATTAGCATCTAAGAACAGCCATATCAAAAGGGAAAACAAGCCCACAAGCACTGTGGGCGCTCAGATAGATTACCACGATGTATGAGCAGGTTGATTGGGTAAAACTATTGCGAATACAGTGCAATTCTCAAAAGCGATAAAACATGATACTTTTAGATTATGTTTCATATTGCTCTTTACGAACCTGAAATTCCACCTAACACAGGCAATATTATTCGCTTGTGCGCCAACAGCGGCGCAGAACTGCATTTAATTCACCCCCTCGGTTTTGAACTCAATGAAAAGCGCTTGCGACGTGCCGGCCTAGACTATATCGATTGGTCGAGAGTTCACGAATATGAGCACTATTACAAATTTTTACAAAAAATTAATAACGATCGATTATTTGCTTGCACTACTAAGGGAAAAACCGTTTACAGTAATGTCCACTACCAAGCTGGCGATGTATTGTTGTTTGGTCCCGAATCGCGCGGCTTGCCGGCGGAAATACGCTTGTCACTGCCACCTGAGCAACAAATTAAAATACCAATGAAAACAGCAAGCCGCAGTATTAATCTTGCCAACGCCGTTTCGATTATTTTGTTTGAAGCTTGGCGTCAATTTGACTTTGAACACCGATTTCCACAGAACATATAACCGTCATTTGCCCCGAAATTTTTCTT
>CAWUIH010000055.1:0-9898 GCA_963922495.1 uncultured Coxiellaceae bacterium | reverse complement strand
GAAGAAGCCTATTTTACAACAAATCGCTCAACATTTGTTCATGAAAACGCCGTGGGGCACTAACCGTTACACCAAGAGCATATCCTGTCACTAACCAGCCAGCTGTAGGAATTGAAATAGAAAACTCTCGCGCAATATCTGGTAGTACACCAGCCATGACAAATTCAGTGGTACCAATGGCAAAGGCGCACACTGCAAATGCCAAGAGAGTTAATAGATTAGATTTTGGGAGAGATAGATCTTTTGGAGACATTTTTTCTACTTTTTCTAGAATTATAACTAACCATGCTTTTTTAGTTTACACAGACCTCAAACTAGCAGTCCCACAATTAGCATCACACTTACGAGTGCTAGTTCAGGAAAATAGTTGCTGTTCATAAGAAATGTTTTTCCAGCTTGAGGTATGACAGTGCCATGCAACACTGCCTGCCGGTTACGTGCAAGCGTGGCGGTAACATTACCAAGTGGATTAATAATTGCAGTGACGCCACTGTTAGTACTGTAGATCACATAACGTCCACTTTCCAAAGCGCGTGCCTGCGCCATTTGAATTTGTTGGGGTGAAGCAATAGAGTTACCGAACCAGGCATCATCGCTAAGCACCACCACGAGTTGTTTGGTTTTTATGGTATTCATAAATTCTATTGGATAGACAATTTCATAACAGATGTATGGAGCAATTTCAATGCCTTGTGCTGTCACCGGTGATTGTTGCTTTGGTCCAGCATTCAAATTAGATAATGGGATATTAAAATAATGAAACCACTTTCCAAATATTGAAATCAGAGGGATGTATTCGCCAAAGGGAACTAAATGGTGCTTTAAATACTTGCCATGGCCATTGCCAATAACAATTAAGCCATTAAAAGATTGATGTGTTGTTCGGTTATAAATTGGTATGCCTATAATAATGCTACTGTGATGAGCAGAGGCTTGTTGTGCTAACGATGAAACTAAGCTCTTCACTTGAAATAGATAAGCTGGAATCGCAGCTTCAGGCCACACAATAATTTGACTATCCCAGTTTTTTTCAGTTTCTGATTGGTAGATAGAAAGTGTGTGATAAAAATCGTTAATATTCCATTTAACGCTAGGTGAAATATTGCCTTGGATCAGTGCAATACGAAGTGATTTCCCAGCATTGTGTGTCCAGCGTATCTGTTGTAAACCGTAACCGGCAACAAATAGGATTAGAATACCCATAGCACAAGATAGTTTACTACGGAGTCTAATGTCACAAAAGATAAGATATAAGCAACCACTAATTATGACTGTAATCAGCGATGTGCCATAAATTCCAACTATTGGAAAAAAACCTCTGAGGCTGCTGCTGAGCTGGGTATATCCTAAAAATAACCAAGGGAAACCACTAAATACCCAAGATCGTAAATATTCAAATACTATGAATAAAGCTGGAAAAATCAATATTGCTGCGGAAAAAAGTTGTTTTTTTCGATTTAAGTATTTAAAAGTAGTACTCAGTAGTGCAGGAAACAGCGATAAGTACATAATAAAAATCACTGTAATTATTGCTGCTAAGAAAATATTTGAATTCCCAAATTGATGAATACTGACATAAATCCAAGAAACCCCAACCCCAAAAAATCCAATACCAAAGCACCATCCACGAAAAAAAAACTCACGAATTTTTGTTGAATGCATTAAAATAAATAACAAAATAGCTGGTGAGATATAAGCTATTGGAAAAAAATTAATGGGTGCAAAGGCAATCGGTAATATGGCTCCGGAAAATATTGCCAATGGTATGGCGTATTTATTTGGAAGATTCTTCATTGCCACTCTTGATTAAACGAAATAATTGGACTTGTCTTTTATTCGACATAATTACCGTGAGTTTCAAACCTTGAATTTCAATAGATTCACCTCGTTTGGGTAAGTGGCCACAGATTTTCATAACATAACCTCCGATGGTATCACAATCCATATCTTGCAGAGCAATATCAAAATATTCATTAAATTTTTTGATAGGTGTTAATGCCTTGACAGTGTATTCATTAAGAGTGATCTGTTTGATATCTGGTTTTTGTTCAGAAATATCCGTTTCGTCTTCAATGCTTCCAACAATCTGTTCCAATACATCTTCAATCGTGATTAATCCAGATACAGCACCGTATTCATCAACTACAATTGCCATATGGTTGCGGTTTAAGCGAAATTCTTTTAAAAGAATATCCAGTCTTTTACTTTCAGGAATAAATATTGCAGGTCTCATGATTTTACTGATATTCAATTCGGCGACCTGATCGTTAGTTTTTTCATGGAGATAACCAAGTATATCTTTCGCCAATAATATTCCGATAACCTCATCGTGTTTTTCTGTCATCACAGGAAAACGTGAGTGCGCTGTAGTAATGATATTTCGCAGCGCTTTTATAGGCTTAGCATTTTGTTCAATTACAACCATTTTTCCGCGCGGAATCATTACATCACGCACTCGCATCTGCTGTACGCGCAATACACCTTGGATCATTCGCAAGGCATCGCGATCTAATAGATCACGTTCTCTAGCATCTTGAAGTACTTCCAATAATTGTTGTTTATCGCGCGGCTCTATCATTAATAGATTTTTTAGTCGTTCAAACCAAGAAAAGTGATTTTCTTTTTCAGTCATTGGTTACCTCTTTGCCACTATTCTATGTAGGGATTAGGATATCCCAAGTGAGATAAAATTTTAATTTCCAGTGTTTCCATGGCCGTTGCTTGCTGAGGATCAACGTGATCATAGTCGAGCAAATGCAAGATTGCATGAATGGTTAGGTGAGCAAAATGCGCTTTGATCGTTTTACTTTGTTGTTGTGCTTCTTCAATAATCAGCGGGGCACACAGTGCAATATCACCAAGATTGGTTTCTTCAAAACCGGGTATCGGATCATCTGGAAACGATAACACATTGGTTGCGCTAGGTTTCTTTCGAAAAGTTTCATTGAGATTTGCACTTTCTTCTTTATCAATAAAGCGTATAGTAACACCTTTGTTTGAGTCGAGGATCTTAGGATTGGTTATTTTTAAAGTTGCTGTAATCCACTGTTGGATTTGAGATTTTGTAGGGACTTCACAGTTTGAATGGTTCTGTAAGTCGATCATTAAACTCATTTATTGTCTTCTATTTCGTATGCTTCGATAATGCGTTGTACCACTGGATGTCTTACAATATCGTTAGATTTAAAAAACGTAAAGTGAATATCAGCAATATTTTGCAACAAAGAAATTGCATGACGCAAGCCAGATTGATTTTTTTGTGGTAAATCAGTTTGTGTGATGTCACCAGTAATTACTGCTTTTGATCCAAAACCAATACGTGTTAAAAACATTTTCATCTGTTCTTTCGTTGAATTTTGTGCTTCGTCTAAAATGACAAATGAGTCATTAAGGGTACGCCCACGCATGTAAGCAAGTGGAACGATATCAATAATGCCTTTTTCGAGTAATTGTCCAATTCGTTGACTGCCCAGTAGTTCGTAAAGTGAGTCGTATAGAGGACGTAGATAAGGGTCGATTTTTTGTGACAAATCACCTGGTAAAAAACCAAGCTTTTCACCCGCTTCAACTGCCGGACGTGTCAGTACAATTCGTGAAACTTCTTCTTTTTCCAGTGCAGCAACTGCGCTGGTGACTGCTAAAAAGGTTTTTCCAGTGCCAGAAGGCCCAATACCAAAGTTGATGTCGAATTTTTGCATAGCCATGAGATAGTGATTTTGATTCGGAGTACGTGGTTTTACAGACGCCTTTTGAACAGCAAATCCTTCATGGCGATACTTAGCATTTGAAACAATCTCTTGATTAGGTTGATCGTACTCTCTGATATGAAGCAGCACGTCGTTGGCACCAATTTCTCTTTTGTGTGATGTTTCTTTATAAAGTACTTGCAACACATTACAGGCTTTATCAACGGAGTGTGGGATTCCAATGATATCAAATTGGTTACCACGATTATTAATTTCGACGCCTAAGTGGCGCTCAATCAAGTTAAGGTTATTGTCAAATTGGCCGCAGAGTTTTGCCAAACGTTTGTGATTGTCAGGTGTTAATATCACCCGTTGAGAAGATTCAGAATTTTCCAAGTTTTTCATTCCATTAGCATTAATCAGCGATTACCTTGCCCCACAGGGAGTTAGGCCGGGCCTCTGTAACTTTAATAGGAACGATTCCACCAATCAAGCGTGAATCACCTAAGAAATTGATAACACGATTATTTTCAGTGCGCCCACTAAGGTGATCAGGATTTTTTTTGGAGGGTCCGATGACAAGCACAGGTTCAATCTGCCTCACCATTGCTTCACTAATTGCTTTGGCTTTGAGATTAATCTGATTTTGCAAAATAGCAAGTCGCTCTTTTTTAACAGACATGGGTACATTATCGGGAAGTTGTGCCGCAGGAGTTCCAGGACGTGGGCTATAAATAAAGCTATAAGAGTGATCGAAGCCAACAGCGTGGATTAGATTCATGGTAGCCTCGAAATCAGCATCCGTTTCTCCTGGAAAACCAACAATGAAGTCAGAAGAAATACTAATATTGGGCCGCACTTTCCGTAAGCGGTGGATTTTAGATTTGTATTCTAAAGCGGTGTAATTGCGTTTCATTGCTGCGAGAATTCGATCGGAACCACTTTGAACAGGCAAATGCAAGTGGTTAGCGAGTTTCGGTTCTTCGGCGTAGGCATCAATTAGATTTTGAGAAAATGCCGAGGGGTGCGAGGTGGTGTATCGAATCCTTTTAATATTCTCGATAGCAGCGATGTAATGAATGAGTAAAGCAAGATCGGCAATTTGGCCGTCGTAAGTCAACCCACGATAATCGTTGACGTTTTGACCTAATAGTGTAATTTCACGCACACCTTGTTCACTCAAATTAACGATTTCGGCGATTACATCGTCAAATGGCCTTGAAATTTCTTCACCTCGAGTATACGGCACGACACAAAAAGTACAGTATTTACTACATCCTTCCATGATTGAAACAAAAGCACTGGGCCCATTCGCTTTTGGTTCGGGTAGGCGATCAAATTTCTCAATTTCGGGAAAACTGATGTCTACAACTGATTTTTTTTGTTTGGTAGCAGCTTGAATTAATTCCGGTAAACGATGTAGAGTTTGCGGTCCAAACACAATATCTACATAAGGTGCGCGCTTGATAATCGCGGCACCTTCTTGGCTCGCAACACAACCACCCACACCAATCAATACTTCTGGGCGTTTTTCTTTGATAAGTTTCCAGCGCCCAAGCTCAGAAAAAACTTTTTCTTGGGCTTTTTCTCGTACTGAGCAGGTATTAAGCAAAATGATGTCGGCAATGGTGGGATCATGGGTGATTTCAACACCGCCTGCCGCATTTAACACTTCTAGCATTTTACCAGAATCATACTCATTCATCTGGCAACCGTGAGTTTTAATATATAGTTTTCTCATTAGAGCAGCGATTTTAGCAAGAAAATTTTAGCCCGTCATCGGTACATTTACATTAACTAACTAGGGTATGGCGACTATCTTCATCAGGAACTGTAGTAGGGATGCCTGTTTGAACTTCATCCATATAACGTTCCATTGTGTCTGCAACATGCTTATCATTGGCTCGGAATTTCACGGCAAGGTAAAGACAAATTGCACAAAGTACCGCGATATATACAAAGTCCCAGCCAAATGAAATTGCGCCAGTACCACCGCCGTAGGAACCGAAATAGGAAATCACGTATAGCCCTGACAAATAAGGCCATATCCAGGTAGAGGCACGCCAATTCATATTCACCCCTCGTGGACGTTCTGAGAACAGACGGTAAACAATAAACAACAAAAATGAGATTGCCAGTGCAATAGCCAACTTAGATACTACGGACCAGCCTGTCCAGTAAACAATTAAGGTGCATATGTAATAGCCGACATAACTCCACAGTGTAATCCAAGGTAAACGAAATAATCGTTGATGTTTTGGTAACTGAAAGCGCATCGATAGGGCACAAATAGGGCCTGTAATATAAGAAAGTGCAATTATCGAAGACATAAATTCTGCCATCGCATACCAACCATGAAATGGTAAGAAGAACGTCATACCGATGACAAAATTAACGATAACTGCTTTAGCAGGGATGCCACGCTGGGTTACTTCTTGCAAAAATTTAGGAAGTTGGCGGTTTGCGCTAAGACCATACAATGTACGTGCAGCACTGGTGCTGTAAACCAAGCCTGCCGCCGTGGTTGCAACCAAAGCATCGGTGTACAATAGTATAGCCATCCATACAACCCCGATGCTCATCAATAGGCCTGCTAATGGCCCCGCGTCACCCGTGAAATGGAGATACAACCAACCATGATTTAATGACTTGGTACTTAACGCACTGATAAATCCAATTTGCAGTAAAATATAGATGAATAAAACAATAATAAGACTGCCTGTGATTCCAATTAAAATAGTTTTTGTGGGATTTTTCGCTTCACCAGCTAATTCAACTGCTTGTTTAAAACCATTGAAGGCAAATAATATGCCACCTGTTGCTAATGCCGCAAACACACCTTTCCAGCCGTTGGGTAGAAAGCCACCGTGCTGTGGATTGGAAAAATTGTGACTATGGAAGGCAACCGTCATAAGTACGATGGCTGTCAACACAGGAATCGTCAACTTCCAAAATGAAAATACGTTATTAATACGAGTAATCAATCGAATTGAATAAATATTGATTAGACAAAATAAAATCATCATGATAGCGGCAATACCGTAGCCTGCAGCACTTAAACCGTGTATCCCGCTACCGTGTTGCTGTATCAGAAAAGGCCAATAGTTAGCAGCATATTGTATCATTGCTTGCACTTCTGTCGCTGGGGCGGTCATTAAGTTGAACCAGGTTATCCAGCCGAAGAACAAACTAATAAACGTACCGTGGGTCAGTTGTGGAAATCGCGTACTTCCACCAGTAATCGGTAACATTACAGTAATTTCAGCGTAAGTTAGTGCCACGATTAGCACTAAAACACCCCCAAAAATCCATGAAAGGATTGATGCAGGTCCGGCAAGTCGCCCTACGAACAGTGAGCTGAATAACCAGCCCGAACCAATCATAGCGCTGATAGCTGACATCATCAATCCAAAAGGGCCAATGCGTCGTTTATAAGAGTGTGGTGCATTACTCATTGATTTTCCTCATAGTTTATAAGGATTAGAAACTGGGTCACAACAGGAGGTATGTTGTAAAATAGATTTGTATAACCTATTGGTTGTGGTATAAATTTTTCCAAATGTTACTCCCCAAATTGCACTAATCTTCATTTCCGGATGATTGTAACTGTTTTAACGTATTTAATTCAATTAGATAATAGAGGTTATTCATGATAATAGTTTGATCAATACCTTGTGTCATTCGCAGTTTACACATGAGTAATAGAGATTACACGAATTATTTTTTGCATGTGCTTTTTTTGCAATATTTGTACTCACTTGATACATTACGGAAGATTCAGAGAGTCTAACTTAAACTTTGAATCACATTACGAATTAATCACAGTTTTGAGAAAAGATAACTGTTTCGTTATTGATTCTTAACTGATATAACATAATAATTGATAGTATTATTATTTTTAAATAGGTTAAAGATGTTATGACTCAATTTTTTATAGATAGTTATGGAGGAACAGCCACCCCAGTCATACCTGTAACCACCACAAGTTTCGCAACTTGGATTGTTGATCAAAATGATACTGTAAGGCACTGGATTCACAACAATAACTTTTGTGGTGAAGTTAATACTTTCTGTATCGTGCCGGATAATACTGGAAAATTAACGTGTATTGTTATCGGTGTGCGTTGCACCAGTCAATTTTGGGATTTTGGATTTTTAGCTGATTGTTTGCCAAACGGCGTTTACCAACTGGATGCAAAAATTTTCCAGAACCACGAGCAGTATCGAAGAGCTTTATTGGCATTTGCATTGGGAGCATACCGATTTCAAAAATATCGCCAAAATCCTCCACCATCTATAAAAATGGTCGTTACGGCGGAAGATAAGCAGTATCTTCTGAAATGGCAAGAAACGATTTATCTCATTAGAGATTTAATTAATACACCGACTAAAGATTTAGGGCCATCACAATTAGCTCAGATAGTTACCAATACTGCAAAACAATTTGACGCAAAAGTTAACTTGATTGAAGGAGATAAATTGCTGAGCGAGCGCTTTGAAGTGTTACATGCTGTCGGTTGCGCTGGCTCACGTCCGCCGGTACTAATCGATATGCATTGGGGTGACTCAGCAGCTCCCAAAGTCACGCTTGTGGGCAAGGGAGTGTGTTTCGACAGTGGTGGATTGAATATCAAACCAGCAAAAAATATGTTGCTGATGAAAAAAGACATGGGTGGGGCTGCACATGTGTTAGGTCTCGCTCGAATGATTATGCAGCATCATTTGCCAGTTCGGCTCAGATTAATTATTGGTGCTGCAGAAAATGCAATTGGCAGCTTGAGCTATCGTCCAGGAGATATCTTAAAAACTCGAAGTGGAAAAACAGTGGAAGTCACTAATACTGACGCTGAAGGTCGTTTGGTAATGTGCGATCCTTTACACGAAGCTGCGCTTGAAAAACCAGATTTATTGATTGACTTTGCCACTTTGACAGGTGCCGCACGTGTCGCTTTAGGCCCTGAAGTGACTCCTTATTTCACCAACGATGAAAAAGTGGCACAACAATTGGAGGCTGTCGCGACGGCAGAATGTGATCCGTTGTGGCGCTTACCGCTGTATCAGAGTTACCGTGATTTCTTGAAGAGTGATATTGCCGATCTGGCTAATTCGTCGGCAGTTCCATATGCAGGTTCTATTACCGCTGCTTTATTTTTACAAGAATTCGTTCCTGATCACGTCTCTTGGGTTCATTTTGATATTTTTGGTTGGAAGTTTGGTAAAACACCAGGCAGATCCACTGGCGGTGAAGCAATGGCAATCCGCGCAGTTTTTTCTTATTTGAAACAAAGATATGGTAAATAATGGATATAGTGATTTACTGGATGGAAGTATGATTTTTAGTAAGGCCATTGCATTGTATTTTAGAATATAGCATTGATGAAATATTTACTCAATTACAACGAGTTGCATTGCAATTTGGTTCCAAATTTGGTCTAAAGAGTAGTTCACGGGCACTTAAAAACTGATCTAATTAATAGTTCTACAGCCGTTGTCGTGATAAAATCGTGAATCTATGAATAGTTATCCACAAAAGTCTATGCCCTTAACCGACCTCTTAGGACACAGCTACAGTAGTTTTATAAAACAACTATATTATTTAGTACCGCTGGCACTAACTCTCACTATTGTGTGTGCTCTGGGATCTTGGCTTCCAAAATCATTGCCACTCATTATCGATTTGCTCGTTTACTTAGTGTTATGGTGTATCTTTTCCTATGCATGGAGTTATGCAGTAGTGGGTAGTCACTTATCATTGCGATATAGTAACTGGAGGCCGTCAAAAACTTTCAGATGTCTCAATTCAAAAATAAGTCTTTTATACTTGGTGTCTTTCTGCTTTATTGCTTTGGAGCTATTATTGGCTGTTATTGGTTTTTACCTCGGTAAATGGATTGGTGGGTATTTCAACCACAGCTTACAAGCATTGTTGCAGTTGTTGATAGCCAGTATTTTATTTGCTGCTGGAATGATTGCCTTTTTACCAAGCTTTGCGTTATCGCTCTTACTTTCTAAGAACCTTTGGCAAGTTTTTCAAGACAGTCTTTACCTTTCGGGAGCCAAAAATTTCTTTAGACTGATTTCAATGTATGTGGTAGTAGTTTTTGTTTATATTATTACTATAGCCCCCAGTCGTCATGCTGTTTGGCTGGAGGCACACCATGTCAAATATCTGTTTGATTTTTGTTTTCTGGTATTGACTGGGCCATTGTTGA
>CAWUIH010000054.1:0-10051 GCA_963922495.1 uncultured Coxiellaceae bacterium | reverse complement strand
TGAAGAGGGTCAATACTATATTGCTCAAGCAAATACCGACTACGACGAAAATAAGCAGATGGTAGGTGATTTAATTTCTTGTCGCTTCAAAGGCGAGTTCACCCTCACGACCCCTGACAAAGTGCAGTATATGGATGTATCGCCACGACAAATTGTATCTGTGGCAGCATCTTTGATTCCGTTTCTAGAGCATGATGATGCAAACCGTGCCTTAATGGGTTCTAACATGCAGCGTCAGGCGGTGCCTACGATTCAGCCAGAAACACCACTCGTCGGTACGGGTATGGAGCGTACTGTGGCGATTGACTCGGGTGTGACTGTAATTGCAAAGCGTAGTGGGATTATTGATTCGGTTGATTCATCTCGTGTTGTAGTGCGGATTGACGAGCCGCAGGATGATAGTGATGACATTGGTGTTGATATCTACAATCTCACGAAATTTACTCGCTCCAATCAGAACACTTGTGTCAACCAGCGTCCCATTGTGGAAGTCGGTGATCGTGTGCGACAAGGTGATGTGTTAGCAGATGGCCCTTCAACAGATATTGGAGAACTGGCGCTAGGTCAAAATCTACTCGTCGCGTTCATGCCTTGGAATGGATACAATTTTGAAGATTCAATCTTAATTTCAGAACGATTGGTTGAAGAAGATCGTTTCACTACGATCCATATTCAGGAATTCACCTGTATTTCACGTGACACCAAGTTAGGGCCGGAAGAAGTTACCGCTGATATTCCTAACGTTGGGGAAGGTGCCCTTGGTAAGTTGGATGAGTCGGGCATTGTGCATATCGGTGCTGAGGTCAATCCTGGCGATATTTTGGTAGGTAAAGTCACTCCGAAGGGGGAAACCCAATTAACCCCAGAAGAAAAACTGTTGCGTGCTATTTTTGGTGAAAAAGCTTCTGATGTTAAAGATACCTCATTACGAGTTACGCCTGGAATTACTGGAACGGTAATTGATGTTCGAGTATTCACTCGCGAAGGTGTGAAAAAGGATGAACGTGCACAGCAAATTGAGAGAGCAGAATTAAGTAAGGCTGAAAAAGACTTGGTGGATGAATTACGCATTCGCGAAGGGGCTATGTTTGGTAATCTGGAAAAATTTTTGGTGGGTCAAGAAGCCGATGGTGGCCCTCAGAAGTTGGTTAAAGGTACTCGGATTACCGCAGAATATTTATCTGAATTGCCACGTGAAAAATGGTTTGAAATCCGTCTCAAAGATGATACTGCAATGAAGCGTCTTGAAGCGACTCACGAGCATTACAAGCAACTTGACAAAGATCGTGATGCCAAATTGAAAGAAACGTATCAGAAGTTGACGCAGGGTGACGATCTTGCCCCGGGCGTGATTAAAATCGTTAAAGTCTACCTGGCAGTTAAGCGCCGCATTCAACCAGGCGATAAAATGGCAGGACGACACGGTAACAAAGGAGTTATTTCTACCATTGTTCCTGTCGAGGACATGCCATACCTCAAAGATGGAACTCCTGTTGATATTGTGTTGAACCCACTTGGCGTACCATCGCGGATGAATATTGGTCAGGTGCTTGAAACCCATTTGGGTTGGGCAGCAAAAGGCCTGGGTAACAAGATTGGTGAAATGTTACGCCAGAAAGCGGACGTTGCAGCATTACGCGACACCCTAAAAGAAATCTACGGTGTTGCGGCTACGCGAAAGTTTGATTTAGATCAGTTGGGTGACGATGAGATTAAAGTGCTTGCTCAAAATCTCAAGAAAGGTGTACCGATTGCAACGCCTGTATTTGATGGTGCTTCAGAGCACGAGATCAAAAAAATCCTCAAAATGGGGGGGCTTCCAGAATCTGGTCAAACTATTTTGTATGACGGACGTACTGGCCAGTCGTTTAAACGACCTGTGACCGTAGGGTATATGTATATGCTGAAATTGAACCATTTAGTCGACGATAAGATGCACGCGCGTTCAACCGGCTCTTACAGTTTGGTGACGCAGCAACCATTGGGTGGTAAAGCACAATTTGGTGGTCAACGTTTTGGTGAGATGGAAGTATGGGCGTTAGAAGCCTATGGTGCAGCTTACACACTTCAAGAAATGTTAACAGTTAAATCAGACGATGTCGCCGGTCGTACTCGTATGTATAAGAATATTGTCGATGGTAATCATCAGATGGATGCTGGAATGCCAGAATCGTTTAACGTTTTGGTTAAAGAGATTCGATCGCTGGGTATTGATATCAGTCTTGAAAACGAATAGTAATTTAGGGGAAATGCCTTGAGAGACCTTATTAAACAATTAAAAGGTGATAAACACGCTGCTGAATTTGATGCGCTTCGCATAAAGTTGGCATCTCCAGAAGAAATTCGTTCGTGGTCTTATGGTGAGGTTAAAAAGCCTGAAACCATTAATTACCGCACATTCAAGCCAGAACGTGAAGGTTTATTCTGTGCCAAAATTTTTGGTCCGATTAAAGATTATGAGTGTTTGTGTGGTAAATACAAACGATTGAAACACCGTGGTGTTGTTTGTGAGAAATGTGGTGTTGAAGTTACGCTGGCGAAAGTGCGTCGTGAGCGTATGGGACACATTGAGTTGTCTTGCCCAGTTGCCCACATCTGGTATTTGAAATCTTTGCCTTCTCGCATCGGGCTATTACTCGATATGACGCTGCGCGATATCGAGCGCATTTTATATTTTGAGGCCTATGTTGTCGTTGATCCTGGTATGACCACACTTGAAATAGGTGAAATGCTTTCAGAGGAAGCTTACCTGGACGCGTTGGAAGAACACGGTGATGAATTCAAAGCAATGATGGGTGCAGAAGCCATTCAAATACTGCTGAGTGATATTGATCTGGCAGCAGAAATTGAAGAACTGCGAGAAGAGCTACCCAAGACAACCTCTGAAACGAAAATTAAGAAAATCACCAAGCGTTTGCGTGTACTTACAGCATTTGAAGAATCAGGCAACAAACCTGAATGGATGATCTTAAATGTATTGCCGGTATTGCCACCCGATTTGCGTCCGTTGGTACCACTTGATGGAGGTCGCTTTGTCACTTCCGATTTAAATGATCTATACCGTCGCGTTATTAATCGCAATAATCGTTTGAAACGCTTATTAGACTTAAATGCACCAGATATTATTGTGCGAAACGAAAAGCGTATGCTACAGGAATCTGTCGACGCGCTGTTGGATAATGGTCGCCGTGGACGTGCTATCTTAGGTTCTAATCGTCGCCCATTAAAATCTTTGGCAGATATGATTAAAGGTAAATCGGGTCGTTTCCGCCAAAATTTATTAGGTAAACGGGTTGATTACTCTGGTCGTTCAGTGATCGTGGTCGGACCAACCTTGAAATTGCACCAAGCGGGATTACCGAAGAAAATGGCATTGGAATTATTTAAACCATTTATCTTCAGTAAGTTACAGCATCGTGGCTTGGCTACAACTATTAAGGCGGCTAAGAAACTGGTTGAGACGGAAGCACCTGAAGTATGGGATATCCTCGAACAAGTGATTCGTGAGCATCCAGTACTGCTTAACCGTGCACCCACACTTCATCGTTTAGGTATCCAGGCATTTGAGCCAGTATTAATTGAAGGTAAGGCGATTCAATTGCATCCATTGGTTTGTACCGCTTACAACGCTGACTTTGACGGTGACCAAATGGCGGTACACGTTCCGTTGACGTTGGAAGCACAACTTGAAGCTCGCTCTTTGATGATGTCCACGAACAATGTGCTACATCCTGCCAATGGTGAACCGATTATCGTACCGACTCAAGATGTGGTGTTGGGTCTTTACTATATCACTCGCGACCGTATTAATGCCAAAGGTGAAGGCATGATTTTCGCTAATTCTGATGAAGTGATGCGCGCTTATGAAAACGATCAAGTTGAAATTCATGCACGAGTTAAAGTCCGTATTACCGAAACCACAATCAGTCAGGATGATGAGAAAGTACAGCAAACACGTTTGGTTGAAACAACTGTAGGTCGTATTATTCTGTGGGAGGTGATTCCAGCAGGTTTAGCATTTGATTTAGTCAATCAGCCCATGACCAAAAAAGCAGTCACTCAACTATTAGATATCTGCTACCGTGAATTGGGTCTGAAAACAACTGTCGTTTTTGCTGATCAGTTGATGTATACCGGTTTCCACTATGCCACTCGCTCCGGTGTTTCCATTGGAGTTGAAGACTTGGTGGTGCCAGAGCAAAAAGAAGGCATTATTGAAATAGCCGAAAATGAAGTGCGTGAAATTCAGCAACAATTTGCATCAGGTTTGGTTACTGATGGTGAACGACGCAATAAGGTTATCGATATTTGGTCGCGTACCAACGATCAAGTGGCCAAGGCTATGATGGAAAAAATTGCAAAAGAAACTATTAAAGGTAAAGATGGTAAAACCGTTGAGCAAGATTCATTTAATTCTATTTTCATGATGTCTGATTCTGGTGCGCGTGGTTCTGCAGCGCAGATTCGTCAGCTCGCGGGGATGCGTGGTTTGATGGCGCGTCCAGACGGCACCATCATTGAAACACCGATTACCGCCAACTTCCGTGAAGGTTTAAACGTACTGCAATACTTTGTGTCCACACACGGTGCGCGTAAAGGTTTGGCAGATACAGCGTTGAAAACTGCAAACTCAGGTTATTTGACACGGCGTTTAGTTGATGTGGCGCAAGATTTAGTCGTCACTGAACACGACTGTGGCACACCGCTCTATATTGAAATGAAACCGCACATTGAAGGTGGGGACGTTGTAGAGCCACTGCGTGAACGGGTTCTTGGTCGTGTGCTTGCAGAAGCAGTTACTAACCCTAAAACTCATGAAGAGTTGATGGCTGTAGGTACAATGTTGGATGAAAAATTAGTTCATGTGCTCGAAGAGCATAGTATTGATCGTGTTAAAGTGCGTTCAGCAATTACTTGTGAAACTCGCTACGGTATTTGTTCAATGTGTTACGGACGTGATCTGGCGCGAGGCCATATGGTGAACGTTGGTGAAGCAATTGGTGTGGTAGCAGCTCAGTCTATCGGTGAGCCGGGTACCCAGCTTACGATGCGTACTTTCCATATCGGTGGTGCGGCATCTCGTGCCACAGCAGCGAGTAATGTTGAGGTCAAATCAAACGGGCGAGTCGGTTTGCGTAACTTAAAGTTTGTGGAACAAGCCAATGGCAACATTGTGGCTGTTTCTCGTTCGGGTGAGTTAGTTATTTACGACATGAATGGCAGTGAACGCGAACATTATAAAGTGCCTTACGGCGCAACAATTAGCGTACGTGACGGTGATGTTGTAAAAGCAAGTCAAGTTGTTGCCCAATGGGATCCACATACCCACCCCATAATTACTGAAGCATCGGGCATTCTTAAGTTTGTTGACTTAATCGATGGCGTTACCATGAATCGCCAAACTGATGATTTAACCGGTCTATCAAGCATTGTGGTTACCTCTACAAAACAGCGCAACTCCAGTGGTAAAGAGTTGCGTCCGATGGTTAAATTAATTGATGAAGAAGGGAATGATTTACTATTGCTCGGAGGTAATGTTCCTGCTCATTATTTCTTGCCTGAAGGAACTATCTTGACCAAGGAAGACGGTAATCAGGTGGCAGTTGGTGACGTGTTAGCACGTATTCCACAAGAAACTTCAAAAACTCGTGATATTACTGGTGGTCTGCCGCGCGTTGCAGATTTATTTGAAGCACGTAAACCGAAGGATGCAGCTATACTGGCTGAAATATCCGGCATCGTCAGCTTCGGAAAAGATACCAAAGAAAAGGGTCGTTTAATCATTACCGCATCAGATGGTACTACTTATGAAGAGCTGATTCCGAAGTGGCGACACGTAAATGTGTTTGAAGGCGAAGCAGTTGAGCGTGGTGAAGTAATTGCTGACGGCCCAACTGATCCACATGATATTTTGAGACTGTTGGGTGTCAATGCGCTATCTAATTACATTGTTGATGAAGTCCAGGAAGTTTATCGACTGCAAGGTGTACGGATTAATGATAAACATATTGAAGTTATCGTGCGTCAAATGTTGCGTAAAGTGCAAATTTCACACCCAGGCGACACACATTTATTACAAGGCGAACAGCTTGAACGTTACCGCGTGAGTGAAGAGAACGACAAGGTGGTTGCCAAAAATGGTCGCTCAGCAGAATATGAGCCGATTCTATTGGGGATTACCAAGGCATCGCTTGCGACAGAATCTTTTATTTCTGCCGCTTCGTTCCAGGAAACAACAAGAGTGCTAACCGGTGCTTCCGTCTCTGGCAAATCCGATGATTTGCGTGGACTAAAAGAAAATGTCATCGTGGGTCGCCTGATTCCAGCTGGAACTGGCTTCAGTTATCACGAGAATCGCCGTCGTGAGCAGCATGACGCGAATATAGCACTTGTTGAAGAAAAAGGGGTTACGGCCAGTGAAGCAGAGCAAGCTTTAAGTGAAGCGTTGAAATCATCTTCTGATGAAGCGCACGAATAAGGTTTTTCTTCAATTCCGGTGATCTCGTTTATCGATAGTCACCGGAGGATTCTTCTTATCATCAATGAAGTAACGTCGATAATTTTTATTACGCGATCTCAATCAATCGGTTACACCATTTAATCGCGTTCAACTGCTTTTTTCAAGGTAATTTTTGGTGCCGCCTTAGTGATGAGTCGTGACATAGGTGCCAAGTATTTGATAATGCATAAGGATTTGCTATCGTTAATTCCAAACCATAATCTTAGAAAAAGCAGTTGAGCGCAATAACAAAATCTCTTTTTCCGCGTAATGCCGAGAAATCCTGATATAACGCTATTTCCCCTTGACATTACTAAGCCCGATTCATTAGAATCCACGCTCTGCGTCACTGTATATTATGCATTTTAGTGGCACTAGTGAATGAGTTTATCCAGAGCTTGGAGAAATTTTAATGGCCAGAATCAACCAGTTGGTGAGGAAACCACGTCGCGCGAAAAGAAAGAAAAGCGATGTTCCCGCCTTAGAAGGCTGCCCACAAAGGCGTGGCGTTTGTACTCGTGTATATACTACAACACCTAGAAAGCCAAACTCAGCTATGCGTAAAGTAGCGCGTGTGCGTGTGACTAACGGTGCGGAAGTAACCGCATACATTGGCGGTGAAGGACATAACCTACAAGAACACTCGGTTGTACTGATTCGTGGTGGTCGTGTAAAAGATTTGCCAGGGGTGCGTTACCATGTGGTGCGTGGCAGTTTGGATACCGCAGGTGTTTCTGGGCGACGTCGTGGTCGTTCCAAATATGGTGAGAAAAAACCTAAAGAATAACAGTTGGAGTAAAGCCTGATGGCACGTAGAAAATCAGCACCAAAAAGAAAATTACTACCAGACCCACTTTTTCAAAGTGAGTTACTGGCAAAGTTTATCAATACTGTGACTCGCTCTGGTAAGAAATCTGTCGCTGAAAAGATTGTCTATGGCGCACTTGATTTGGTTGTGCAGCGTACCCAAGGAAAATCTAATATTAAGTCAGACAACGCCGATGAAGTTGGTGAGGGTGGAAAAGGTGGTTCAAGTGCTCGCCGAATAGCCGGTGATATACGAGCTAATGAAGCTGCGCGTGACCTGGCAATTTCCAAATTTAAAGAGGCCCTAAAAAATATTACGCCATCTGTTGAGGTAAAATCTCGACGCGTTGGTGGTTCAACCTATCAGGTTCCCGTCGAAATTCGTGCGGTACGCCGCCAAGCTTTAGCGATGCGTTGGTTGGCTGAATATTCCAACAAGCGCAACGAGAAAACGATGGTGATGCGTCTTGCAAACGAGATTCTTGATGCAATAGATGGTCGCGGTGGATCGGTTAAAAAGCGTGAAGATGTTCATCGTATGGCTAAAGCAAATCAGGCCTTTGCGCATTATAGGTGGTAGTAGAAAATGCCAAGAGAAATTTCATTACAGAGAACGCGAAACATCGGTATTATGGCCCACATTGATGCCGGTAAAACTACGACGACAGAGCGTATTCTTTACTACACTGGTGTCTCTCACAAAATGGGTGAAGTGCACGAAGGCAGTGCGGTTATGGATTGGATGGAGCAAGAGCAGGAGCGAGGTATTACTATTACCTCTGCAGCGACAACTACCTATTGGATGGGTATGAGTAAGCAGTTTCCCAAGCATCGCATTAATATTATTGATACTCCAGGGCACGTTGATTTTACCATTGAGGTAGAGCGTTCACTGCGTGTATTAGACGGTGCGGTGGCTGTATTCTGCTCAGTAGGTGGTGTAGAGCCACAAAGTGAAACTGTATGGCGACAAGCGAATAAGTATCAAGTGCCGCGTATGGGTTTTGTCAACAAAATGGATCGTGCGGGTGCAAACTTTTTGAGAGTGGTTGAGCAGGTTCGTGATCGATTAAAGGCAAATCCAGTACCTATCCAGCTTGCGATTGGTGCTGAGGAAAATTTCAAAGGTATTGTTGATCTTGTTTTGATGAAAGCGGTCTACTGGAATGAAGAAGACAAGGGTATGACTTTCCGTCATGAAGATATTCCTGATGATATGCATGAAGAAGCCCAAGAGTGGCGTGAAAAATTAGTTGAAGCAGTTGCAGAATCATCAGAAGAGTTTATGGAGAAATACCTTGAAGAGGGGGATTTGTCGATTGACGAAATTAAGAACGGTATTCGCAGACTGACCTTAGCTAATGAAATTGTGCCTATGTTATGTGGTACTGCCTTTAAAAATAAAGGTGTTCAGGCATTGTTAGACGCAGTTATCGAATATATGCCCTCTCCACTCGACGTGCCAGCTATTACTGGTGAAGACGACGATGGTGATAGTGGTGTGCGTGAATCTTCTGATGATGCGCCGTTTTCCGCATTAGCTTTTAAAATTGCTACCGATCCCTTTGTCGGTACACTCACATTCTTCCGTGTTTACTCAGGCAAGTTGAAATCAGGCGATTCAGTTTACAATCCAATTAAACGTAAAAAAGAGCGCATTGGTCGTATTTTGCAGATGCACTCTAATTCACGAGAAGAGATCAAGGAAGTTTATGCTGGTGATATTGCTGCAGCCGTTGGTCTAAAGAGTGTGACAACAGGTGACACATTATGTGATCAAAAAAACATTATCACTCTGGAACGAATGGAATTTCCTGAGCCTGTAATCTCCGTCGCGATCGAGCCTAAGACAAAAGCTGACCAAGAAAAAATGAGTGTGGCTTTAGGTAAATTAGCACAAGAAGATCCATCATTTCGTGTGCACACAGACGAAGAATCTGGTCAAACCATTATTGAGGGTATGGGTGAGTTACATTTGGAAATTATCGTTGATCGCTTGATGCGTGAATTCAATGTCAGTGCAAATGTTGGTAAACCACGAGTTGCCTATCGTGAAACGATTCGTCAGCCCATTGAGCAGGAGGGCAAATATATTCGCCAAACAGGTGGCCGTGGACAATATGGTCATGTATGGTTACGTATTGAGCCTAAAGAAGCTGGTACCGGTTTTGAGTTTGTCAATGAGATTGTGGGTGGTGTTGTTCCAAAAGAATATATTCCTGCAGTCGAAAAAGGCGTGCAAGAACAGATGGAAAATGGTGTAATAGCCGGCTATCCAGTAGTGGATGTGAAAGTAACCATTTACGATGGCTCCTACCATGATGTCGATTCTAGTGAAATGGCATTTAAGATCGCGGGGTCTATGTGCTTTAAAGCTGGTGCTACGAAAGCAAAACCGGTGTTGCTAGAGCCTATCATGAAGGTTGAGGTAGTCACTCCTGAAGATTATATGGGTGACGTTGTTGGTGATTTAAATCGTCGTCGTGGGATGATACAGGGTATGGATGAGAGCCCTGTCGGAAAAACAGTTGATGCGGAAGTCCCATTAGCCGAGATGTTTGGTTATGCCACAGATCTGCGTTCTTTATCACAAGGTCGTGCTACTTATACTATGGAATTTTTGAAATATGCCGAAGCGCCTAAAAATATTGCTGAAGCTGTAATGAAACAATAAAAAATTGTTATTTAAGAGAGGTAAACCGCCATGTCGAAGGAAAAATTTGTAAGAGAGAAGCCGCATTTGAA
>CAWUIH010000053.1:0-10093 GCA_963922495.1 uncultured Coxiellaceae bacterium | reverse complement strand
ATTCAATCTTCACCACTTCGAGAATTTCGTTCAACAATTGCAACAGTTGTTCGGTAGCGGCAATGCCGTTAGTGGCGTGAGTGTCGGTGTTGGCGATTAATCGTTGCAACAGCGTTTTGGGTTTGATCGATGATTGCGGTTGTTTGAGTTGTGTCGCGGCAGTTTCGGCTTCATCCAAGAACATTTGCATCACACCCAGGATGCCAGTGATTGGCGTGCGGATATCGTGCGACATATTGGCAATGAATTCAGATTTGGCACGGCTGGCGGCTTCAGATTTTTGCCGCTCTATTTCGAGTTTCATTTGGGTCTGTTTTAATTCGGTGATATCAACAGAAATGGCGAGAACACCCACAGTATCCCCTGCTTCATTTTTTAATGGTGTTTTATTGGTTAACACCGTCACAACTTTACCACTTGCTTCCTCAAAAACATCTTCAGTCGTTAATGGTACCCCAGACTGCATCACCTTTTTATCAAATTCGATGAAACTTTTTGCATTTTCCTTGCCCCACGAAAAGTCAAAATCGGTCATGCCCTTAATAGCCTCTCGTGAAGACAATCCCATTACGTTAGCCAAACGTTCATTACAGCCCAAATAGACACAATTTCTGTCTTTCCAATACACGTTGGTGGGCAGTTTAGAGAGAATATTTTCATAAAAAAATATTTTTTTATGTAATTCATCAGAAATAGCGCTGTATTGAGTGACATCATATCCAACCAGTAACACATCACCAACACAACTGTCTGAATAGCTGAGAAGGTTACTTTTCCATAAAACTGTACATTCCTGATCGTTAATGCGATAAGATTCTTCTATCGAATGAGATGATTTTTTGTCGTTATCGAACAGTTTAGATAACGAATAACCGTGTTCAAGGCAGAATTTTTTGATATTAATGCCAACAAATTGCTTAGGATCGAGTTGCAATATATTTATTGCAACATCGTTGGCAATTTCAATAATGCCTTTTGAGGATAAATAAATTAATGGGCATTCTATTTGATTAATAAAAACCTTAAAAAACGGTTTATCTTTAATGAGTGTATCTAACATAATTACTATTCTGTATATTTTTTATCCAAATGAGCCGAAAAATCAATCGAATCCTTTCCTCTAATGCATTAAATTTAGGCTAGGCCGTATTATTTGTCAAGGTATAAATCATCATAACAATTGTACTCCCGTCGATGGTTTTAATTAAAGACGAATAAAAAAATGCCTTAGCAACGAAGGAGAGCCATCAGGATAGTCAATTATCACCACCATTACTGAATCATATCCAATTTACACATTTATTTAACCCGCGTTAAGTGTTCAATAAAATTGACCATGGCATGAAACCCGGGATAACGAATCAAATCTTGTAAGCTAATTTTTATAGTGAGCGCTCTTTCAAGGAGAGTAATCAGCTGAATCAATGCAAGGGAATCGCCACCGCAATCATAAAATGAGGATTTTTCATCGACATTTGCTATACCTAAAGTTTCTTTCCATCCGTACTCGATAATATCACGTATACTGGACTGCTTTTCGTTGATAACACCTGATGGTTGTACGTTAACTGGTGGATTCTGAAAGGTCTCTCTAATACGTTCTATCTCGTTTTGAGGCGAATAACGCGACACGATAATTTGATTGTAAGCAGTGTTCAGTAATCTGTTTAAAGTTAATACACCTTGCTCTGGTGTCATGCTATTCCCGGCATATAATTGGCAATGTGTTGCGTAATTTAAATTTACTGCCATACCTACAGATCGCCATGCATTCCAATTAATCACTACTGTGCGGTTACAACGTTTAAATGGTTTTTGCGCTAAACAATGATCTAAATAAAGATTAGCAGCACAATAATCAATTTGACCAACACCACCCACAATGCTGGTCAGAGAGGAGGCGGCTACAAAAAAATCCAATTCTTTTTCGGCAAATAACTGTATCAACACACGAAGTCCCTGTACTTTTGGACGAAACACTTTTTGCACCTCATTAATTTTTTTTAATACCGTCAGTCCTTTCCCTGAAATCCCTGCTAAATGAAAAATACCGCGCACCGCGCCAAATTTTTTTTCAATCGAACGAAGATGCGATGTCATGGATAGAAAGTCAGCAACATTGACTGGTGAAATCTCAATATGGCAGCCTTTAGCGATTATTTTTTGTAATATTCGTATCTTTGCACTTATGTCATCTTCTACAGAATGGCGTAGTAACCAACCCTTCCATTCGCTTTGTTTGGGAAACTCAGTACGTGATAACAATACGATAGTACTACTGGGGTTTTGATCGCATAACCATTGTGCAATGGTTAGACCCATGCCACCCAAACCACCCGTAATCAGGTAAACACCATGATCAACAAACGCAATGTTTTGCGAAACCCGCTCTTCAGATGGGTGAATTTGTGAATAAACCGGTACCCAGGTTTTTTGACCACGAAGCGCTACCGTTTTTCCTTTGTTGTTTTTAGTATCACAAAAAAGATTATCGGCTGTTTGATGAATAATTTCATTAGAATAACCGGTCAACACATTTGAGTCCGTTACGCCATCAATGTCCAGATGGGTGATACAAAATTTATGGCTTGGTATTTCCAGTGGTAACACGCGACATAAACTCAATACCCCACTCTTTAATGGTGCAACCGGTTCACTGCCAAAGACGGAATACACACCCCTCGTTACGAGGGTCCAGGATAGGTGGGCATCCGGCAAAAATCGGTTTAATGCCTGCGCGATATAAATCCCACTGTATAACCCTTGATATAACACTTCGTCATCAAGCAAATGGTTTTCACCAGATTGCTGTGAATCTTCAATCCCCCAGAAATGCACAATGCCATAATAGGTTATTTCATGAGAAACCATTTTTTCAAAAACACAATCGTAATGCGATGCTTCCCTTGGATTGATAAAATAATCTGAAGCACCAATAATACGTTTATCTTTTTCTTGAAATACCTTAAAAATTTCTTCGCCGGCGTTTACCAGGGCTTGGCAAACGTTATCGCATAGCTGAGAGGGGTTAGCGAATATAATCCAACGACGTTTTATTGGAATATTTAACGGTTTGAAATAGTCACTGAGCGGTTTAGAATCACAGGTCCAACCCGGAGTATAAAACGCTAAACTGGGTTTTAATGCAACCTTTTTCGTTATCGATTGTGGATCAGAATAGATTTGATCAATCCAAAATCGTTGTTTTTGAAATGGGTACGTGGGCAATGGGACACGATTTCTTTTTTCATGTTTGTAAAACTGTTCCCAATTAACCGTGCCTCCCTGGCACCAAAACGCGTTTAAAGCAATAACGATTGTTTTTTCATCATCGTATTGGTTGATATCGGTTGCCGTTGACAAGGTAGTTATTCCTTTAAGGACACTTTCTGTATTCATCTGCAAAGCAGCAGTTAAGGTTTTACCCGGGCCAACCTCAATAAAAATCGTATCTTCTGTATCACCTAATAATTTTTTTACCCCTTGCGATAATTTAACGGTATTTAACAGATGATTAATCCAGTATTGATCGTCCAACACCTCGTCGTCGGTTATCCAGTTACCTGTTAAATTTGATACATAAGGGATTTGTGGCACCTGTTTTGTAACCGATTGCAAGACGTTTAAAAATGGCTCGGTGGCCTCCAATAACAAAGCGGTGTGAAAAGGGTATGCGTTTTTTAATGGTTTCAGGATTAAAGATTTTCCTGAATAAGATTTTTCAAGTTTTTCTTTCGCTCGTTTTACTCCCGGAATAGAACCAGAAAGCACACACAAGTCAGGTGCAATCTCTACCGCAATACCAACATCATCCATACAGAAAGGTGCTAACTCATGTCGAGATAATGATACCGACAACATGGCCCCTGGATTGCAAAGTGAAATGGCCTTCCCTCGGGCACAAACGACACGAATGGCATCTTCTAACGAAAATACATCCGCTACACAAGCGGCCACATACTCTCCCAAACTATGACCGAACATCACCGCTGGTTGAATACCCCAATGTTGCAATAGTTTTACCAGTGCATACTCGACTGAAAATAATAAGGGATGTGTGTATTGTGTTTGAAAAAGTTTTTTGTGTGCCGTCGTGGTATTGCTTGCTATTGGAAACAAAATATCACGCAGCGCAACGTTCATATGGTGAGATGCAATGGTTAGACACTGATCCAGCCAGTGTTGATACACAGGCTCCGATTCATAAAGTCCACGTGACATGGTGATGTATTGCGTGCCCTGTCCAGGAAATAGAAATGCTATTTTTTTCTGCTGCGATGGGTGATTTTGTGTCCCTTGCTGCAATTTATCTCGTTGTCGTTTCAGTTGCTGTAACGCATCCGGTAAATTTTCGCATACAACACCTGATCGATACGGATAATGGTTTCGACCAACTTGCAGTGTATAAGCCATATCCGCCAATTCCATTGAGGCACTTGCAACAGAACTTTTGTTCTCTATAAAATCGATTAATCTATCATGGTAATTTTTTAATGCCTTCGTTGACTGAGCAGAAAGTATGACTGCGTATGCGTTGCGTTTTGTTGGATGACGCTGGGTGGCGGGCGCTTCTTCAAGTATCACGTGCGCATTGGTACCCCCGACTCCGAAGGCACTGACAGCCGCCCGTCTCGGTAATGCTAACTTTCGCCAATGCAATAATCGTGTATTCACATAGAACGGGGAATGCTTAAAATCAATATCAGGATTCGGGGTTTCAAAATGCAGTGCGGGTGGTATCTTCCGATGTTGCAGTGCCAATGAGGCTTTGATTAACCCAGCGATACCGGCAGCAACGTGTGTATGACCAATATTCGCTTTAACCGACCCAATTGCACAAAATTGTTCTTTTGCAGTGGACTGTCGAAACGCTTTGCTCAACGCCTCAATCTCTATAGGATCACCAATTAACGTGCCTGTACCATGTGCCTCTACGTATTGAATACTACTCGCCTTCACGTTTGCCATGGATTGTGCTGATAGTATGCAATTCAACTGCCCTTGCATGGCAGGGGCTGCATAACTCATCTTGCGATTGCCGTCGTTGTTAAGCCCATATCCTTTAATAACACTAATAATCGCATCATGATCACGAATTGCTTCAGACAAGCGTTTCAATACGACGACACCCAAACCATTGCTGAATACCGTTCCTTGAGCACTAGCATCAAACGGACGGCAATGGCCATCGGGTGAATAAATATTACCCTGCTGATAAACGTAGGGGCGATCTTGGGGTGTTACAATCGAGACACCACCCGCAATGGCCATATCGCATTCAAACGACGCCAGTTGTTGACACGCTAACACGACGGCAACCAAAGAGCTTGAACACGCGGTTTGTACAGTCAGACTGGGACCGGTGCAATTTAATAAATGAGCCACTTTCGTCGCTAAAAATTGCGAACTCATCCCGCGTTGCCAAGAAAATCGCTCAGTCAAGTTGGCTTCTGCTCCTTGTAATGCGTGTTGATCCAGTATATAGGTGCTGTCATTCATACTGGCATACACACCGACGTGGCCATGAGATTGACTGCTTGACGCATAACCCGCTTTTTCTAATGCATTCCACGCCGATTCAATAAATAATCGATGCTGAGGGTCAGATAAATGGGCTTCTTTAGGACTATAATTGAAAAATTGTGCATCGAAATATTCAATGTTATTGAGTATGCCTCTTGCATGTACCTCATCAGTAGATTCCCGTGTATCTGGCTGAACCCTCTCATTTTCATTAAAGAAAGTAATACTTTCTTTATTAGAGATGCAATTTTTCCAAAAGGCTTCACAATTATCCGCACCCGGATATTTACAATCCATAGCGATAATTGCAATGGGTTCACGATGGATCGCATTTCTTCGGTTAAAAGAACCTAATGGAGTGACCATGTTAGGGTCAGTGGATGGCATTGTCAGATAATTTGCCAATGCATACGGTGTTGTATACAAAAACAGATCCGGTACGGTTAGATTCGCGTTTAAAGTCTCATTTATGTCAGCAATCAACTGTACGCCACGCAGTGAGGTAATGCCTAAAGCAAAAAAGGATGCATGAATATCGATGTTGTCTGACCCAGTATACTTTTTGAGAATACGCTTAATGCGATTCAACGTATTATTGTCAACATTATTCAGCATGTTACTTTGCCTCTAACGTGTGTTACTAGTGCACCCCGATCCACTTTACCGTTGGGCGTGAGTGGAAAGCGATCTGTAAAGTGATAATATCGTGGGATCATAAATTGCGGTAAATAGTGAGCGATTTTTTTGTTTATAGTGGGTATATCGCGTGAACCCATGGGATCTTTTAAAATAATATACGCCTCTAAATATCGGTCTTTGTTTTTTTCTCCACCGACAACCACACAAACATGATCGATTTCGGGCAGTTGTAATAAACAGTGCTCTATTTCGCTTATTTCAACACGATAACCATTGATTTTGACCTGATGATCAATTCTCCCCATATACAAATAACGCCCATCTGATAGTTGTTTAACGCGGTCACCTGTTTTGTATACGATTTCATCTTTTTTAGAAAAGGGATTTTTTATAAAACGGGTCTGTGTTAATGCCGGTGAATGATAATAACCACGGCCGACACCTGCACCACCAACCCATAATTCACCAACCTCACCTGGCGAGAGAAGCTGATGATTATCATTAACAACATACAAATGGGTATTGGCAATCGGGTCGCCAATGGGTACCGTTTTCAACTGCTTATCCAGGCTGGCTTTTGTAATGATGTGGGTTGTAATGCCAACCGTTGTCTCCGTCGGCCCATACTCATTGATAATGGTGTGTGAAGGGTAAATCGCAAACCAACGCTCAGCGTAACCCGTGAATAACACTTCACCCGCAATCATCAGGTATCGAAGATGCGACAAATCGGGTTTATATTTTTCTACGTAATTGACCAAAATTTTAAAATAGCTCGGTGTCCATTTTGCAAACGTGACGCGATGCTTCGCTAATTGATGACAGTAAGCGGGTAGGTTTAGTACCTCGGGCTCGCTGGTAATAAGAATTTGTGCGCCAGCGACAAGCGGTGGGTACATACAGGTTATAGCAAAATCAAATGCCGGCGATGAATGAAAACTAAAAATATCTTGCGAGGTGATTTGAAAATTTTGGTTAAACCACAAAAGATAATTGGCCAAGTTTTCATGCGTGATTAACACCCCTTTGGGTTGGCCTGTAGAACCTGAGGTGTATATTAAATAAGCAATTTGTGTGTTATTCGTCTTGAGCCGATTGACATATTGAGTTGCACAATTGAATAACTCAGGATCTTGACAAGTTAATATTGGGAGCTTTTTGGGTGGAATACTTAATAACGCGGGCTCTGTCACCATACATTTCGGCTGTGATTGATTAATAATAGCCGTTAAACGATTTATCGGTGTTTCATAATCTAAACAAACATAGCTCGCCCCAACTTTCCAAATAGCTAAAATCGCTACCAATACGTCAAATGAACGTCTCATATACAATGCGACGATATCACCTTGACCGACTTTGTAAGACGTTAGGTAGTTAGCTAAACGATTCGCTGAACGTTCCAAACAATGATATGAGAGAGTCTGGTCATCGTCACGAACCGCAAGCGCCTTTCCTCTTTTAATACGGTGCGTCTCAATAGCAGATAACACGCAATAACTGTTCGCTGTCGGTTTGTTCATCTTCATTACAACCCTCCCGTTGTTTAGTGACTCCTCTATTTTTAAAGCTTCGATTTTAACGTGATCGCTGACCTTACTGTTTCCGTGTCTTGCCCTAAGGTGGGTGCCCGTCTTGGTTTTTTTAGTTCCTTAAAAAAAGAATGTTCGGCTCCGTGAGTAACGATGGGACCACCATCACGAGTGGTGGTTATCAGCTTTCTAACAAACTTTTGTTCGAGCGCTTGTGATACCTTTAAAACCGGTGCTGCCGGAATAGCGTGTTTTTTACATTTTTCTAACCAATATGCCTTTTTTTGTGTAATTAGTAATGCGTTTAAATCACGCTCGAAGGCAGCTTGATCGCGAATCCGTGTTAAGATGGTCGGATAGCGAGCATGAAATCCGGGATTTTTTAAAATATGTATACAAAATTTATGAAATTGGTTTTCATTAACCGTAGCAATAGAAATTAACCCATCTTTTGCGGTGTAATAGGAAAAAGGGGCGGCATATCGATCTCTGTTACCGACACGTAAATATTCATCCCCGGCCATGACATCCAGGAACTGGTTTGCTTGCAACCAAACAGACGTACCGGCTAAGGAAAATGCGATTCGAATCACTTGCTTTGTTGATGCTGGCAATGATCTTTGACTTAACCAAAACAGGTTAGCTAAAATATAATGGGTTGCAAGTAACCCGGTGGTGATATCTAATAAGGGCACACCGACTTTCAGCGGATTATTGGGTGTGGCACAATTGGTATACGCCAGTCCAGTACATGCTTGTGCGGAAGCATCGAGCCCAGGCATTCGATTAACGCTCGCATTAGGGAAGCCGTTAATCGAACAATAAATGGTAGGGCTGATTTTATTGTCTTTTTCTAAAAAGCGTGATAAAAGCCGATCATTTTCTTTCGCGCGAATGGATCTATTGTCAACGATAACATCCGCTATTTCAAACAATGCATTCATTAATGTTTGATCCTTGCGATCGGCATAATCAATAGCGACACTTAATTGACCATGTGACAATGTATTAAAGATATCTGAAGAGAAAAATTTGCGGGAGGGGTCACCCAGTGGTTTTCGTTCAATTTTAATCACTAATGCGCCTTGCTGCACAAGATTTTGAAGTGCGATAGGACCGGCCACATAATAGCAAAAGCCTAAAACGATTTTACCATTTAATGGACCAGGCAAGCAGGTTGATTGATAACGCGTTAACAGTGTTTTCCTCATAGAAATAACTCACTACAATGTTGAAAGGGTTCCTCAGCACTCATTACAGCAATAATCACACCATCGTCCTGACAAGCAATGAAGCTACGGATTCTCACGATTAAAAACGAGCTGCCTTGTTTACACCTACATCGCTTTAACGCTATGTTTAATTGTAAGACACCAGATTTTTTCCGGGTATATTTTCGATTACAGCCTGGGTACTATTTTAATCGAAATGGATTATATGATCATTCATTTGAAGTTGCCACCGAACAATAGTGAGAATCGTAAAGTTTTCACACATTAATAAAACATTAATTTAAATGGCGTTGTATGCTTTAACTAAGCGGCGGATATCACCGCTGCAGCCACTGCCTCTCCTTTTGCTTGTAATCGTATTCAACTGCGTCGATGAATATCATGAGCCATTGGTGTAAATGTGAAAGTCATTTCGGCCTTGTTATCGGAGTCGTTACTTAAACACCGTTCATGATCACGAATCGCTTTTAAATTCTTTAAGTGGGAATATCACGTATCCATCACCAATGCTGATAGCTAGATTCCACGCGGTTTTGTTACCGAAAGCAGATCACAAAAAGGGAGGTGCTTTGCTTTTCCATCGGTGTCTTTATCATAAACGCGATAATCAACGCGAATAGATTGCTCCTGCACACCCATGCCATACCAAATTTACTGCGCCAATTCTATCATGTTCATTACCTGAATAGTGATAATTAATAAGTTCGAGTTTTTTACTCACTGTTTTTGACAAAACGAAATCATCTATAACATGTTTGTCTCATCAAGATTAAGTGGGAATTCCATGAGAAAGGACGATAACTTGACTCGTGTTAGACACTAAGTAAAAATAAATCTTAAAATAACTACGAAAAATAACACTGTTCAACTTCAGAATAATACGCAAATGGAAACAACCCACTTAAGGCACTGCCTGATTTTTTAAGCAGACGGATAAGGCAATGGGCAAACAACCAAAAAGCGATCAGCTCATTAAAAAATACGAACAGTTACCCCAGTTGCATCAGCAGATTATGCAGTGTAAAGCCGTGTGTTACAAATTACATCGCAAGGGTGATTTCGCAAACGCGATACAACGATCGGCGTTAAGAACCGACGATGGAAAACGCCTGTATTCAAAACACCTCAACCCGATTCTGGATCAGCTCGTTCGGTCTAACTTGTTGG
>CAWUIH010000052.1:0-10522 GCA_963922495.1 uncultured Coxiellaceae bacterium | reverse complement strand
TTTGCTCCGGGTATTGCCGCATGCTGATTTGATCCACGCAAAGACGCGAAGAGCCCTTACTCTTTCTCTCATACCAATCGAATTGTTCAGTGGTGGTTGGATTATCATCACAGTCAATACAGATGCCACGTCTTGGGGTAACTTCAATAATGGTTTCTTTGCCCAACAGCGGCAAATGACGAAAACGTAATGTGCGTCCCAATCCGTGACCCCGTGTTGGCTTATTACAAATTCGACAAGGTAAATCTTCTCGAGTACTTTTTACAACAAGGGTTACTTCGTTTCCATCAGGAGAATCAATAATTTTTGTAACGGTGGTGTCTGGGAAATTTAAAATTTTGGTGAAAAGCAGGAGAGTTTCCGGTGTGTTATTATTAGCCATCTTGATCTCGTTTTAATCCATCTTCTGAACGATAAAGTATTGTACTATATCCCCTCAATCCACGCAAAAGCGCGAAGAGCCAAAATGTTGTAAAACAGATGAACTTTATCCAAGCTCTATTTGGTATTGCTGCTTAATAACTTAAGATTAAAGAGCTTTTAATTTCTGGATTTTTTGCAACAGTGCCCAAAATATCATTTTGGCCCATTACGAGGCCGGATTAAAGGGGTGGAGTCCATACCATTACAGCTGGATATCTTTCGAAGTTACTAAATCTCAGCAAAGTTGACTAACTCTTGGCCCGATTGCCGTGCTGATTTTTGCCCTTAGGGATTAATACAGTTTGCGATTATTTACTTTGAAAATTTAATATTCATATAAGGAAATGTGTATAAAATAAGAGCATATGCAGATATTTCCGGACACTAATCATGCCGCAATGTAATATATTATCTAGCGGTGAACTGATAAAATTTTTTCGTAACCCTCAGTTAAATGTAGATTTTCAGTTGCTTAATGCTCTTGAGAATATTTCGCAACCTCAATTACAATCGATTTTGAATCGCCAAGTATCCGCTGCAATCGTCTATTATTTTGAACAGCAAACTAATTTGGTTAAACTGAAACAAGTATTTAAGCCAGGGAATTCCTCTTCTACCACTAATAAGATGATGCAAGTTATTATTCGTACTTGTCTTAAGCCAGAGTATCGTAATCTTCATCACATTAAAAAAATCTACCCAAGATTTGATCGGGTTATGTCGCCTTTCGATCATTCAGGTCGTATGAAATACAAAAATAGTCATGGTGAAGATGCTATTGAAAGCTATCATTTAATTCAGCTTGCCAAACTCAATTACTTGAATACTTGGGGCTATGATTTTCGTTATGGACATCCCGAAAATCTTAGTGCTGTATTGGCTTATCAAACAGTATATGACATGGTATTGGGGTCTGATAGGTTCAATACGGTTTTGCAAGAATTAATGAAATACAGCGCGAATCTTATAACTGAAACGGCTGGTAAATATGATTTTGAATGCTTTCGACTTATCAAAGATACTGGACATATTTTAGGATTGCATGGTGCGCAAACCTTTCAAATCAAAAATGATGCCCGCAGTAAAACCACAGTTTGCTTTGGAATCGATGACAGCGATAACGCAATTTTACGTCTAGAGTCGGTTAATAGAGAATATTTGGATCATTTACAGCAACAATATAGGAAGCTCACTGATAAAATTGCCGCAATACCTAGCGCTTCGATAACATTGCCACAGAGTACATTAACTGCTGATGAAAAAGTCCCTGATATCAAACAGCGCAATACACCATGTCAAGAACAAAAAAATGTTATTCCACCACAAGTGGCGGTATTAAAAAAAGAACTTCTCAATCTAGTGCGATTACAATCAATAGTCAGTTTGGCATTTGATAGCAGTTTTATGGGAACCGCAGAATCATGCAAGAAAGCATTAGAAAACCCCGTTTGCATTATTCCCACAGGTTATAAAGCTCATCTTTTTTATACTGCAATATTAACACACTCCAACAGTAAACAGCGTTACCTTGTGTATGCAGATCGCAGTGATGGATATTCGCTATTTGGATTCGGTGGGAATAAACAATATGGGGCATATATTTTCCAAATATCACCCACTGCTGGTAAAAATGATTTGAACCAGTTTGTCGATGAGTGCTTTAGAATCAATGAGAGTGAAGAAGGTTGGCTTTCAGCCAATCGTTCACATCAACGTGCGATCGGCAAAATTGCGACTTCGACTCAACCGATTGCAACATTTCCACTCAAACTTCAAAATTACCAAACCTGTTCATTCGTCAATGGTAAGGCACTTAATGGGCCCATCTATGAGTTGCTCACTGCCTTTCAATACTTCGATCTGCGTGTGAGTAAAGCAGATATCAATGAAATGGAGACCACAGATACACAGCAGTTATTACTCGAAGCCATTCAAAAACATTTTTTAATTGCGCAACGTCAAGGATGTTTAAAAAATCGTTATAAGGACTACAGTTATTTTATTCGCCAAAACCATCTAGATAAATTAATTAATACTATACACAATAATGATTCCCCCGATTGTGTACGACGCTTGAGCTTCAGTTTGTTGATCACGTTTGTTCGCCAACATCGCCAAAAAGAACGAGATTTCCTATTGATCGAATATCTTTACTCGCGTCTGAATCCACAGTGGCGTCAAAAATTTCATCGTATTATAACTCGTTTACAACAACACGATAAACACAAGCAGCAATTATTGAAACTCGAACCAAACACGCCACGTTATCAAGCGTGTTTGGATAAAATCATGGAGCAACAGCAGTTAGATGAAAATTGTCGCCGCAACGGTGACTACGATCAGGTTGTAACTAATTTAGCAGAAGAACTTTTGTTCGCGGCATCCAATCAACAAACTTGTATAGCACGTGCATTGAAACAATCGATAGATGCTCCATTATTACAAAAAAACTCGATGATCTTAGGCTTTTTTAAACGTTACCCAATATTTGCAACAAAATTTTTTACTTTTTTACGCTGGGATACCATTACCAATGCTGGTCTTGGTTACTTTAAGCCACTATTACCCACTGCGTTACAGTTGAAAGTACTAAAATTAGCCGCTGAAAAACGTAATTCCTCATTGATTCATAATGCAGTTCGTAATAATCAGCCGGTTCGATGGAGCAATCACCTTCCCCAGATTCAACAACTCATGCAACGATTAGATTCTCGAAGCTCACAATTCTTAAAGACCGTTCTTTCGCAAAAAGTTCAAAAAGCTAGCCGCATGACTCAATCAGTGGAAAATACAATACACATTCTAAATTTGTTGATTCAACATACCCCACCTTTGTGCGATATCAATTGCGAATATAGTGACGAACAATTCCAATTAGCGTCTAGGAATTTTCAGAAACTTGCAACAAATACATCAACCCTGTTTAAATTACCATTATCATCTCATCAAGATCAAACTGCCACGAGGGATGAAATACCTTGTGCAATTTTGAGATAAATTTAGGTTAAAAAGGATAAGCTTCCAATTCTATATCTAAACAGTGATTTGAGTACCACTTTTACTGCTTAATATTTCTGGTAGTTTAAATAAATTTCCAATATAGCTGGATTGTTTTGTAGCATAGGTAAACTCAATGGCAGCACTAATTTTCGGTTGCATCGATCCTTTTGGAAAAGTTAACTGTTGAATGTCTGTGATAGTAGATTTTTTGATAGCCGATTGCTGTGGAGTGCCCCAGTCACGATAAACGTATTCAACATCGGTTAAAATCACTAAATGGTCAGCATGGAGTTGTCGTGCCAGAGTCATCGCTGTTAAATCTTTATCGACTACTGCTTCGACACCTTGTAGCACCGAGTTATTTTCAATGCAGGGAATCCCACCACCACCTCCAGCAATGACAATATGATTTTCTCTTAATAAGGTTTTAATCGCTGCAATTTCAATAATTTTTTGTGGTTTTGGTGATGCAACCACACGCCGTAAATACTCATTATCGGCTTTAAAGAGCCACTGATGTTGCTGATGTAATTTTGTTGCTATTTCTTGGTCATAGACTGGGCCTATAAACTTACTGGGCTTTTTAAATGCTATATCGTTTGGGTCAATTAAAACCTGAGTCAGTAAAGTAATGGTTTTTTTTTCAGCGTGATTCTGTATTTGTTGTTGCAGTAAATAACCAATCATTCCTTGAGTCTCAGCACCTAGAATATCTAAAGGGTAGGGCTTTACTTTTTTATACGCCTCTGTTTGAAGAGCCAATAACCCAATTTGTGGGCCGTTGCCATGTACAATGACAACATCGTGTTTTTTAGAAAATTCACCTAGTAAGTACGATGCCTTTTTTATATTCCTTTCTAACAGTTTTGCTTCTAGTGGTTGGTCACGCTGTAATAATGCATTTCCACCTATCGCTATCACGAATAACATTATTCACGCTCCAAAGGACAAGACATACAGCGTGAACCACCGCGCCCACGTCCTAACTCGGAACCAGGAATGGTAATAATCTCAATACCCGCCGCCTTAATTTTTTTATTGGTTTCAACGTTGCATTCATAACCAATGACCGTCCCGGGTTTGATTGCTAATAAATTACTGGCATCGGTCCATTGCTCGCGCTGTAAGGTGAATTCATCACCACCTGGTTTAATAAGGTTTAAATTTTTTTCACCTAACGCTTCACTAATAACTTTAAAAGGAGATTCTACTTCTGTAATCAAAATATCATCCAAAGTATTTCCAGGTGTTATTACCCAAGACTGAATATCTTGTGTCGGAAAAGCGATACAAAATGTATCGTGATTTAACATGGCCATCACGGTATCAAGATGCATTGAAATGCGTTGTTTCGGTAATTTGATCGCAAGGATTTTAGCAAATGAATTATCATTAAATATATTTTTTGCTAGCATTTCGATTGCTTGAGGTTTGGTGCGTTGTCCAATACCAATGACAATTAAGTTTTTATTGATGACTAAAATGTCTCCGCCCTCAATTGTGGAAAGTGAGCCTGGAGTATGTGCACCATTATACCAAATATTAAATGATTCCTTAGTAAACATGGGATGAAATTGGTAAATTGTTTCAATATTAATGGTTTCACCATGCCTTGCAGCAAATTTCATTGAATTAATTGAAACGCCATTGCCAATCCAGGCTGAAGTGTCACGAGTAAATAAATGATTAGGCAGTGGTGGCAAGATAAAGTCTTCAGGGTTGGATACATGTGTCAATAAACCTAAGGGATAATCTCCCGTGTCCGCAACGGTGAGCCCACCGATTAAATATTCAGTCAGCTCCTTACTGGAACTACACATCAGGAAATTACGAAGAATATCACCAATTTTAGTATTGTAGTAATTATATTTAATGAGACGATCGATAAGATAATTCTTGGCTGCTGATATTTCTAAAGTTTCTCGTAACAAGTCGACTAATAAAAAAACTTCAACCCCATGTTCACGTAACGTATTGCTAAACACATCGTGTTCCTCACCGGCTTTGTGTGGCCACAGCACATCATCAAATAAAAAATCTTGGCAATTATGAGGTGTTAAACGTCTTAAAGATATATCAGGTCGATGTAGAATTACTTTTTTTAATGGTGAAATTTCTGACTCAATTTTCATATCTATATCACAAGTTTCCAATTGAAGCGACCATAATAGCTTTAATAGTGTGAAGTCGATTTTCGGCTTGATCAAAGACAACCGAATGCCGACTTTGGAAAACCTCATTGGTTACTTCCATTTCAGTTAACGCAAACTGTTGTTGAATTCTTTTAGCTACTTCTGTGTGAGTGTCGTGAAATGCAGGCAAGCAGTGCATAAAAATCACATCTTCGTTGCCAGTTTTGTCCAACATGTTCATTGTTACCTGATAGCGAGAAAGTTGTTGGATACGTTCGGAGAATTTTTCTTCTTCTCCCATAGAAACCCAAACATCGGTATAAATTGCATTAGCATTATTAACTGCTGCATTAATATCTTCTTCAAAGTGGATATTGGCACCAGTCTTTTTTGAAATTTTGTGCATCTCGTCAATTAATTGTTGATTGGGCCATAGTGCTTTTGGTGCGAGGCCGACGAATTCTAGTCCCATTTTTGCTGAGCCAATCATCATAGAATTGCCAATGTTATTACGTGTATCACCGACGAATACTAGCTTTTGGTGATGCAGTGGCTTATTAATTTTTTCTTGTAGAGTTAAAAAATCTGCGAGTATCTGAGTCGGGTGAAATTGATCAGTCAAACCGTTCCAAACCGGTACCCCAGCATGTGCCCCTAGTATCTCAACAATTTTATGATTAAAACCTCGAAATTCTATGCCATCATACATACGGCCGAGTACTTTTGCAGTATCTTCAATTGATTCCTTATGACCCATATGACTATTCGATAAAAAAGTGACATTTGCACCTTCATCATGTGCTGCAACTTCGAAAGCACAACGAGTCCGTGTGGATGGTTTATCAAATATTAATACAATATTTTTTTCAAAAAGCAAATTGCCTTTTTCTCCTGAACGTTTCTTTTCCTTCAAATCTTTTGCAAGATTGAGTAAATAATTAATTTCTAAAGGGCTAAAATCTTTCAGCGTTACAAAACTACGGCCACGAATACTAATTGACATTGCTTTTACTCGCTATTTGTTTAAGTTTAAATTTATGTCTTATTAACCAGCAATATAAGGGGACGCTAATAATTAAAAATATAAAACCGTAATAAACGGTTTTAGTCCCTGTGCTGCAGATTGCCCAAAGAGAAAAAATACAACTTAAAATAGCGATGCTAAATCTAAAAATCTTTTTAACTTTAGGCTCATTGCATTCTTTTATGCATAACATATCTGATATACTGGTGTAAAAATAAGGTATCACATTTGAGATAACAGCAAGTAAAATAATCGTATTAAATTGCTTGATGAGATTATCCGTAATGGTGAGTAGTAGTAGTGCAGTTATCAAAATCGAGGTAACAATAAGGCCTTTTACAGGAGTATGGTAGCGATTTTGTTTGGCAAATATTTTTGGGAATAGGCCATCTTGAGCAGCGGCCATAGGTACTTGAGCTTGTAATAAAATCCAGCCATTGAGGGCACCAAAGCAGGAAACAATTGCCCCAACTGCGACCAAATCCTGACCCCAAACACCAAAAATGATTTTTGCTGCATCAGCAAATGGAGAGGTGCTATGCTGCAATTGTGGTGAGGGAATAATGCCCATGATAGCAGTAGAACTGAGCATATAAACTATACAAGTGATGGATGTGCCAATAATAGTCGCTAACGGGATATTGCGTTGAGGATTTCTAACTGATCCCGCCGGTACTGTTGCAGATTCTAAACCAATAAATGCCCAGAACGTTAGCGCAGCGCCTTTCGATAGCGCACTAAAGGTAGTGAGGTGATTGTTGGAGATATGGGCATAGTTTGTAAAATTAGTTCCATCAACATAAAACCATCCCAGCACGCCGATAAGTAATATTGGAATTAATTTGAAAACTGTTGAGAGTCTTTGAATGAGACCCGCTATGCCCACTCCTGAGATATTAACTAATGTTATGAACCATATAATGCCAGCGCTTGCGAAAAAAGTGTACCAGCTGTTTTTCAATATGGGAAAAAATATTCCCAAGTAACCCACGAAGGCAACAGCAATGGCGGCGTTTCCAATCCAAATCGCAAACCAGTAATCATACGCCGTCTGAAAACCAATATAGCTACCCAGAACCCTATAATTATACCCATAGGGTCCACCTGCAACCGGTATCAAGTGTGAAATATGTGCAAACATTAATGCGAGACAAATAGCACCGAAACCAGTAATTAGCCACGAAAAAAGGCTGATGGTCCCTATCATAGCAAGAGAGGAGGGTAGTAAAAAAACGCCAGAACCAATCATATTGCCACAAACTAGAGTAATCAGTGTGAATAATCCTATTTTTTTATATTTTTTCGCCATTTTCAATGCATAGATTGTTTGTGAGTGAGGTTATGATATTTTACTACAAATGCAATAAATTGCAGCATATCCCTTAGAGATTAATCACAAGCTATTTTTGAGGCACATGCCTAATTATTCTTCAGAAAAATGGCATCTAATAATCTTCTCTTAATAAAACTGTTCTATGATCGGTGACGGCAACAGTATATTATTATTTAACATATCGATTTAATAATATTAAAAATACAAAAAATTAATTGTAGGATTTTATGAGAAACGCTTATAACGATAATTTAAAGACTTCAAACAAGGCTTCAGAGACACTTATTGTTACCGGAGAGGAAATCACAAAACCATCAGATGCTTTTGATGCAATCACCGACTTTCCCTCAACTAATGCCGATAAAAAAAAGTCGGCTCAGTCAACTGCGAGGTCAGAAAATGTCACTAATGGTCCACAGCAAAAGCTGCCGGCGAAGAAACACATCCTCGATGAAAATGGCTCATTAATTTATTCAGCCCCAAACGTGCTGGTCACCGCTAAGCGTGATCAATCTCTCCAAGGTGCCGATGATAATGAATACACCTCATTAGTCACACCAATACTGATGGCTAAAGAATCGCTTGTGGCTGGGTATATTCAAATTACCGCAAAGTCCTTATCTCATGAAAATGTTAAAATTTTGGCAAATCGTTTACTGAAAAAATATTATGGGAAACGCGACGCATTTGACCAAGATTGCCTTCGGCAATGCCTTACGAAAGCTGGATGCAGTGATAATTCAGTTGATGATTCTGAAACACCAATATCATTAGTAGTATCGATGATTCTCTTTAAGGGAAAAGAGGATGAGCAAATAAAATACTGGGCACTTAAAATAGGTAATGAATTAGATGTTCTTTTAGTCGATGCCGAAACGGGTACCTTAAAAGATGCCTCAGAACAAAGCACTGATGAAGATACGGAATCTCTTGAAACCAATTCTTCTAAAAAAGTTACCTTTTCCGTTCAGATACCTTGTGTTCAGGATCGCTCACAGCTACAACAAAAAATACAGCAACAATTATCAGGGGGCACAGCAAGTGCAGATACAAAAAATCAGGCGGCACATTCACGTCAATTAAGCGTATCATCGTTATATCACGCTCTGAATTCGCCTGATCAAACAAAAGAGAGTTCCATATGTTCCATTGTGGGTTTTTCAGAATATGATGCTATTGCACTAGAAACTCTACGCGCTTGGATTGATTATCCTGACCCTAATAAGCGATTGCATCATTTTGACTATTTATTTGGTCTGTCTGAAGATAAATTAGAGGAGCTAGCACGCTCTTTAGAGAATGAACGTTATGCTTCTAGTAGCGACGGCAATTCTTTACAATTACAACCTGTTTTTGATGCAGCGACAATCCAGCAAGCACTTAAAATTATACTGCTTATTAAAAAGCTCTCATCTGAATCGATGCCTCCCATAAAACAATATAAATTGTTTCCCGAAATACACCAGCTCTGTGTGGAGTTATCAGAGCTAGATGACACAGATAGTAATAATGATATTGTTAAACTAATCTTCACCAATATTGATTCGCTATTGACTAGTCCGAATGACAAGCAATTCAAATCCTACAATGCTTTTACTAAAAATCTTGTAGGATGCAGAAATCCTAGACTTAGAAAGGCAGGTGGTATTATGATGATTTTAGGGACTGGGGTCACTGCCCTAGGACCTATCCTCAAATTCGCACTTGTTGTCAGTTGGCTCAGCCCACCAGTAATGGCTGCTATTGGTGTTGGGGTAGCGTTGTTCTGTCTCGGTGCTGCTTTGTATCTTTTTGCACGCAATTATAAATGTCCGTCAAAAACCTATAAAAGGATAGGGCAAGAAATTTTTAAACATCATCGCACAGAGGTGCCAGAGGGGACAACAATACAACGAGAATCATCATTTTTTATGACAAATTCATTGAATTCAGTAGCATCATAACCCTGGAATTTAAGTATTATGGTTTTTTCCTGATTTGCATTGACCGTTACTGTTACAAATTCTAATTTTATGTTGTACACAAAAATTTTTTGAAACAGTTGGACATATGGGTTCCGGCATGCTTTGAAACAGTGTCGACAAACAGCGTCCTTGGCCCATAATAATGTCATGTGGATTACACTGCGGGTGTTGCTTAAGTGGCTCACAACCTAATTCTTGGAAATCTAAACAATATTGACTTTGGTTTTCTTCCGAGATTTTGTAAATACAAGAACAATATTCAAGGTTACTATTATCGCAACCATCTTCATCCGGCCCACACAAATAGAATGATGCCAACGCATTAGCAAACACTGCGACGCAAGCTACTATTAAGCTAGTTACAATTTTTTTCATTGATATCTTCCCCCTTGTTTTGGTTTGTTCAGAATTGAAAACCTAATTTAGAATAGTAGCTATTTATTAAGAATTACAAAATACGTAGTAGAAACTCATTACAATTTATTTGATAATTTATAGAAGCTTAGATTATTGAAGTGCTTAAAAGCCACAATTCTTAAAAAGTTATTATCCTAACAATACAACGCCGCATTCAACCGCTTTAAGTATTAACCCGACTTTGACGGAAATTTCTCTAACCTATTGAAAATATAGAAAATCATATTCT
>CAWUIH010000051.1:0-10560 GCA_963922495.1 uncultured Coxiellaceae bacterium | reverse complement strand
AAGCTTTATTGAATTGAGAGAAAACTGATGCATAAGGCTACATTTGCTGCTGGATGATTTTGGGGCGTTGAAGAGGCTTTTCGTCATCATCATGGAATTGTGGCTACCACTGTGGGTTACACAGGCGGCACTACTGAAAATCCTACTTATCATCAAGTGTGCAGTGGCAACACAGGCCACGCGGAAGCAGTGTTGGTGGAATATGATCCGGAGCAAATTTCTTACGAGCAGTTATTGCAAATTTTTTGGGATTGTCACAATCCAACCACTTTGAATCGTCAAGGCGTAGATATTGGTACTCAATATCGTTCCGCGATTTTTTTTCACGATGATGTGCAACAACAACTTGCGGAAAAATCCAAACAATACTTTGATGCAGCACAAAAATATACAGCACCGGCTGTGACTGAAATTATACCCGCTGTTGCTTTTTATCCCGCAGAGGAATACCACCAAAAATATATTGAAAAAAATGGTGGTGGCCACTGCAAGGTTTAATTGGTTAAAAGATTTTAAACGCTCTGAATTCCGTTTCACAATAGATTAAAGAATTGCTATGATGCAGCGATGGATGCAACGAACAAACTTAGTCTATCCGTAGTATGCGGTGGGCAATCGACGGAGCATGAAGTTTCCATTCGTTCAGCACGCAATGTCGTTGCGGCGCTAGATTTTCAGAAATACACTGTTTCAGTGATTTATATTGACCATGATAGTAATTGGTTCTTAATTAGTAATTTAAAAGATTTTTTAGAGCATGGGCCTCAGTATTGTGTGATGCAAGATATTGCCGAACCTATCACTGTGCTGTTGGGTAATTCTAAAAATACCTGGTGTTCATTACGTGACTCACAGCGGCAATATCCCGTGGATTGTATTTTTCCAATGGTACATGGTACCCATGGTGAAGACGGTGCATTACAAGGGCTGTTGGATTTATTGAACTTGCCTTATGTGGGTGCAAGCGCGCAAACCTCGGCGATTTGTATGCAAAAAGATGTTTCCAAACGGTTGCTCAAACAGGTGGGAATTCCAACAGCTGATTGGCATGTATTGCATTCTACCGTGGGCTTAAAAGAATTATATCCAGAGTTGACAGCCAAGCTTGGAGCGCAGTTATTTATCAAACCCACCAGTCTTGGTTCTTCGGTAGGATCAGCGCGTGTGCAAGATTATCAGCAATTTCATCAAGCCGTGACAAATGCGTTTCAATATGATCAGCGTGTAATGGTAGAGCCGTTAATTCAGGGACGCGAAATCGAGTGTTCAGTGATTGGAAATGACGAACCAAAAGCGTCAATACCCGGAGAAATCATTCCACATTCGGAATTTTATTGCTATAAATCAAAGTATATTAATAAGGATGCAGCCTCAACAGTAGCACCTGCAAAACTAACCCCAGAACAAATAGTTAACATTCAACAACTCGCAGTAAGAACGTATCAAACTTTACATTGCACGGGAATGGCACGGGTGGATTTTTTTCTACAACCGGATGACTGCTGTATTGTTAATGAAATAAACACCATCCCAGGCTTTACAGACATCAGTATGTATCCGAAAATGTGGCAAGTCAGTGGCTTGTCTTATGATGTTCTGTTAGACCAATTAATTGATTTGGCATTGTTACGACATCAGGAGCAACAAACACTGATCCGTTGTTATAGTGTTTAAGGGTTGCTATGCCGCAATTTGTGCATTTAAGGGTTCACAGTGAATACTCGATTATCGACAGTTTGGTGCAAATCAAGCCGTTAACGCAACACGTTAAAGATTCCACAATGACAGCTGTCGCTGTGACCGATCATACTAATTTGTTTGCATTGATAAAATTCTATCGTGCGGCTATCCAGCAAGGCATCAAACCAATACTTGGTGCTGATGTATTACTGCGACATCAAAAAGAAATTTTTACGATTACCCTGTTATGCAAAAATCAACAGGGATTTAAAAATTTAATGGCATTAATTTCACTGGCTTACACAGAGGGACAGCAAATTGATACCCCATGTATCAATTGGAATTGGCTTATTGAGTATAAAGAAGGTCTCATTGTGCTTTCAGGTGGTTGTGATGGGGATGTGGCTCAAGCCCTGCTCCAAAATCGCCAATCTCTTGCCGAGCAGCGCTTGCAGCAGTGGCTGCAGCATTTTGAGAATCATTTCTACTTAGAGCTACAACGAACTGAACGCGCGTATGAAGAAAACTATCTTCATGCTGCTGTGCACTTAGCGTTACAATACCAAGTGCCAGTAGTCGCAACCAATGATGTGCGTTTTTTGAAAAAAGAAGATTTTGAAGCCCACGAAGCACGAGTTTGCATTCATCAAGGTTACACCTTGAATGACCCGAAACGCCCTAAAAAATACAGCCAACAGCAATATTTAAAAACACCGCAAGAAATGCAGGAATTGTTTTCTGACATTCCTGAAGCACTTGAAAATACAGTTGAGATTGTTAAGCGCTGTAACGTTAAATTACATTTAGGAAAAATTTATTTACCGAATTATCCAATACCACAGACACAGACGATTGAGAAATATTTTGCAGAACAAGCCCGTCACGGTTTGGAGCAACGCTTTTTAGAAATTAGCACGCCTGAAGAAAAAAAATCTGAATATTATCAACGCCTACAGCTTGAAATTGATGTTATCAATAAAATGGGTTTTCCAGGCTATTTTTTAATTGTGGCTGATTTCGTTGGTTGGGCCAAAAAAAATGATATTCCTGTGGGCCCAGGTCGAGGGTCTGGTGCTGGCTCATTGGTAGCATTTTCCCTTGGCATTACGACGCTTGATCCGTTGGAACATCAATTACTATTTGAGCGCTTTTTGAATATTGAGCGTGTTTCTATGCCGGACTTTGATATTGATTTTTGCGTGGAAGGTCGTGATCGTGTGATTGATTATGTTGCTGATCGGTATGGTCACGATGCCGTCGCACAAATTATCACTTACGGTACTATGGCAGCCAAGGCAGTGATTCGTGATGTGGGGCGTGTATTGGGAATGCCCTATGGTCAAGTGGATAAAGTGGCAAAATTAGTACCGTTTGAATTAGGGATGACGTTGCAAAAAGCGTTGCAGCAAGAGGTAGTGTTAGCCGAACGCTATCAAAAAGAGCCGGAAATAAAAACCCTGGTTGATTTAGCGATGAAACTTGAAGGCTTAACTCGGAATGCTGGTAAACATGCTGGGGGTGTGGTGATCGCACCAACTCGTCTCATTGATTTTGTGCCACTTTATTGTGAAGCAGATAGCGAGCATGTGGTGACACAATTTGATAAAGATGATGTCGAAGCTGCCGGACTGATAAAATTTGATTTTTTAGGATTACGTACACTGACGATTATCGACTGGGCAGTGCAACGAATTAATAGAAGACGTGCTCGTGAAACAAAACAACCATTGAATATCGACAATATTTCTTTGAACGATGAAAAAACATTTTCATTATTAAAAAGTTGTGCCACGACAGCAGTATTTCAGTTGGAATCACGCGGTATTAAAGATTTGATTCGTCGCCTGCAACCCGATAGTTTTGATGACATTATGGCATTAGTGGCGTTGTTTCGACCTGGCCCGTTGCAATCTGGTATGGTGGATACGTTTATTGCCTGTAAACATGGTGAACAAACCGTAAATTATCCGCATCCTGAATTAGAACCAATTTTACGTACCACATACGGTGTTATTTTGTATCAAGAACAAGTCATGAAAATTGCTCAGGTGTTGGCAGGATATTCTTTAGGTCAAGCTGACGTATTGCGTGCTGCAATGGGTAAGAAAAAAGCCGAGGAAATGGCGAAACAACGCGCAGTTTTTACTAAAGGCGCTGAAGAGCACGGTATTAGTTTAAAGCTTGCAACGCATATTTATGATTTAATGGAAAAGTTTTCTGGTTATGGCTTCAATAAATCGCATTCTGCAGCGTATGCGTTAATTGCGTACCAAACGGCGTGGTTGAAAGCTCATTACACGGCGGAATATATGTCAGCAGTATTATCATCAGACATGGATAATACTGATAAAGTAGTGTTGTTTATTAATGAGTGCCGCCAATTACAATTAAAAATGCTACCACCTAATATTAATCGTGGTGATTATCAATTTATTGTGAATGCCGAGGGTGCAATTGAATACGGCTTAGGAGCAATAAAAGGGGCAGGGCAGGCAGCGATCGAAAATATCGTTTTGGTTCGTCAAGCTGATGGTCCATTTTCAAGTCTGTTTGACTTTTGTGAACGAGTTGATTTACGGAAGGTGAATCGTCGTGTTATCGAGCCTTTGATCCGCAGCGGTGCAATGGATTGTCTCAATGTAACTCGTGCAATATTGATGCAAAGCATAGATAAAGCATTGTTGACTGCTGAGCAAAAGAATCGGAATTCCTGTTGTGGTCAAAATGATTTATTTGGTGGTGAAGAGCATCTCACTTGTGACGAAGATCACTATGTTGACGCAGTCGATTGGAATGATGCCGATAGATTGTTAGGTGAAAAGGAAACATTAGGTTTGTATCTAACCGGCCATCCGATGCAAATGGTCTCAACAGAAATTTCAAATATTACAACAACCACCATTGCTCAACTCAGACCTGACGTAAAAAGCACAGCGATCATTGCTGGAATGCTTGCAAACCTACGTGTGGTGATGACACGTCGTGGTAAAAAGTTGTGTATTTTGTCGTTAGAAGATCAAACCGGTGTGATTGACGTTACCTTATTTGGGGAACTGTACGACCAAATCCAATCGCATATCGGTGCAAATGAAATACTCATTATTCGCGGTACCGTATCTGATGATGAATTTTCTGGTGGCGTTAAAATGAAAGCTGACACGGTATTAACGCTGGACCAAATGCGCGAGCAAATGGTAAAACGTTTAAATATAACTGTCACTAGCCAACAACAAGTTGATATATTATTGCAACATTTGCCTATCATTATTGCAAAAGAAAACCAAGGGCGCTGCCCAATTTCGATATCTTATCAAGGTGATCATGCAAAAGCTGAGCTGCAATTAGGACCGAATTGGAAAATTAAACCCAGCCATCAATTATTACAACAGTTGCGAACAGCCTGTGGCGCCGTTGCTGCTGCATTTGAGTATTGATTGTGAGAATACGCAATGGTTCTTTCAAAACGACGCTAATAAAATTTAAGATGTAACACCTCCTCATCATCGGCTATCATAACGTCATGAATAAAGTATTGAAGTCGCATATTGCTCTCTTTTTAGTTACTACTTTGTGGGGTATGACGTTTCCACTCATACGTGATGCCGTAAGCAGTATTTCACCCGCGCTGTTTGTGGTGTTTCGAGTAGGTATTTCCTTTTTAGTGTTTGCACCATTTATCATCATTTTCCGAAAAAAGACTAGTATTTTTATGCTCTTAGGTGCTTTGTTGTTGGGTTTAACACAAAGTGCAACCTATGTTTTCCAATCGATTGGCCTGGAAACTACTGGCTCTGCGGTTTCCGCATTTATTACCGCTTTTGGTGTCGTCGTGGTTCCTTTCTTGGCTTTGATATTACTTCGTAATAAACCACGTTGGTATGACTTTGTTGCAGCATTGCTTTGTTTGTTAGGAATATTTATTTTAACTGGCGCGAACTTATCTCACGTTACTGCGGGTGATCTATGGACGTTGGCTTGTGCAGTGAGTTATGCTTTATACATAGTATTGTTGCAATATTTTACCAAACGCTTGGGACAGGGAATCACACTGATATTTTTGGGCTATCAGAGTCTATTTTCGCTATTACTGCCGTCACTGTATATGAGGTTGCGTCCTGTAGTGTTTCATTTTACTTGGTTCAGCCTTTGGGCAGTATTGTTTTGTTCGTTAGGCGCTACTTGTCTAGTATTTTTTTTACAATTCCGTTATCAAAGGTATGTTTCCGCCAGTAAAGCTGCTTTGATTTATGCTTTTGAACCCGTCTTTGCAACCATTTTTGGTTATGTTTTTAATAAAGAGAGTATTACCAGATCGGTAATTATCGGTGGTTTGGTGATCATCTTTGCCTTTCTTATATCTGAGTTTGCCTCTTATCTGAAAACCCAACCTGCAAAGCGTTAATTGAGTTTATTTCAGTTTCTATTATTGTTCATTTGAATTATAATCTATGTTTTATAATGTATTGTTTTTTATTGAGAAAGTAATGCTTCAGATAATGAGGCATTAATCCAAAATGATAATTAATCAATGGAACTGGGTTGCAACTGGCTAGATTATGTACGAAAAAGATATTCGTTCTCAATTATCTATTGCAGCACTCGCCCGCTATGTTTATCCTTCCAGCGGTAGCAAAGCCTTCATCAAGCGTCTCTCATTTTATTGGCGGGCAATAAAACATTACCGCCATTTTACTAAGCTTTACAGTTTACTCTCTAAGCCAGCTCTTAGTTTTTTGACTGAGCGTTACCCACGATTTTATGAAAAGCTGTTTCGTCCTCATATTGCCTCGAATTATACTGTAGAAGAACGAACTAAAGCACTATTAGAGCATTTTAACTTTATGGAGGCATATTTTGAGCTGAGTGATATCAATCAATTTTACTCTGAACGTGGCAAAGTCATTTTTACTTTGCCTGATGGATGTTTTACGCTAGTGCTACATTATTTGGATCAATTTGAATGTGAGGGAAACTGTTTAATTTCACTCCTTGATAAGCGATTCCAGCGATTTTATAGCGTCGCTCTGAGTTTTCAGGCTGTTGACCATAGCCTGGGAATTGTCATCGGTGCAATTCAAGGACCTCCTATTCAAAACGAGGAGCGTATGCAGCAGATCAAATCGTTCACTCGTGCCTATCATGGTTTACGTCCACGGTCATTTATGATTGAGGCTATGCAGCTTTTTGCTCAAGCGATGGGGGCTAGCCGCATGGTGGCGGTCACCAATCACTCACATATTGCTAACGGCCGCTCCCGACGCAGTAAGAAACAGATAGTGTGTGATTATAATCAGTTGTGGCAAGAATATGCTGTTCAATCCTTCGATACTTCTTTTGTTGAGATCCCATTGCAAACAGCACGCAAATCTTTACAGGTAGTCAAAAGTAAAAAGCGTGCGATGTATCGTCGTCGCTACGATCTCCTTGATAGTTTGAAGTCTCATATATTTCTTTTGTTCAACCGTTGATTGGTTGCTTAATCAATCATCCTAGAAAAAGCAGTTGGATCACGATTTCTGGCATAGCCTCTTGATTCATCTCGCTATATAGAAATTTTTCTTATCACCAATAAGGTGACGTCGACCATTGTTCATTCTTTAATGACATTTCTAGGTATTCCTTTGCATTTTTCGAGCTCACAGATCGCTCGGTTAAGGCGTTCCGCATTCTTAGCACTGGACATTAAATAGATTGTCTCTTCATAAGAACGGAAATCTTCTAATGACATCACAACAGCCGGCTTTCCAGACTGTCGCGTAATCAAAATAGGGGAATGATCATCATTGACTTGATCAAGTGCCGATGACAAATGGCTTCTGAAATCGGAATAAGTCATATTTTTCATGGGCTAGCTCTTCGTTAATATTGTACTTATAATTGTACAATGGTAGTAACTACTTATCAATTTCTGTCCATCTATCAAAACATTGCTTATATGGCGCGTCGATAGTCAAAATTTGAAAACTGAACGATAAATTTTATTGCAATGCATATCAAAAGACAAATAAATGCTTGCCATTACGTTGCCGTACTTCTTCTGGTGACTTGTGGTGTGCTGATGTTCCTGTAATAAATCGACAATACTGGCTCGATGAGACTGCCGTGCGTTTGAAACGTGCTGGGGTTCGAGTCACTGTGATTGGTATCGTGATCATCACGGTTATAAAATTGGTATCGATCGGTGGTGACGTGGTTGTCGCTGAGACAGATTGCGTACGATGTGTTGTCGACAATTGGTTAATATTTTTTGCACACTTGAACCGTCAGTTAATGGTATCTGGGACCATGGGTGATCTCTGAGTGGGTGGGTGAATCATCACTACGGTTTTGTGTATCCCCATTGGAGTGGGATTTAAAATAACCTTCGACCACGGTACCCCGCATTTGAAGGCGACTGTGCGAATTGCTGCTGGATCCTAAAAGGCTTTTAACCTGCGGTAGTGATAGCCAAATTGAGTGCTGTATGACAATTGGCTTCCTGCGATTTTTGGGGGATGATTTCCACCAACTGATAAATAGGAAATACAATAGATTGCCTGCGCAGCGAAATACAGTCTGTATTACAGAAGGCGGAATAGACAGTTGCTTCTGAGAGCGCCATCTTGTTCGCAGAAAATGCTTTTCTAATGTCCGGAATGCTTTTTCTTCGCGTGCAATGATCTTATACACATGCCGCTTATATCTATAGTGTTTTTTGAGCGTCACGCAATATTCAGCGATTTCTCTGGCCGCCTCTTCACATTTCTTTTCGTCACGATGTTTTCTACACAGTATTTCTTTCTCGAACCGAAAAATTTTATCTTCTTCTTTTTTCGCCCAAGATTCAAAGTTTGAATTTTCAGCGTAATTGGGGTGTTGATAGCGGTCATTCAATTGCATCATCGCATGATGGATGTCTTTGATAATGGTTGCATATACACCGAGATAAGAATGTCGCAAGTGCTTTCGCTGTTGCGGCTCTTGTTCCAGCTTGGACTGGTGGAGATCTATTTCTTTCAAGACCTTATTCATGAGCTTGACATAGACACGCAACGACCAATTTCGAAAGTCACTCAATAAGAGAATAACCTGCCTTTCCTCCTGATGAAATTTTTTCATAAACGCAATATCCTCTTCATCCTCCATCAACTCAATTTCGACGGATCGGATTGCGGTTTCGGCGCAGGTGCAAATTTGAGTCAGCGCATCAATACGGTATTGTGCTTGCCGTATATGCTCGCGTTGTTGTTGAATAAATGGCTCTAAATCGCGACGACCTTGCATTTGTCGTGCTTGGTATTCGTCTATGTAACGTTGACAACGGGCAATTAATTGATGGGCTGATTCAATGGATTGGTCACTGCGTGACTTTAAACGCGCATACCCCACTTTCATCCGAGCGATTTTATCCGCAAGATCTTCGTTGGAAGAAGTTGCCGCGGGAAACGTGAATGAAAAAGGATTCCCTTGATGATCATGCACCGTAATAGACTCTTCAAGCGGCGCTGGCTCTTCCTGCGCATTATTTTCAAAATCGATGTGTTCGTGTAATCTCAGTGAATTAAAACCATTCAGTGGAACATTCATCGCAACTCCTTATCGGATATTTTAGCTACTGCTATTATCCTAACATCTTGTCCTATTAATGAAGTACTGCGGTATAAAAAAGCATTCTTTAATCCTTTCTTAATTATTTAATCTGATTCCACATAAAATGTCTGCGTAGCGACGGGCATTACGCATTCATCTTGATTTTCTTAAAGTTCGCATTCCATTTCACTTTATTTGAAATGAGTCTGACCTTACCGCTTTAATTCTCTTGGTTGAGGAGGTTGTGCGGGCTCGGGAGTATCCCTCGGATATCTCAAACTGTAACAATAATGATGTTTAAGTAAATAGCCAACCCCAGCTACGACGCCCAAACCACCCACAGCTAACAGGACTGGCCAATTGAGCACTAAGCCAACGATGACTGAAGCAGCCACTGCCTTGACCATAAAAGGTGCTGCCACGGCCGCCAAGTATGCAAATACGAGAGTAGCGAATCCGAACACAACCGCAGTGATTGCCAGGCGAGTGCGTCTGGGTGAGTAACCCACGGCCTCATTAAGGCATGCCGTAACCTGAGGATGGTGATAACGTGAAGCAAGATGAAATGCATTATCTCCACTTCCACTGGCGATAGTATAAGGATTAGACCCATATGTAAGCAAAAGTTTTACCACACCCACACGACCGAAACGTGCTGCCAGATGAAGTGGAATACATCCGTCATAATCATTTGCATTCATATTGGCACCGCTTGCAATCAATATCTGCGTCACCTCTGCACCACGATGACGTCTTGCTGCACGATGAAGTGGGGACCGTCTTCCAGTTATATAATTGTTGGCTGCATTTACGTTGGCACCGTTTGCAATCAATATCTGTGTCGCCCCTGCATGACCATAAGACACTGCCCAATCAAGTGGTGCCCACCCATCACGATCAGTGGCATTCACATTGGCACGGTTTTCAATCAATATCTGTATCACTTCTACATGACCGTGAGATGCTGCCTCATAAAGCGGGGTCCGCCGCCCACGACTGTCAGCGGCATTCACATTGGCACCGTTCGTAATCAACATCCGTGCCATCTCCGTGTAGCCACCTTGCGCTGCATAATGAAGTGAAGATGACGTGTAAAGAAGTTTGTTATACACATAGAGTGGATAAAATGTGTAATCGTCGGTAGTTGCGTTCACGTCCGCACCGTTCGCGATCAATATCCGCGCCACCTTTAGATGGTTATAACGTGCTGCCCAGTGAAGTGGAGTCCATCTATTTCTACCAACGCTATTCGCATCGGCATTTGTCGTGATTAATTGATGAAGGTGTTCAGCTTGGTTTAAAGCAGCCGCA
>CAWUIH010000050.1:0-10620 GCA_963922495.1 uncultured Coxiellaceae bacterium | reverse complement strand
TAAGGTCGCCGCTTAATGAATTTCGGTCGGCATACACAAAATTTAGTGGTAACTCAGAAGAAATTACCCCTTAGCTAAATTACTAAAAAAGGTGATTAATAATGATTATTCACAACCCCCTGCAGATTAAATCAAATCCGCTTTTTTATCATCTGCCTAATTTTATAAACACAAAACAGTGCTATCTCAAACTTGAAGGAATGAACATTGCCGGCTCCATTAAATTAAAGTCTGCGCTATCAATGATCGAGGCACTAGAAAAAAAACATAATAACCAGTTACAACAAAAAACTCTTATTTGCTCCAGCTCAGGAAATCTAGCAATCGCGTTAAGCATAATTTGCAACACCAAAAAGTATAAATTGCTCTGTGTTAGCGACCTTAACATTAGCAGCACAAGCGCAAAATTAATTAAAACCTATGGTGCAATGCTGCATATTATTACTGAAAAAGACACTAATGGCGGATATTTAGCAAAAAGAATTCAATACATTCATAATTTACTAAATGAAAGTAATGACTACATTTGGTTCAATCAATATAACAACCAAGCAAACAGCGCTGCCCACTACAGTACGACGGCTCGAGAAATACACGAAGAAATACCACAGTTGACTCACCTCTTCATTGGTTCTGGCACAACAGGAACCCTTATGGGCTGTGCTAAATATTTCAAACAGAAGCTCCCTCTCGTGAAGATCATTGCCGTCGATGCTGATGGTTCAGTCACCTTTGGTGGCAAAGCAAAAAAAAGAACCATACCTGGTCTTGGAACAAGTCGAAAACCTGAACTGGTTGACCCAACAATAATTGACGATGTTATTTACATTAAGGAAAAACACACTATTGAGACCTGCCACAACTTTGTAAAACAAAGAGGTTTATTTATTGGCGGGTCAACCGGAACAGTATTGACCGCAGTAAAACACTATCCACTTTGCCCTAATGATATTGTAGTCGCCATATCACCTGACTTTGGTGATAAATACTTCGATATTATCTACAATAGTCGCCACTCTACAGAACTGCAAGAGACTGAAAGTATTATTCAAGCTCTTTAGCTATATTTTTTCTCTATTTATGCCAACCAGCTCATAAAGAATCAGCAAATTAACTTTGATAATTGGAGAGGGTTGGAGTTTTTATAAAAATCTTTCAATGATAGATCAGTATCAAACTGCTGCCGTATCGCAAACAAAAGCTCAATCGCTTTCAATGATTGCCCACCTAACATAAAGAAATCACCCATCACACTCACCCTTTCTATTCCTAAAATTCGCCCAAATAACATAACTAATTTTTTTTGAATCTCCGTAGTTGGAGCAACATAGCTATCCGAAGCATTAACACAGTGACGTCTTAGCTGTGTTCTATCAACTTTATCACTTTGTGTCATGGGCATACGCTTTACTATTTCGATATATTGTGGGCACATATATGCAGGCAACGATTCAAGCAAAAACTTCCTTACAGCATCAAGACTAACTAACTGATCAGCACTAGCGTCATGAACGTCACATTGATGACATACCCAAATAGTCGGATCATGGTAAATACCAATATTTTTAACATGATCGAGAATGACTGGCTGTAACAAGGTCGGATGAGTATAAGACTCAAGCCCATCTAAAGGCACTTGCAACCACTCTTCCCAGTTCTGAATTGTCCCTTTAACTTCCTGAGCACGAGCATTAACACCTAATATCTTAGCACCTAACCTAGCATGTACTCGCAACCAAAAATCTTTAGGCTCACCAGCTTGAGTTTTTTCATTTGCCCACTGTTCTATTGTCAACTGAGGAAACTCAAGCTTCCCAACAGGACGCACCGGCCCCCAAAAATATTGTAACCCATGCGAAGCAGCTAAGGCACGAAACCCTTTCGCCAAGCAGTTACTTAAGCCTTTACCTTGAAATTCTGATAATACAATACCCGAAAGACCTAAAACAGCATTTGGCTTCACCCCTGTCGCATACTGCTCAAACGCTAGCGCTAATGCTTGGTCCCATGTCGGCAGAAAATCACCATCATGAAAATCCCAATTTATTGGAATTCCATTTGCAACACAAGCAACATTACCACTCTCATCAAGCATACAATACTGATAATCAGGAAATAAATCATATAAACTCGGCCAATATTTCTTTAATGCTGGACTTCCAGAGAAATATTTTGGCCACGATTGATGGTGAGCAGCATTCATAGCAAGCTCTAATTGAGGCATCTGTGACAACGTAAACTGATAATAGGGCACTCCTTTTGCTATCACAGTATTAACGCAACATTTTTTTAATTCAACAAATGCTTCTAAATAACTCTCTCCGCACTCTGCGGCATGACAATATTTCACAGCAGCTTTTGCGATAGATGTATGCTGAGCCAAGATAGATTCAATTTCTTGCAAATCAATTCGGTAACCATTCACCTTTACTTGGCTATCCATACGACCATGAAAATATATATTCCCCTGTGAATCAAACTTACCTCTGTCACCTGTTCTATAAAAACGTCGGATACCTAAATCGCTATGATCTAGATTTTTCATAAGAAACGCAGAATCGGTTCGCCCAGGATCATTCCAGTAACCGCTAGCCAACCCTGGTGAAGCAACAACAATTTCACCAATTACTCCAACCGGAAGCACTTGATCATTAGTATCAACTATGAATACTGTGGTATTAGACAAAGGCTTTCCTAACGGCACAAAGTCTCCCTGGTACTCATCCCGACAGTTATAAGTCAATGCATCAACGGTGACCTCAGTAGGCCCATAGTGATTATTAAGCTCACATCCAAACTCTTGAATCGCAAAGTCAGCGACTTGCTTGCTAAGCACATCAGAGCCACAAATAATTAAACGCAAGCTATCAAGTATAATTTCATTACGCTGCTGTTTACGTTCTGCTAACGCGCTCAATAGTAACGGTGTAGTTTGAAAAATACTAACATCAAACGCCTCCATCATGGTCAGCATTTCATCTGGGTGCTTCATAAACGAATCAGGATATATCAAGATAGACGCACCTGCGATTAACGGCAAGAATATCTCAAGAACTGAAGCATCAAATGTTACCGATGACGAAAACAACATACAGTCATGACTATTAAGCTGATATTTATCTTGTATAAGCTGAATAAGGTTTGTAAGTGATTCATTCTGAATTGGAATACCTTTCGGCTCACCTGTTGTACCGGAAGTAAAAATAACATAGGCGTTATTTGTTTTAATATATGAAGTACTAAATTCGAGCTGTTCAACTTCAATATAAATATCTTCCACATAACAAACAACTGCCTTTGATGAAAATCCCTTATCACAACTTATTTTTTTCTGCGTTAACAGCAAAGATACTGTTACTGAACTCAAAATACTTGTTATTTTATTTTCAGGATAGGTATCAGACAGCGGGACATAACTAGCAGCACAACTCAATATTGCCAACAATGCAGCTATTAAATCTAGAGACGGATTCATCATAACAGCCACGAAATCACCTGCAACCACACCCCGCTGTAGCAGCCATGCCCGTATTGTGGCAACACGCTGATAAAGCTCTGTATAGCTATAACGTTCACTATTACAAATCACTGCTGTAGCAGCTGGAGATCTCACTACTTGCTCCAGAAATAGCCCAACCACACCCTTTTCCTCTACTGCAAACGACTTCCCATAACAGAACTCTCTGAGCATTTTTTCGTAGTGATTATCTGACACTAGCATATACTCATTTAACAACTGATGTGGTGCCTCAACGACTTGTTCAATAAGCGATTCAATACTATCTAACATAGTTGTTACAGTACCATCACAAAACAAGTCAGTGTTATAACTACAAAACAACTTAATATCACTACCGACAGGATCAAGTCCAATTGCTAAATCAAAACGCGCATCATGGGTCTCAGAAGAGTATACGTCCTTACTATAGAATTCACCTTGAGTCAAACGAACCATATTTAAATCTGGCTTTTCATTTTGCACACCCGCCATTACAGAAAATAGTTTAGTACGCGACAAATCTTTAACATGATCATGAGTTTCTATAATTTTATAGAGTGGATATTGATAATGCTCTAACGCCCCATACATTTGAATTTTAATATCACTTAATAATCCAAAAAATGTGGTTGACTCTTTAACATTACAGCGAAGCGCAATGGGAACGGCAAAACATCCTAGTGTATGGTTATGCTCAAATGGCCGTCCCGCCAATGGACACCCCAAGGCAAAATCATACTCACCTGTTACTCGGTACATATATAAACCAACTACTGACATAAAAAATGAGAACAATGTGCACTTATTCTCAAACAAGTAGTTTTTTACTTTCTGAATTAAGTTTCGAGAAATCCAATTACTGACCGTCTTTCCACTATACGACTGAATAGCGGGCCTCACAAAATCATACGGCAAATCTAGTGAAGAAGGCATTGTATTGAACTGCTTCAACCAATAATTTTTATGGGCATCATATTTTCCAGATTCGATATTACAAACCTCTTGTTCAACATAATCAAGAAAGTCCATCTTGACAGAAGGTAAACAATGGTCCTGACCAGAAACAATTGCATTATAACAAGAAACAAATTCACGAATTAAATTTACGGTACTAAGCTCATCCCAAATGATATGGTGAATAACAAAAATCAACTGATATTCTTCTTCTGGATATGCAACAAGCTTTAAACGATATGCCTGACCATTTAATAAATCAAATGGCGCCAATGCATATTGCCTTGATAATATATTTTGTTTTTCGATCGCCTCAGCAAAAGGCAAGTCAATACAATCCACCAACAAGTCTTCTTTTGCTAACTGCTCATGCTGAACTTTATATTGCACTGGCCTGCCATTATTTAAAGCAAAACGTATATTAAAACACTCATGACGCTCCAAAAGGATATTCCAGGTTTGTACAAAAACATCAACATCAATCTTCTTGAAGAAGAAGTGATTGAAACTAATATTATAAAGAGGGCTATTCGGATCTAACTGATAAGCAAACCATTCAGCAATCTGGCTTGGAGCCAACTCATAATATAACAAATCGAAATCCGTTTTCACTTTACTTACCGCAGTCATTCACCCTATGTTGATCAATATACTCCGCCACACAACTAACCGTTGGGTTCTCAAACAACCATCTTAGTGGTAATGACACTTTGAATTCACGCTCAATCATTCTTACCAGCTCAATTGCCAATAAGGAATGTCCTCCCAAGTAAAAAAAATCGTCATGAATTCCGACTGTATTTACCCTCATTAATTCAGACCAAATTTCCACTAATTTATGCTGAGTTACTGTCTGGGCTGCTACGTAATTATCAAGCGAAATTGCTTCTAAGGAGCTTGGCATAGGTAACTTCTTTTTATTTATCTTACCATTTTCCAACAAAGGCATCTCATCGATAACAATCACCGCCCTTGGAGCCATATAATCAGGTAAGATTTTTTTACAGTGTTTTATAAAAAAATCTCCTGAGGGGGCAGGCTTAACCCTAGATGAAACAAAAGCAACTAGGCTTTTATTAGCGCCATCATCGCAGATAACATCAACAACACACTGATCAACAAGGTCAATTTTTTCTATGGCACTAGCGACCTCACCTAACTCAATACGTATCCCACGTATTTTCACTTGCTCATCATTCCGCCCTAACAATTCCAACGTCCCATCCGGAAGATATCGAGCTAAATCCCCAGTCTTATATATGGTACCCGTCTCAAAAGTCAGCCCGTGATTTGAAATAAAACTGGTTTTAGTTTTCTCAGAATTTCTAAAATAGCCCAACCCCACTCCTTCGCCAGCAACATAAATTTCACCAACAGCACCAATAGGAACAAACTTCAAAGACTCATCCAACACATAGACACGAGTGTTCGCAATTGGCCTACCCAATGGCAAGTATGCCAAATCTGGCAGCTGATCTTTTCCAACACATAAATGAGTCACATCATCAGAACACTCTGTAGGACCATAAGCATTAACAAAAACTGATTGTGGAGCAACAGCAAACCACCGCTTCGCTAATGCCGTTGAAATAGGCTCTCCATTACTAATCATATAACGCAAAAAATTAAGGTTATAGTCTGTTGGGTTTGCTTGAACTTCATCAATAATCACCCTAAGGTGACTTGGTACCGTTTCTACGACCGTAATACGGTCCTTTGTTAATTTATTTAACAACTTCTTGGGCTGCCAAGCTTCATCATTAGCAAATACAACGGTTTTTGCTCCAACTAGCTGTCCAATTAAAAACTGCCATATCGACACATCAAAGGTTTGCACTGCAATTTGTGCAATCACATCATCTTCTAGCAAATTAAAATCATTTACCTTCGCTCTAAGGTGATTAATCATCCCACGGTGTTTAACCATTGCAGCCTTTGGTTTACCTGTAGACCCAGAGGTATATATCATATAAGCCACATCGTCTAAATCTGGACTTAACAAAGGCTTGTCACAACCTTTATCCCAACATATGTCATCTAAAAAAATCTTACTGCAATCATATTCGCTAACCTCAGGCTTTAGATGTTCCTTTTTATTCAGCAAGATACAACGAGGTTGAGCATCTAATAACATTTCACGATTTCTAGCATCTGATGCGCAAGGATTAAAAGGAACCATTATGCATGACAAATGAAAGCAGGTTAACATGCATACTAGATAATCAACACCCCTATCAATATAAAACCCAACATTGTCACCTCGCCCAATTCCATTCTCACGAAACACAGTTGCTAATATATGCACTCGTGATATAACTTCATGGTAGCTCAGCTGCTGCCCTTGATCAGCAATAATAATCTTAGCTGGAAACTGGGCGACTTGCTGATTAAATATATCAATATAAGTTAAATCATTCTCAAACTGTATACTTGGCATAGACCACACTTTCTGGATTTGATTTATCGTCGTATCGAGCAAAATATTTTGTTTATCAACTGCAATATCAGGATTACTCAAAACACGACTCAACAATTGGACATATTCATCAGATAATCTGACAACAGTCTCGTGAAAATACAAATCAGAGCGGTACTCAATCAAACCTGTGAAACCAAAATCTGTTTGAAAAACAGCCAAACTAAAATCATATTTAACATGACTGACTGGCAAATCAACTTCACGCACATCAAGACCATCGAGCTTTACATTTGCACCAAATTTATTTAAAAACACAAACTCTGTTTGCACAACAGGTGAATAGCTCAAGCTTCGCTTCGGATTCAGTTGTTCTACAACATGATCAAATGGAACCTGTGATCGTTTAAACGCTTGATTTGCTGTAGCTGTTACTTGCCTAATGAGCTCATGAAATGTGGCTGATGGATTCACATCATTTCTCATCACCACTGTGTTTACAAAAAACCCAATCAGCAATTCCTCGTCTACAGTATTTCGATTTGCAATTGGGCTCGCCAAACATACATCCCGACTACTTATATAGTTTGACATCAAAATATTAAAAACTGACAGCAAAAAATTATAAACTGTGTATCCATGTGTTTTACAAAAATCAGTTATCTCAGCAGCCAACCTTTCAGGAATCACAAAACGATGGCTGTTACCTTGGCTTCTTTGTAAAGCCGGTCTCCCTTTGTCAGGAGGAAACACGTATAAATCATCCAAATTGCTTAAGCAATCTCGCCAATAAGCAAGCTGCTGCTGAATTTCAGCCTTATGCGATTGACCTTCTAGTTTTTCACAATACTGGCAAAACTGCATATTCAGCTGGGGTAGTTCAGTCATTTGCTGATTCACTTTTCCATTATAATAGAATGCGACCTCATTCATTAAAACATGTAGAGACCAACTATCAGAAATAAGGTGATGTATATTAATTAAGAGAAAGCTTAGATTAGGCGTTACACGAATCAAGTCAAACTTGACCAGTGGCGCCACAACTGAATCAAAGACATAAGACAACTTCTCTTGTGCAATCGCCATTGCATCAGCTTCTGATCCCGCATCGGATAGATTCATCACAACACGTACATTATCCGTTATTTTTTGAAAGTACCGACCTTCTCGTTTAAAAAAACTTGTTCTTAATATTGCTTGCCGCCTCACCACCTTATCAATCGCAACTTGCAAAATTGAGGCATCAATCTCTCCCGTCAATTTCAATAAAGAAGGAATATTATAAGCACTATCTGGGCCTTCCATTTCATTTAAGAATAACAATCGATTTTGCGATGGAGAAACGATACCCTCACTCAATTGACCTATAATCCCTGAAATATTCCCTTTAACCTCTTTACTCTTTTTCTTCGCAAGTATTTGCTCAATAATTGCATTCTTATCAACCACACTCACTCACCAGCTCCTTGTACTGATTGAACATGATTTTCTATAATCAGCGCCTCTAATCCTCGCACTGTGGGGTTACTTGCAAACTCATCTATCTGGATCTTCATATCAAATAACTGGTTCACTCGAGTTATGATCTTAAAAGCCATTAACGAATGACCTCCTAATTTGAAAAAGTTATCATCTAAACCAATATACTCAACACCTAATAATTGCTGCCATACATTCAATATTTCTTTTTGCAATTCGTTTTCTAGGTTTTGAATGCGTAAAATTTTCTGAGGAACGTGATTACCGTGACTATCTAATACATTTTTCCTTGGTTCCAACCAATAATTTACTTTCTCAAAAGGATAATGTGGTAGCTCGATTTTATCTCCAAATGAAAAGTCTGGATAAAGCTTTTGAAAATCAATACCTACGCCTTGAGCCCACAGAGTCCCCAATAAATTCAACTCACCACCTTCTACACTACCACTAGAATAACTAGAAATCTTAATTGTATTAATGAATCGACCAATAGCCTGCATTTTCATTCGATTAATCAAGGTTGAGCCCAACGAACCCACATCAATAAAAAGATGTTCACCTTTTTTAACCAGAGTTTGCAAAGTCTCTGATATGGAATGATCATTTATTTTTCCAGTCTCACTAATTTTGTGACACAATCCACGAACAGCATCTTCTAATGACATTCTCCCAGCAATAGCTGCAGCAACATATTCACCCAGCCCTTCACCATGTATAACTCCTGGAGCCATCCTCATATCTAACAGCCATGAAGCAATCGCATATTGAAAAGTGAATAATACCGCCTGATATTCAAGCAACTGTAGCATATTTCCATCTGTTTCTTTATTCGTCGGATACAATAAAGCTGCAGTATTAACGCCTATCTCGTGCTCGAAATAACGAGTACAGTCAAAAATTGCATCCTTATAAACACGATTATTTTCATACAAATATCGATAAGTATTACAAATATCTGACACAACTATGTCTTGTGAAAAAATAAAAGCTAGCTTCTGATCACTTGATACTTTAGCCATGTCAATCATCGCGGGCTGCTTTAACTTATCTATCGCTTCTGGTATCGATGAAACAACAAATACTTTCCTAAAATCAAAATGATTCCGAATACAGCTTAATGTATAACCTAAGCGCTTAACATCAACAACATCACACGACTCCAGCATCGAGCACAATGAATTTAATCTCATCGCTAACGATTCCTCAGATTTAGCAGAAACAGTTAATAACGTAAATGAACAGATACCACTAAAACTTTTATGAATATCGGTCGCGTTAGGATTATAAGACTGTAATATAACGTGTGCATTTGTTCCACCTATCCCAAATGAACTAACAGCCGCAATCCTATCTTCATTCTTAGCCCAAGACGTCAACTCAGTATTGACACTAAATCGCGATTTACTCAAGTCAATCTTGCTATTAAATTTCTTAAAATGCAATGTAGGAGGTATCATTCCATTATTGAGCACCAATAAGGCCTTCAGTAAACCAGCAATACCAGCAGCTGCATTAGAATGTCCTATGTTTGACTTTATTGAACCAATTATGCAATCTAGATCGCCCATCGATCTGTCCCCATATATCTGGTTCAAAGCCGTTAACTCAATTGGATCCCCAAGCTCTGTGCCTGTTCCATGACATTCAATGTAACCAACATCAGAAGCTTTTACTTCTGCAACAGATAGTGCTTTCTGAATGACATCAATTTGGCCCTCAACGCTTGGTGCCGTATATCCAACTTTCTGCTGAGCATCGTTGTTAATTGCCGTACCTCGAATAACTCCGTAAATATGATCTTCGTCGGCAAACGCATCTTCATAGCGCTTTAGTAAAACCAATCCAACACCTTGCCCAGCAACAGTGCCATCTGCCTCATCATCAAATGCCCTACAATGACCATCAGATGAATAAACACTACCTGTTTGATGAAGATATCCAGTGACAGGACTTGGATTTATTGATGCACCACCAGCAATAGCCATCGCTGACTCGTACATCATTAAACTTCTACACGCTTGATGCACAGAAACCAATGAAGTTGAACATGCCGTATATAAGTTAATACTTGGCCCAGACAAATTAAGATAATATGAGAGCTGGGTTGCACAGCCTATATTCGTATAACTCAACTGCACAGGATCCATTAACTGAGTCACATCTGGCCTAGTCAGTACATTATTGATGAAATAACTACTTGGGTCAGTACCAACAAATACACCCACATCCAATGGCAGTGTCATTGGTTTATAACCAGCTTGCTCAAGAACAT
>CAWUIH010000049.1:0-11491 GCA_963922495.1 uncultured Coxiellaceae bacterium | reverse complement strand
TCATGATAAAAATAATTTTATCCCATGTAAGGGGGAGATTCTCGAGGGCTTACGTTATATGTTCTGTGGAAATCGGTGTTTAAATCAATTAGATGCTTGTAGAGACGCAAAGCAAAGTCGAGTATATGCTCTAAGCATGGTGCAGATTGTTTGAACAAGCGCCAGAGTCATCTTTGTCATGAGTCTTTTTTCACTCGAAAGGAGGTGGCAACCGAATAGTATTTTTATTTTTGAGTGCGGGCAACACTGGGGAGCCGAGTTGTTGTGAAGCACCGTATTTTCTATGCCACTGTAAATTTCGCATATAATTATATTTATCTGAGGTTTCGCGAACGATATCGGATTTGTTTTTTAAAATTATAGGTCGTATAAATACCATTAAATTCTTTTTTTCACGCTCATGGTTTTTGTATTGAAAGAGTTTTCCTATAATTGGAATGCTGCCTAACAGTGGTATCTTATTGAGAGTCTCTTTGTCATTATTTGAAATTAGTCCACCCAGAACCAGCACATCACCACTGTTGACCAAGACATTTGTTTTAATTTTGCTAGTGTCAAATGTCGGGTTATCTGGTGTTGATGCTACTTCGGGATCGAGTGAATTATTTTGCTGATCGATTTCAAGACTGACAGTATTATTTGGGGTAATTTGTGGTGTCACTTTCAATTGCAGTGTGACGTCTTTACGGTCGTAGGTGTTAAATGGTGCCGTGGAATTATCCGAGGTATCCTCATAGGATCGATTTAAAATCCCAACGTTTTTTCCGTCACTAATGATCGCAGGTTTGTTGTTAAGTACCACAATGGAAGGCGTTGCCAACACGTTAGTTGAGGTGCTAGTGTTTAATGCTTGAACCAATACTTGTAGATTTCCGTGAGGAATAAAGCCAATTCCGCGAGGAAAAGTGTCTGGAGTGATAACTTCAGCATTAACATTCGGATTTGTGGAGCCCCATTCAATTCCCAGTTTGTTAAGAAGACCCTGATCGACTTGAACAATGATGGCTTGCACAAGAACTTGATCAGGTCGAACATCGAGGTGTTTTATGACAGCCTGTAAAGAATGGATCTCTTCGAGAGGTCCATTGAGAATTAGCGCATTATTTTCAACTACTGGCTCGATAGAAATTATTTTTTGACCGGAACTTGTGCTAGTGCTAAAGTGATTTATGCTATTTTTTGTGGTATTGTCACTTTTCCCAAGATTTCCCGATGCAATTTTATTTAAAATTGGTGCAATTTTTGCAGCGCTTAGGTAATTTAAATAAACAACCTGAGTGGTAATACGTGAGCCATTTTCTGCGGTATCTAACGAGGCAATCAATTTTTTTACCTTGGTTTGATTAACTGTATTTCCACTTACCAGAATAGAATTATTGTCATCGTCAGCTGAAATTGAGAAGTTGTTGGTTATTCCTTGGGAGTGATTAGCGCTTTGGAGCCTCTCTATCATTGCCGCTATTTTACTTGCTTGTGCATAATGTAAATGAATGACAGTAATGCTACTGGAATTTTTATTGTCCATGCTATGTACGATGTTCATGAGTCGAGTCACATTAGCAGAGCTGCCCGTCAAAATGATGGTATTGGAGGGTCTGTAGGCGCTAATGCTGCCCCATTCTTCGACTAGTGGGCGTAGCACCGGAACTAATTGCTGGCTGGAGATATTATTTACCGTTATTACGCGAACAACGATTTCTTGGTTCGAAGTGATATGTGTTGTTTGAAATGTCGCGCCACTGAATTGTTTGGCTTGCATAGCGGGAACAATTTTGATGACATCACCGGCGGGAATAGCGGCGAAATTCAGAGTTTGCAACATGGACAAAAACGCAGAATACAATTCACCCATTGTCATGGGCTTTTTAGACAGCATAGTGACTTTGCCCTCAACCCGCGGGTCAATAATAAAATTTTTGTGGGTCAAATCGGCAACCGTTTGAATTACAGATCGTATATCCGCGCGTTGAAAATTCCATATTTGACGTCTGATTACCTTTTTATGAAGGTTTATTTGCGAAGACTTAACCGTAGCACGAGGTGTCACAGCAGTAGTAGCACCAAAGCTAGGAGGGCAGATGGCTAGTGCAAAAAAAGCACCTTGTAATAATATTCGCAAGCGATTGTTCATTAAAGGAATATTCTCTCAGTACAACATTCTTTCCAGTAAAAGACACTGGTTTTAATTGGCCTTTTAGAGTCTGTTGTCGCTGCTACTGAGGAATCGTTCCTCAGTAGTTATTATTCTACACGGGGTGACAGCTCACCATTTCTATAGCGTATTGACATGTTCTCAAGCGAAGCTACCTTAATTTTTTCAGCGTGTCCAGCAGAGCCAAATGCCTCGAAGCGCTGTTTACAAATACTTTTCATTGCAACCAGTGCTTCCATTAAATATTTCCTGGGATCAAATTGTGCTGGATTTTCAGCTAGATAACGGCGAATAGCTCCGGTGGAGGCTAAGCGCAAATCGGTATCAATATTCACTTTGCGGACACCATGCCTAATGCCTCGTTGTATTTCTTCAACCGGAACGCCGTAGGTTTCGGGAATGGTACCGCCGAATTCATTAATAATTTGTAACCAATCTTGGGGAACAGAAGATGAGCCGTGCATCACTAAATGGGTATCGGGAATTCGTTTATGAATTTCCTTAATGCGTTTAATCACCAATACCTCGCCTGTGGGTGGTTTTGAGAATTTATATGCACCATGGCTAGTGCCGATTGCAATCGCTAGGGCGTCAACTTCAGTCTTTTTGACAAATTCGGCAGCCTGTTCGGGGTCTGTCAGCATTTGTTCGCGTGATAGCTCTCCTTCTGCACCGGAGCCGTCTTCATCAGCGGCACGAGATGTTTCAAGTGATCCTAAGCACCCCAATTCGCCCTCCACTGAAACACCACAGGCATGTGCTATCTTTGTAGTCAGAGCAGTGACCGCAACATTGTAGTTAAAATCAGAGGGTGTTTTTTGATCTTCCTTTAGTGAGCCGTCCATCATCACGGATGTGAAACCAAGTTGTATTGAACGTTGACACACATCGGGTGACGCGCCGTGATCCTGGTGCATACAAATGGGAATATGTGGCCATTCAGTTTTAGCTGCTAACATTAATGAATGAATAAATGCTGGACCGGCATATTTACGCGCCCCTGCAGATGCTTGTAGAATAACCGGACTTTTCATTTCATCAGCAGCTTCCATAATGGCACGGACTTGTTCTAAATTATTTACATTGAAGGCCGGTACGCCATAATGGTGTTCCGCAGCATGATCAAGTAGTTGGCGTAATGTAATTAAAGGCATATGGTAAGACTCCCAAAAAAATTTAATGAAGACACGGCATTAAACCTAGAAAAAGCAGTTGGATCACGATTTCTGGCATAGCTTCTTGATTCAGCTTGCTAAATAAAAATTTTTCTCATCACTAATAAAGTGACGTCGAAATTTTTATTACGCGATCTCAATCAATGACACGATTTAATCGCGTTCAACTACTTTTTCTAGGTTAAACAACTTGTCCAGCAACTAAAATTTTAATCGCATTAGAACCGCCACCCACGCCCATGTAATCGCCTTTTGTAAGCGCGACCAAATCACCTCTTTCAATGACATGTAAGCGCTCCATAACTTCAACAGCATTAGCATTAATGTTATTACGACTGTACTTAGTAGGATCAAATTTTATCGGATAAACTCCACGATATAATGTCATCCGTCCTAGTGTACGATTTGAACGACTGAGACCGTAAATCGGAATAGCGGTTCGTATGCGTGACATCCAAAGCGGTGTACCACCGGATTCTGTAAGTGTAATAATCGCTTTAATATCCAAATGATTAGCAATGTACATGGTTGCCATCGCAATGGCTTCATCGACACGCTTGAAACTTGAGTCAACACGGTGTTTTGAAACATGTGAACTGGGTTGCGCTTCGGATGCGACACAGGTTCGCGCCATCGCTTGTACCGCTAGAATAGGATATTCGCCAGCGGCAGTTTCTGCAGAAAGCATGACTGCATCACTATTTTCTAATGCAGCATTAGCGACATCAGACACTTCAGCACGTGTAGGAACGGTATTATGTATCATCGACTCCATCATTTGTGTTGCGATGATAACGGGTTTGTCGGCAGTGCGTGCATGATGAATAATATCTTTTTGAACAAGTGGTACTTGTGCATCGCCAATTTCAACAGCCAAGTCGCCGCGCGCCACCATAACGCCGTCACTAGCGTGAATAATTTCGTCGATATTATCAACCGCTTCAGCACGTTCAATTTTTGCGATAATGCCGGCTTCGCCGTTATATTTTTCAATTAAGCGTCGTCCTAGATTAATGTCGGCAGCACTTCTCGGAAATGAGAGTGCAATATAATCAGGTTTTAAAGGAAGTACGTATTTTAAATCATTAATATCTTTTTCAGTGATGGAATCCGCAGAGAGCCCGCCACCGAGGCGATTAATTCCTTTGTGGTCAGATAATTCTCCACCTACTGCGACTTTACAGATAATCTGTTGCTGCTTAACTTTTTTTACAATTAACCGCAAGCGCCCATCATCCAGCAGTAAGATATCGTCGGGTTTCACATCTTGGGGCAATTCTTTGTAATCAATGCCAACGGATTCCTGATCACCAGCTTTCGCATTCATGCTTGCGTCGAGAATAAATTTTTGACCTACAGTGAGCTCGATTTTTCCATTTTTGAAACTGGAGACACGAATTTTTGGGCCTTGCAAATCGGCAATAATACCGATTACACGATCTTGGTGATCAGCTGCTGCTCTGACCATGTCAATGCGTTTTTTGTGTTCTTCGTGACTACCATGGGAAAAATTGAGCCTCACGATATCAACGCCTGCGGCAATAATGTCTCTCAAAATTTGGGGATCGTCAGTCGAAGGCCCCAAGGTGGCGATAATTTTTGTGCGACGTAAAAGATAATCAGTGTTTTTACTCATGTGTTGTGGCTCGTTTCGTTAAAATTTCAATGGCTGGCAAAGTTTTGCCTTCAACAAACTCCAAAAATGCGCCGCCTCCGGTACTGATATACGAAATTCTATCATTGACGTTAAATTTTTCTATAGCTGCTATAGTATCGCCGCCGCCAGCTACAGAAAAAGCGCTGCTTTCGCTCACAGCTTGAGCAATAGCGCTGGTGCCTTGACTGAAAGCGGCGTATTCAAACACGCCAACGGGACCGTTCCACAAAATAGTACCGGCTGTAGCAATAAATTTGGCATAAGACTCACAAGATTGTGGGCCAATATCAAAAATACTTTCGTTTGGTTCGACTTGGTCTATAGGCTTTAGATTAGTTTTTGCCTGGGGTGATAAGGTATTGGCAACAACAACGTCAAGCGGTAACGGGATGTCAACGTTTTTAGTTTTTGCGAGCTCAAAAAATTGTTTTGCACGATCTAACCAATCATTTTCACATAGTGATTTCCCAACGGAATGCCCCATAGCTTTGATAAAAGTATTAGCAATGCCGCCACCCACAATCAGCTGATCGACTTTATCGAGTAGATGTTCCAATATGTGGATCTTCGAGGATACTTTTGAACCGCCCACAATTGCAATTAATGGGCGTTTGGGGTTATGCAGTGCATGATTCAATGCTTTAATTTCAGCGTTTAGTAGCGGTCCTGCACAGGCTACTGGAGCATATTGGGCAATGCCAACTGTCGATGCTTGGCTACGATGCGCGGTGGCGAATGCATCCATTACAAAAATATCACACAGTTGCGCCATTTTTTGCGATAATTGCTTGTCGCACGCTTTTTCACCGACATTGAATCTAACGTTTTCACACAATACCACTTCTCCGGTTCCAACGTTGACGCCATTAAGCCAGTTTTTCACGAGTTTAACAGGCTGATTAAGCTGCTCGCTTAAACTTTTTGCTACAGGTGCTAACGAAAAAGTCTCGTCATATTTGCCTTCCTTGGGGCGACCGAGGTGAGATAAAATTATTACCCGCGCATTATGTTGTAAGGCTGTCTTGATTGTTGGGACAGCGCGTTGAATGCGAGTGTCATTGGTGATTTGTCTATTTTTGTCTAACGGAACGTTTAAATCTTCGCGAATAATAACGCGCGCGTCGTTTAAATGAACATTAGAAAGTGCTAGCAACTTATTTTGTTCCTTACGCATTGAGGATTGCCACGGCGGTATCAAGCATCCGATTTGAAAAGCCCCATTCATTGTCGTACCAAGAAGTGACTTTGACCATCCCGTCAATTTCTTTCGTTAAACCCGAGTCGAAGATTGAAGAGTGTGGGTTGTGATTGAAGTCATGGGAAACTAAAGGCTCATCGCTGTAGGCCAGGATACCTTTCAGTTTCTGTTCGCTGGCAATTTTAACCAATTGATTGATTTCATCAATACTGGATTGTTTTTTGGCTCGGAATGTCAAATCAACGATGGAAACGTTAATGGTGGGCACGCGAATCGCATACCCATCTAGTTTGCCGGCCAGTTCGGGTAGCACTAAACCCACTGCAGCGGCGGCGCCAGTTTTAGTAGGAATCATGGATTGAGTTGCAGAACGGGCGCGACGTAAATCTTTGTGATAGCTGTCTGAAAGTCGTTGATCGTTTGTATAAGAATGTACAGTGACCATCAAGCCATGTTCAATTTGTAATTCGTTATGCAATACTTTGACTAGGGGTGCTAAACAGTTTGTGGTACAAGAAGCATTTGAAACAATGTGATCATCACGGGTTAACGACTGTTCGTTAACGCCATAGACAATGGTTTTCACATCATTACCGGCGGGTGCGGAAATCAGTACTTTTTTAGCGCCCGCTTTTAAATGAGCCTCGGCTTTTTCCTTACTAGTAAAGAGGCCGGTGCATTCCAATACGAGGTCGATATGTAACTCTTTCCAAGGAAGATCTGCTGGATTTCGAACGGCACACACTTTGATTTTATCGCCATTTATGATGAGTCCATCGGTATTTGTAGAGATTTCACCGGGAAATCTCCCGTGAACTGTATCGTATTTGGTAAGATGTGCATTAGCATGAATATCGCCCAAGTCGTTGATGGCTATAATTTCCATATCATATTTTTTGCTGGACTCATAAAAGGCGCGTAAAATGTTACGACCAATGCGGCCATAACCGTTAATTGCTATTCTTAATGTCATATTTTTTCTCCACTCTTATTGATCTCTGTTGATTATGATTTATCACACGATAGCTTCCACTTGCTCAACAATGTAGTCAGGTTGTAGTTCAAAATATTGATATACTTCTTTGTATGGTGCGGAGCATCCAAATGCATCAATTCCAATAACGCGACCGCGCAATCCTACGAATTGATACCAATAATCGGACTTAGCCGCCTCCACAGCCACTCGTGCGTTAATGGCAGTAGGGAGTATGCTGTGTTGGTACTCTTCAGATTGTGATTTAAAGAGTTCGCAACATGGAATAGACACCACGCGTACGTTAATGCCTTTCTTTTGTAACAGTTTTGCAGCTTCAACAGCAATTTCAACCTCAGAACCTGTTGCCAAAATAATAGCTTGAGGCTTTTCACTAATTTCCCATAAAATATAACCGCCTTTATCGATGTTGTCGCGTTGTTCTTTGGTGCGTTTAAAATGTGCTAATTTTTGTCGAGTCAATAGCAAGCAACTAGGACCTTTGTTTTCAAGTGCATGTCGCCAAGCCACTGCCGTTTCAACCCCGTCGCAAGGTCGCCAGACGTTGAGACCGGGTATTAACCGCAGTGAAGGCAATTGCTCGACCGGTTGGTGTGTTGGCCCGTCTTCACCCAATCCAATAGAATCATGAGTGTAAACAAAAATACTTTTGGTTTGCATCAATGCTGCCAATCGTACAGCATTGCGTGCGTAATCTGAAAAAACTAAAAATGTGCCAGCAAAGGGAATAAAACCGCCGTGCAAAGATAATCCATTTGTGATAGCACTCATTGCAAATTCACGCACGCCGTATTCAATATAATTGCCGCCTGGTTTTTCTGTTGTAAATATACTTGCAGTGTCCCATTTAGTGCAATTGGACCCTGATAAATCAGCAGAACCACCGTTTAATTCGGGCAACAAAGGCGCTATTTTGTTAAGACAACTGAGTGAAAGTTTGCGTGTCGCATTTGAGTCACTACTTTCGTGCATGTCTTGAATAATCTGATTAATATTGCTATCCCATTTTCGAGGCAATTGTCGTTTCATGCGTCGTTCGAATTCCCGTGCTAGCGCAGGATAAGCAGTTTCGTATTTTGCAAATAAAGCTTTCCATTGCGATTCTAATGTTGCCCCACTTTGATGCTTGTTCCACATTGAGTAAATGCTTTCAGGAATTTCAAAAGGTGGATAAGGCCAATTGAGAATTTTACGTGCGCCTGCGATCTCTTGCTCGCCCAGTGGCGCACCATGTGAAAGTGCGTCTCCCGCTAAAGTTGGAGCGCCGTAACCGATGATGGTCTTACAACAAATTAAGCTCGGTTTATCCGTGACCAAATGTGCTTTATCGATCGCTTGTTTGATAGCCTGTGGGTCGTGTCCGTCTACATCAGCGATGACATGCCAATGGTATGCATGAAAACGTTCAGGTGTGTTGTCGGTAAACCAACCAGACACATCACCATCTATCGAAATTCCATTATCATCATAGAAGACAATAAGTTTTCCAAGGCCAAGTGTACCCGCGAGTGAGCAGGCCTCATGAGAAACCCCTTCCATTAGATCACCATCACCAGCAAACACGTAGGTGTAGTGATCCACAAGGTTAAATTTTTCACGGTTAAACGTTTGACTGAGCTGCTTTTCCGCAATTGCCATACCGACAGCGGTTGCTAGCCCTTGACCTAAAGGACCTGTGGTTGTTTCAACGCCAGATGTGTGACCGTATTCGGGATGGCCTGGAGTTCGCGAATGTAGTTGTCGGAACTGTTTAAGGTCTTCAATGCTGAGATCAAAACCGCTGAGATGCAGTGCTGCGTACAACAGCATCGCTCCATGGCCATTTGAGAGAATAAAACGGTCTCGATCGTACCATGTTGGATTCGCAGGATTCACTCGCAGAAAATCGTGCCACAATACTTGGGCAATATCAGCCATGCCCATTGGCATTCCTGGGTGTCCAGAGTTGGCAAGTTGTACCGCATCCATCGCCAAAACTCGGATCGCGTTGGCACATTCACGTCTTGATGGCATGTCTTTACTGTTCCAAGAGTCAAACTAATTAAAGCGAGCATCATAGCGCGTATGGTATAGTGTGGCAATTTACGATAGAATTGCGCTATTTTTTAACAAATTGCAGTGGGGCTGATGTACAGTTTTCAGTCCTGATATATAGATTGAGGATTAGTATGTGCGGTATAATTGGTGCCATCTCTGAACGGAACGTTATTCCCATATTGACTGAAGGCTTAAGACGCTTGGAATATCGAGGCTATGACTCTGCCGGTGTTGCAACGTTGGATAAGCAATCTTCCGATTTAATTTGCTCACGAGTGGTTGGTAAAGTGTCTCGTTTAGTTGATGAACTTGGTGAAAATCCAATCTCGGGTCATGCCGGCATCGCACATACTCGTTGGGCAACGCATGGGGAGCCGAGCATTGCAAATGCGCATCCCCATGCTTCCCAAGAGAGTGTTGCGATTGTTCACAACGGCATTATCGAAAATCACGCAGTGTTGCGCGATAAAGTGAAGCAATTAGGCTATGACATTCACTCTGAAACAGACAGCGAAGTTATTGCACATCTCTTGCATTTTTATGAGCAACAATATGGTGATATGCGTCAAGCGTTACATCAGTTGAGTAAGCAATTAGAAGGCGCTTATGCACTTGGCATCATTTCAAAAAATACCTCGGATACTATTTACGCGCTAAGACACGGTAGTCCCTTGATTGTTGGTTTGGGTATTCAGGAAAATTTTATTGCCTCAGATCCCATCGCATTAATTGCTGCGACTTCCCGCTTTATTTATTTGGAAGACGGAGATATTGCTGCGATTAGTTGTGATAATGTCAGTATTTTTAATCAAGCTAATAGAAAAGTAACTCGCAATATCGAAGAATTTCAAACGAATGAGGCGGCTGCAAGTAAAGGCAAATATCGTCACTTTATGTTGAAAGAAATTTATGAACAACCCCAAGCTTTGCTCGATACTATCGATGGGCATCTTGCTAATGCTCAGACACTTGCTGCAAGTTTTGGTCAAGCTTTCGGCAATAATAATACATTGCAATCTATGAAACGTGTTCAAATCATTGCCTGCGGTACTAGTTACCATGCTGCACTAGTGGGTCGCTACTGGTTGGAAAGTGTTGCCCGTATACCTTGTCAGGTCGAAGTTGCCAGCGAAAATCGTTACCGTAATGGTGTTGTAGAGCCAAACACATTATTCATCGCAATGTCACAGTCTGGTGAAACAGCAGATACACTTGCGGCACTGCGAGTCGCTAAAAATAATGGCTATGCGGCAACTTTAGGAATTACGAATGTCGCTCAAAGCTCGTTGGCGCGTGAAGCAGATATGATTTTTGTGACTAATGCAGGCGCAGAAATTGGTGTTGCTGCGACAAAAACATTTACTTCGCAACTGGTTGCTTTGTTGCTGTTAACCTCGAATTTTTGTTGTAATAATCAGCAATTAACACGCGAAATCATTGATCAAATTAATCTATTGCCAAATCTGGCTGCCCATATTCTCAAGCTTGATAGCGAGATAAAAACATTAGCAAAAATGTTTGAGGACAAGTTAAACACACTGTTTTTGGGTCGCGGTTTAATGTATCCCATCGCGCTTGAAGGTGCTTTAAAGCTCAAAGAAATTTCTTACATGCATGCCGAAGCCTATCCTGCTGGTGAATTAAAGCATGGTCCACTTGCATTGGTAGATAAGGGTGTTCCTGTTGTTGTTGTTGCACCGAATAATGTGTTGGTTGAAAAACTAGAGTCTAATATGCAGGAAGTATTGGCTCGTGGTGGTGAATTATTAGTGTTTGGTGATAAAAATATTCAATGGAAACCGAAGCAAAATGAAAAGCTGATTGCGATGCCACCCATGCCAGAATTAATTGCACCTATTGCCTATAGTATTCCGTTGCAGTTACTGGCTTATCATGTTGCGGTACTTAAGGGTACTGACGTGGATCAACCTCGAAATTTAGCCAAATCTGTGACGGTTGAATAGGAAGTGATTAATTTATTTGAATTATTTTTTACTCACTCCGTATAGGACATTTTCAGCCACTGAGTTCCTTTTCTAAGATCATAGAATTTCCTCGATTTTTTACTTAAAGAAAAACTGGAGGCTAAAAACAGGCAAGCGCAACTTTTTGCCCCATTAATTCTGTGATGCCTGCAATTGTCTTTTATACTAATTACTCCTAATAAAAATGACTGGCTAACCCATAAACCCAGGTTCGGGTAATCCTTTCACGCCAACGTCGATTGCAAACAGGCTGCCAGCAGGTGTTGCTAGCACCCTTTCTTCACCAATACCTT
>CAWUIH010000048.1:0-12565 GCA_963922495.1 uncultured Coxiellaceae bacterium | reverse complement strand
CGTGGTTGCGCGGTTTAAAAACGACTTATTACTTACGCAGCATGGGTGCGACCACATCAGAAAAAGCGACAATTAACGACGGTGCGTTAAATGCGGTGAGTCAAAAAGCGACATCAAAAGCTTGCTCTATCGATGATACCGATTGTGAAGCATGTCAATAATAATGAGGAGAAAAATCATGCACGAAGAAAAAAGTAGTTTATTAAATTGGAGTGATTATCATGACGATATCACTTTAGTAAACGCTCAAATGCTTAAAGTCGAAAAGGTTCAGGATAAAGAAAATAGCGGTGGTGAGTCTGATTCTAGTGGTGTCGTCGGTGTTGAAAGTATTGAGATGGGAGCGGCTCGTGTTCAAGTCGATGATAAACGAATTATTAACTGTCGTGCTGATTTAAATCAACTGGTACCGTTCAAATATACTTGGGCATGGCAAAAATATTTATCTGGCTGTGCCAATCATTGGATGCCTAATGAAATTAATATGGCCATTGATATTGCATTACTAAAAAATCCGGGTGGTTTAACTGCAGATGAATTAAGAATTTTGAAGCGTAGTCTTGGATTCTTTTCAACAGCCGACTCATTGGTTGCCAATAATCTAGTACTGGCAATTTATCGTCACATTACTAATCCAGAGTGCCGACAATATATTCTGCGACAAGCATTTGAGGAAGCAGTTCACAGTCACGCTTATCAATATATTATCGAGAGCCTGGGGTTGGAAGAATCTGAGCTTTTTAATATGTATCGTGAAGTTCCTGCTGTTGCTAAAAAGGCTTCTTGGGCGTTACCGTTCACGCAAAGTCTAGCTGACCCACACTTTAAAACTGGCACGCCAGAAAACGATCAGCGCTTATTACGCGACTTAATTGCCTTTTATGTAGTATTTGAAGGGCTGTTTTTCTATGTCGGCTTTACGCAAATTTTAGCAATGGGCCGACGCGGCAAAATGACAGGCACTGCTGAACAATTTCAATATATTTTGCGTGATGAGTCTATGCATGTGAACTTTGGTATAGACGTTATTAATCAAATTAAAATCGAAAATCCACATTTATGGTCCTCTGAATTTCAGCAAGAAGTCATTGACATGATTAAAGAAGGGGTAGAATTAGAATATCAATATGCCAAAGACACCATGCCTCGGGGTATTTTGGGCTTGAATGCCGAAATGTTTAAAGACTATTTGCGCTTCATCGCTAACCGTCGGTTCGCACAAATAGGTCTTCCAGAGCAGTATCCTGGTGCGAAGAATACTTTCCCATGGATGAGCGAGATGATGGATCTCAAAAAAGAGAAGAACTTCTTTGAAACTCGTGTTATCGAGTATCAAGCAGGCGGAACGCTGAAATGGGATGATGATTAAATTTGCGACCTGCACTCACACCACTTCGCAATAACTTGCGAAGTGGCCTTTTTATTTGCATGGGTCATAGTGGTTATGTTCAATTGTGTATCGATACAATAAGATTCCTCTGATCTTCATGGTATATTATAATGCCATCATTTTACTGTGAGGAAACTATGCCGATCTACGAATATCATTGTCAAGACTGTGGTGAGCGCAGTGAAATTATTCATAAAATTAGCGATCCAGATGCTACAAACTGCCCCAAATGCCATCAACAGGCGCTGCGACGATTGGTCTCAGCCACACAATTCCAACTCAAGGGTACAGGGTGGTATGTAACCGATTTTAAAGACAAAAAATCTCAAAAGCGGCCCGATTCTAAAATAAAAACCAGTACACAATCTGCGGATAGCAATAAAAGTGAGACAACTAAAAAGGAAGGTTAAATTTAGAAGAAGGGAATGGTTCACGATTTCTGGCGTATCATCTTGGTTCATCTCGCATATAAAAATTCCTCTCATCGCCAACAAGGTGACAGCGACTATTTTTACTACGCGATCTCAACCAACTTGTCACACCATCTAATCGCGTTCGACTACTTTTTCTAGATTAAATCATCGTGAAAGGAAAGTTTCTCATATTCAGTGAGATAAGACACTTCGGTGGGTAAGTTCCGGTACCAAACGATTTCACAGGCAGCCCATTTTTTATCCAATTTTTACGGTGGTATTTGCTATAGTTATCTTACTGCCACATTGCTTAGGGATGAAAAATGGATATTAACCGCCATGCTGAGGATAAAACACCGCATAGTATTGGTGAAATCTTAAGTGATGCTTGGACAGAAGTACCAGGTTCTAAATGGCCCGTCTGGATAACTTTTTTGGTACTGATTATCTTGTCCTTTGTCACTCAAGTCATCGTTGAAATATTACTTGGTATTAATCCCAAATATCCGCCGGATTATTACCAATATCTTGTGCTACCTATTGCAATAGCGGTTGTTGTAGCACCATTGTACGCAGGTGCTACTATGGTTGGTATCAAGCGTGCCCGTGGCGAAAAAGTACAGACTAAAACCGGATTTCAATGTATTAGACACACAGGCCCCCTAATGTTGGTAACACTTATTATAGCGTTCGGAGCTAATGTCCTTATCTATATACTTCATATTAATCAAGTTATTCAATTGATTCCCAATCATCTAACTCTGGCAGCATTTGTCGGTCAAACTGGTTGGATTATTGTATACATTCTAACGCTGTTAGCGATTCCGCTTGTCATTGACAAAGGCAATGACCCTTGGACAGCAATACAGCAATCGATCAGAATAATAGGAAAAAATCTAATCAGAGTGGGTGTGGTCATATTATTGGTTTATTTGCTGAACCTTGCGGCATTTGTTCCTCTGTATCTGGGTTCAATGCTTCATCCGTATGCCAAGTTTTTTGGATTAGTTATCATGGTTGGTGCGATGATATGGCTAGTACCTTATATGTTTCTCATCATAGGTGTGATTTATCGAGAACTAGCGGAGTAGTTCTTGCATCAACGATTGCAGGTCGTTAATATGCAGTTCTTATGCGCTCACATCAATCTAATCAAATCAATGACAGCCTAATCAGCGAGAAAGTTAAACTTTGTGGCTGGGTTCATCGCCGCCGTGACCACGGTGGGTTAGTATTTATCGATTTACGTGATCGCGAAGGCTTGGTGCAAATTGTATGTGACCCCGTTGAACCGCAGGTATTTAAAATCGCCGAGGCTTTGCGTAATGAATATGTTATTCAAGTATCTGGTAATATACGCGAACGTCCCAAAGGTACTGCCAACCCTAGCTTGGCTTCAGGGACTGTTGAAGTAGTTGCAGCTGAAATTAATATCTTAAATAAGTCCATCCCATTGCCATTTAACATCGACGATTATCAAGACGTTGGTGAAGAAGTACGGCTTAGATACCGTTTTTTGGATTTACGGCGACCAGAAATGGCACAACGCATGATATTACGTGCCAAAATGATTCAAGAAATACGTCAGTTTCTTGATAAAGCGGGATTTTTAGATATTGAAACCCCCATTTTAACGAAATCAACACCGGAAGGCGCGCGCGATTATCTTGTTCCAAGTCGCACCCACGCTGGCCAATTTTTTGCACTGCCACAATCACCACAAATTTTTAAAGAACTATTGATGATTGCAGGTTTTGAGCGGTACTACCAAATCGTGAAATGTTTTCGTGATGAAGATTTACGTGCTGACCGTCAACCTGAATTTACGCAGCTCGATGTGGAAATGTCGTTTGTGGAGCAAAAAGACATACAACACCTCATGGAAGATATGATCCGTGGTTTGTTTGAAAAGTTCTTGGGTGTGGAATTGCCAAATCCATTTCCAAGGATCACATACGCTGAGGCCATACGGCGATTTGGTACAGATCGTCCTGACATGCGTAACCCGCTGGAGCTTACCGATGTCAGTGACATTATGCAGCAAGTTGATTTTAAAGTATTTAGTGGTCCAGCTAAAGATCCTGATGGTTGTGTATTTGCTCTAAAAGTACCTCAAGGCAAAGAAATGACACGTAAAATGATCGATGCGTATACCAAGTTTGTTAGCATTTACGGTGCTAAAGGACTTGCCTATATCAAAATCAACGATATTGGAAAATGTACAGAAGGTCTACAATCTCCTATCCTTAAATTCTTAACCGATGAGTGTATTGGTGAATGTCTTAAACGTACCCACGCTAAAAGTGGTGACGTGATCTTCTTTGGCGCTGATCAGAAGAAAGTCGTGATGGAATCTCTCAGTGCATTGCGAGATCGAATTTGTGCGGACCAAGATTTGTACCAAAGTGAGTGGAAGCCAATTTGGGTGACCGACTTTCCAATGTTTGAAAAAAATGAGCAGGGACAATGGCAGTCCTTACATCATCCTTTCACCGCACCACAGGAAAAAAATCCAGAAAATATTAAAGCCTCTCCAGGCACTGCGTTGGCTTATGCCTACGATATAGTATTAAATGGATCTGAGATTGGTGGTGGCTCGATTCGTATTAGTGATATTGAGATGCAATACGCAATGTTAGAATTGCTAGATATTTCAAAGCAAGAAGCGGATACACAATTTGGACATTTGTTAAAAGCACTACAATTTGGTTGCCCACCGCTCGGTGGTATTGCGTTGGGTTTAGATCGAATTGCCGCTATTATGACAAAATCTGACTCCATTCGTGATGTTATTGCGTTTCCAAAAACGCAAAGCGCGCAGTGCTTATTGACCAATGCCCCAGCAGCTGTTAATCCTAAACAACTCGATGAGCTGCATATCAAAGTCATCAACACCAAAAAATGAAACAATTTTTTAGGATAGTTTGCTTGGGAGTATTTTTTATTATGGTTGGTTGCTCAAAGCTAACAGATCATGTGGACTTTAAAAATTTGGTATTGCCAAAAACTCCGAATTATTATTTGATTTGCCCTACAGATTACTGCAGCGTCACGCCAAATAAAATAGCACCGATTTTTCATGAGAGTTTGCAAATAGTTCAAAAAAAATGGAACGAAATAATATCTAAGCAACCGCGTATTCAGTTGCTTTACTCAAACAGACAGCAGAATACGATGACGTATATTCAGCGCTCAAAATTATTTCGATTCCCTGATTATATTTATGTGCGCTTGATTGCGCTTTCAAACGATCAGACCACAATTGCATTATACAGTCGTTCCAAATACGGCCATAGCGATTTCGGAGTAAACAAAAAACGATTGCAACAGTGGTTGCAGTTATTAAAAATTGCAGTAGCGCATTGACAACAGATTGAAACAGCAATTAATTTAACTCTAAACCAGCTATTTTGTGCATTGGATTTGGCGCTTCGTTATTTAATGGGTTAAATGAGCCTATAATATCCACTAATTTGGGCACTAATACCCCACTTAACATCAATCCAACGCCGAATCCCCTCACACATTTTCTTAAATCTGATGGCTTGTTTATTGTTGTATATAGTTGGATTAAAATTACTAAACAAAGAGTAGGGGCGTACATGAAATGATCCCCAAAAATAGAAAAGTATAGCAGACCCGATGGTAAAGCAACGCCGCCTAAAAAGCCCATGATGAATGGTGAATTGTACTGTTTATTTGCTACTGCATTTTGCTTCGTTTTATTCTCTACTGGCACATTTTGTTGAGCCAGTTGCCCTTTATTCCGGTTGCATTTTTTTTGTGGCATTTCCTTCCCTCCATTGTGTTGCCTTGCTTAACTATTAACATCATTAAGTGAACGTCCCACTAAAAGATCTAAAATCTATTTTTACGCTACCGAGCTGGTATCGTATTTTGTCGGTACTAAAAATAAAGCTTTATTTGAGCAAGCGCTGTTACATGGCAGCTTGTTTGAAAATTATACTGTTATTGAAACTATAAAAAAATATATTCACCACGCTGCTGACGTTAGCTCTTGTCATTATCGCACTTCTCTCAGTATAAAAATAGATCTTATGGTTGACTGGAAATTGCACCATGATTTTATTGAACTTAGAAAAAGCAGCTATGGGCTTCGTCCGAATATATTGACCACTGTCGAGTCAACAATCACTGAAAACGATGAGAGTTATCTTTTGTATTGGAGTGTAAACCAAAGTTGTTCCGATGACATTGGTGTCTCAAATTACGAAGATGACTGACCTTGAAGAGCTAAATGTAAATACTTTGGCTACCAACAGTCGTTTTCATAAATCAGGGCTATTTATGGTACTATCAGGCCTCAAATGAAGAGGTAGTTGTATGGCTGGACATAGTAAGTGGGCAAATATCAAACACACCAAAGCGCGGCAAGATGCCAAACGCGGTAAAATTTTCACAAAACTGATTCGAGAGATCACGGTTGCTGCTAAGATGGGTGGTGGTGATCCTGACTCCAACCCACGTTTGCGTTTGGCGATAGATAAAGCGTTTACTGCTAATATGCCCAAGGATACGATTCAACGGGCTATCAAGCGTGGTGCTGGAGGTGATGACAGTGATAACCTCATGGAAGTGCGTTATGAGGGTTACGGTCCCAATGGCGTCGCTGTGATGGTGGATTGTCTCACCGATAATAAAAACCGTACAGTCGCTGAGGTGCGCCATGCGTTTACTAAATGCGGTGGTAACTTGGGGACAGATGGTTCGGTATCTTATTTATTCACCAAAACCGGATTAATAACTTTTGTTGATCACACTGATGAAGAAAAAATTATGGAGATCGTATTGGAAGCAGGCGCGAATGATATTGTTGTCAACGATGATGCTTCGATTGATGTCACCACGGATCCTAATGCGTTTGCAGCTGTAATCGATGCACTTAAACAAGCAAAATTAACTCCAGACAATGCTGAAATTGTAATGATGGCTGCGACTGAAATTAAACTTGACCAAGAAAGTGCAGAGAAAATGATGCGACTGAGTGATATGCTTGAAGATTTGGATGATGTGCAAAACGTTTATTCCAATGCTGACTTACCGGACGATGTTTTATAGATCAGGGTTGTTTGATGGAACAAACCATTATTATCGGGATTGATCCAGGTTCGCGTATCACTGGATACGGCATCGTTGCTGTGACAGGGAGTCATCAAAGACACGTTGCTCATGGGCATATTCGTACAAAATCAGCTACCTTACATGAGCGTTTGCAAGAAATTGATGCGGGTCTTAAAAATATATTGATGGAATACCAACCGCAACAAGCAGCAATTGAGCAAGTGTTTACGTTTCATAATCATCAAGCAGCTTTAAAACTCGGGCAAGCGCGTGGTGCCGCATTAGTGGCATTATCAACATTTGCATTGCCAATTGCTGAATATAGTGCACGCCAGGTAAAACAAGCAGTTGTTGGCTATGGTGCCGCAACGAAATTGCAAATACAGCAAATGGTGCGTGCATTATTGCGTTTGACGAAAACCCCAACGCCAGATGCGGCGGATGCATTAGCCATTGCGCTATGCCATGCTACGTCACAGCGTTTTAATTCTCGTGTTTATCACGCTGAAGGAGATTGATAATGATCGCCCGAATTACTGGTATTTTACTCGAAAAAAAACCGCCTTTTTTGATAATTGATGTCGGTGGTATTGGGTATGAAATATCTGCACCCATGAATACCTTTTTTCATTTGCCCAATATTAATGAAAAGATCACACTGTACACGCATTTAATTATTCGTGAAGATGCACATACCTTGTTTGGTTTTCATTCTGAGGCCGATCGTAGCTTATTTCGTGCATTAATTAAAGTTAACGGAGTAGGACCTAAATTAGCGATTACTATTTTGTCAGGTATTCAACCGCAAGAATTTATTCAGTATGTTAATAGTCAGGACGCTGCGCGATTAACTGCTGTTCCTGGTATTGGCAAAAAAACAGCGGAACGGCTCATAATGGAAATGAAAGATGCACTCAGTAAATGGGATACCACAGTGGATAGTAGCATCCTTAGCAGTAACCAACAGGAAAACGATGCCATCGATGCACTGGTTGCCTTGGGTTATAAGTCTAAAGAGGCACAAAAAGCGATTAACCGCGTAAAAAATCCCGATTTAAGCAGCGAAGAATTGATACGTCATGCTTTGAAACAGATGACTTAACAGTGTTCTATTTTTTGAGTGATGCTAATAATTTGCATTTTAGCATCCAGTCGTTATAAATTAAGGTCTTTGAGTCTAATATCATGACAGTAACCGCCCCATACGGCACCTGGATGTCGCCGATTTCAGCAGCAATGGTGGGAGGAGCTGCAGTCAATTTTTCAGAGATTATCAGCGATGAACATCTATTATATTGGTTGGAACGCCGACCACAGGAAAAAGGTCGTCAGGTCATCATGTGTCGTGATAAAAACCGGAAAATTGTTCCGCTGACTCTTCCTGGGTATTCATTGGGTAGTCGTGTGCATGAATACGGTGGTGGTTGTTATACCGTGAAATACGGCGTTATTTATTTCAGTAATGACCATGATCAGCGGCTGTATCGTCAGGTTGGCGATGATATCGTACCACTCACTCCCGAACCGCCCCAACCCAAAAGTCATCGCTACGCTGATGGTGTGGTGACCCCAAACAATAAATACTGGATTGGCGTTCGTGAGCGTCATATGCAACAAGGTGTTATTAATGAAATTGTTGCGGTGGCAACCAACGGTAGTCAGGAAATAAAGGTGCTTGTCGAAGGGTGCGATTTCTATTCGAGTATCGCCATTAATCCACGTGGTGATCGGATTGCGTGGATTAGTTGGAATTTGCCCAATATGCCGTGGGATAGTAGTGAATTGTGGACTGCCCTAATTGATTCAGATTCCAGATTGACTCAACCAAAAAAAATAGCCGGTGCTGCGGACGAAGCTGTATCACAACCTCGTTGGAATAAAAACGACGATTTGTATTTTTTATCCGACCGCAGTGGAAGGTCTAATTTATACGTTGCTTACGATGGTAATATTCAGTGTGTTTGTGAAATTCCAGCAGAGTGTGCCTACCCACCGTGGATTTTTGGGGTAAAAAATTATGATTTTCTCTCGAACAATCGAATTGCTGTTACAATCACCGATAGTGGTGTTGGTCAGATTGGCTTGATAGAAAATAATCAATTTAAAGCAATTGACACCGAGTTTTGTAGTTTTTGGCCTTACATCGCTGTTGATCAAAACCAATTATTTTTTATCGCCAGTTCTCCATATGAGAGCTCTAAATTAATCAAGTATCATATTGATACTAAGCAATATACTATACTGAAAAATAGTACAGAAAGTAGAATTGAAAAAAAATATTTATCGATTGCGCAAGCGATTGATTTTCCTTCAAACCGAAATCAGCAAGCGCATGGCTTTTATTATCCACCGCAAAATTCTGATTACTGTGCCCCAAAGAATGAAAAACCACCGTTAATCGTCATTTGTCACGGAGGCCCCACTGCAGCAACTAATACGGGATTGAGCTTGAAAATTCAATATTGGACCAGCCGCGGCTTTGGTGTTTTGGATGTGAATTACAGTGGTAGCACCGGCTATGGCAGAGCCTACCGTGAGAGTCTAAATGGTCAGTGGGGTGTGGTCGACGTTGCCGATTGCGTCAGAGGTGCAAAATACCTTGTTGCAAAAGGTTTAGTTGATGTAAATAGATTAATTATTCGTGGAAGTAGTGCAGGTGGATTTACAGTGTTATGTGCATTAACTTTTTACAATATCTTTGCAGTAGGGGCAAGTTATTATGGAGTCGTTGACTTATTGGGATTGCTGAGTGACACCCATAAATTCGAGGCAGAGTATTTAAATAAACTGGTTGGTCCTTATCCGCAACAAAAAGAAACCTATGCATTGAGATCACCGATCAACCACACTGAGCACTTAAATTGTCCGATTATTTTTTTGCAAGGCTTGCAGGATAAAGTTGTGCCGCCATCACAGGCTGAAGCGATGATGTCCGCAATGGATCAAAACAAGATTCCTTATGCTTATGTAACGTTTCCCAATGAAGGTCACGGTTTTCGTCAAGCAGAAAACATGCAGCAGGCATTGGAGAGCGAGTATAGTTTTTATACTACCGTCTTGGATATTCCTATGCATGAAAAGTCAATAGCACTCGCAATCAAGCATGCTGCGAGATTGCGCGTCAAATAAAATTCTTTTATTTACAGCATGTTGAAGGAACTTGCTTGCGTAATCTTCGAAACTCGTTTTATATCAAAAATTCCAGTATACTATTTCATTCTTTTGTAAGCTTATGTGATAGAAATGGATAAATTATTACCTTTCATTGTGCGGCATTGGCCAGTAGTGGCGCTGTTTGTAATAGCGTTCGTTGTTTTAATCGTCGTTGAAGCACGCAGCAAGGGATTGGGTTCACGATTTGCTGTGAGCTCTCACGAAGCGGTCAAAATGATTAACGATCAAAAAGCAATAGTTATCGATATTCGTAGTCCCGAAGAGTTTGCACAAGGTCATATTGTTAATGCAATTAACATTCCAGCCAAGCAATTTCAGCAAAGCCAGACACTTTTTAATAAGTATCGTAAAAAAAATATTATTTTAGTTTGTGCCTTGGGTCAACGATCTTCTGATGTATTGCGACGGCTGCATAAGTTAGGTTTTGAAAACGTTTGTTCAATGAGAGGTGGTATGAAAGCTTGGAAAAGTGCTAGTATGCCGGAGGTAAAATAGTCATGGCAAAAGTAGAGATATATACATCTGCAAATTGCTCTTACTGCGTGCGAGCAAAAATGTTGCTTCAACGTAAAGGTGTTGCTTTTGAAGAATATTACATTGACAGTGATCCTGTTAAGCGGAAAGAAATGCAACAGCGAACAAATAACGCAAGAACAGTGCCCCAAATCTTTATCAACGATAGGTTAATCGGTGGGTTTGATGACTTATGGGCACTCGATCAGAAAAAAGAACTTGATAAATTATTAAGTGAGTAAATTGGAGAATTATCTATGGCCGATCAAAATCTCAAATCAGAAGCCAAGCCGGACAGTACCGAACCAGAGTTTGCAATTCAGCGACTGTATATTAAAGATCTATCATTCGAGGCTCCAAAGAGTCCTCAGGTATTTTTGGAACAATGGCAACCTGAATTGAATATGGACCTTTCAACCAAAGCGAATGATTTAGGTGATGGCAATCATGAAGTGATTTTAACAGTGACTGTCACTGTCAAGATGAAAGAAGATACCGTTTTTTTGGCTGAGGTTCATCAAGCTGGTATTTTTATTTTGAAAAAATTTCCTAAAGAGCAAATGCGTCCCATGTTAGGTAGTTTCTGTCCGAATATTTTGTATCCTTATGCGCGTCAAGCAATCACTGACGTCACTATTCAGGGTGGATTCCCGCAGCTTTATTTGGCACCAGTAAATTTTGATGCATTATATGAGCAACACGAACGTTCTAATGTTCCAGCAAATGCTAGTGACAGCAGCAATAGTAGCGTGCATTAATTAGCTAATATGAAAACCGGCGAAATGCCCATCATCGTGTTAGGCGCAGGTTCATGGGGGACTGCGCTAGCATTGTTGTTGGCTCGTAATCGACGAGTGGTGCGCCTTTGGTGCAGAAATGCTGATCGAGCAAGGATCATAGATAGAAATCGCGTTAATGCCCGTTATTTGCCACATCATCCTTTTCCCGAAAATCTTCAAGTTACTTCTGATTTACAGCAGTGTTTATCAGGCGTCCAGGATGTGCTGATTGCAGTTCCAAGTTTTGCCTTTGCAGAAATGCTCGAACGCATTAAGCCCTTTGCAACTCCAAAGTTGCGTATTGCTTGGGCGACGAAAGGTGTTACTGCCTGTGGAAAGCTACTCAATCATGTTGTTGAAGAAAAATTTGGCCAAAAAATTCCGCAAGCGATACTGTCCGGGCCGAGTTTGGCATTAGAAGTCGCTGATGGCTTGCCTACGGCAGTGAGTTTAGCGAGTAACGATAAAACCTTTGCACAAGATTTGCTGTCCTACTTCCATCAAGCGTGCTTTCGCATTTATCTCAATAACGATATAGTCGGTTTGGAGGTTTGTGGCGCGGTCAAAAATGTATTGGCGATTGCTACGGGTATTAGTGATGGTTTGGTGTTAGGGGCGAATGCTCGTGCAGCACTGATAACGCGAGGGCTTGCAGAAATGTCGCGTTTGGTGCTGGCGTTGGGAGGACAGAGTGAAACAGTCATTGGATTGGCTGGATTAGGTGATTTAGTGCTGACTTGTACCGATGATAAATCACGCAACCGTCGTTTTGGATTACTGCTGGGTACTGGTATTGATCAGGAAAGTGCTAAATCTCAAATAGGACAGGTGATTGAGGGATTGCACAATGTCGAGCAAGTATTTCAACTAGCGAAAAAATATCATATTGAAATGCCAATCACACACCAGGTATTCAGAATTATTTACGATGGGCTCGATCCGCAGCATGCAGTCGATGAGCTTCTGAATCGCAGCCTTAAAAATGAGTGATCAAGTTGTAAAAATTTATTGATCACGATAAGTTCATTATCTGATTTTGTCATACTTACCAGAGAGCGGCAGATAGCCAGCCATACTAGCTAAATTGCTTGTTGGTAGAAAAGCGAGTTAGTGTCTGCCCTAATCGTTATGTAGTAAAGTGCGAAGCGCTTTTTCTGGGTTTATTCAACACCGATTTCCACAGGCTTTAAATCGACAAATTTGACCCTAAATCC
>CAWUIH010000047.1:0-12633 GCA_963922495.1 uncultured Coxiellaceae bacterium | reverse complement strand
CTGGTGGGGCCAAAATAAATTGCATAAGTGGGGCCAATTTAGATTACTGAACTCAATTAAAAATGTCAGCCATTAAATTACTTGGAAATTCAGAACCTCAACTGACATGAAAACCCAAAACTCGGGTTATTCGATTAAATTTATTACTTTTTTATAAGAAATTTCTCCCGATCTAATTGTAAAGTCACATTGCAAAAGTTAATAATTTATTAATCAAATCGGAAGCTTATATTGTAGCGTCAAGCAACAATGCAGTAATTAAATCCAGAGGTGTTCTGGAAAAGTAAATACATTTTTCAAGAGAAAGCGTTTTTCAAATTGCATGGACGTTGTGTCATCCAAAGTAGCCAGTAACCGTTTGCAGTTATAAAACATTTCTTATGCAGTCAATGACGTCGGTTTTGCGTCTTCAGCACAATTTCAAAACACGTGTATTTTCCATACACGGACTTACATGTCATGGATCCACCCATGCGATTCAGTACCGTTTTACAAAAATAGAGACCCATGCCAATGCTGCCAGCAGACTTTTCTTTTGTGGTATAAAACGCATCAAAAATATGTGGTAATTCATCACGAGGTATCCCTTTAGCAGTATCTTTAAAATATAAATGCATCAGACCCTTTTCTTGGCGGCTCCAGAGCGTAATGCACCCCTGTTGCACTGCTGCGATAAAGTGCAAGGCATTATTTAATAAATTATGAAGGATATGAATGAATACTTGATAATCACCCAGCACAGCCACATCATCAATATGTTTTACAGTAATTAACTTTTCCTGGCCAATATCGAAGTGATACATATCCAACGCTTCGTCAATCGCTGATTTCAGTGAAAACGTATTCAGATTCTGTGACAGAATATTGGTTTGTTCAGTCTCACTCAGATCTGTCAAAATAAAACGAATCGTTCCTTGAATATGTCTAACCGACTGATCCATATACCCGACCGATTTTTTTAACGCCATTAAGCGATCCTTAGGGATCGGTTGCACGGTGCCATCATCCAGGGATTTCTCATAGCCCGCAATCAGCTTTGGCAAATAATATTGAATACCGTGTACACTGGCGTTCAGTGATGCCAACGGTGTGCGCATTTCATGGGCAACCATACTGCCCAATGCAGCGATGGCTTTAAATCGAGATTCTCTGGTTTGGGTGACGCGCAGTTTTTCTTCTAAGGCCTTGCGTTCCGTAATGTCTGTCGAGATACCGAGTATCCCGATCACTTCTTTTTTATCGTTGAGTAGTGGCACTTTACTCGACAAATAAACTTCTTGGTGTCCGTCTGGGTAGTACAATGGCTCTTCTAACGTGATTGACCGACCTGTTTCCATAACCTCCGTATCGGCTTTTCTGTAAGCTGCAGCGGATTTGGGATCATACAAATCTTCATACGTTTGTCCGATAATCTCTTCCCGATTTTTTAAATGAAACAACTTGGCCATATTATCGTTACATCCCAGGTAAATTCCATGCCGATTCATCCAATAAACACTCGACGGTATTTTTGCGATCAATGTTTCCATATACCGATAAATGTGATTAATGTAGTCGATCGTACTTTTTCTACCAGATAAGCGCTGACCCGTGAGTTCATTACTCAGCGCAATAACTTGCTGACTCGGTGTCGTAAACGCTTCGTGAGTGGCCATTGGGTGACCCAATAGTATCAATCCGTACAAACCTTGGGTATCATAAGAAGGTAAAATCGACCACGAAATTGTTTGGTGATCTCGGTGAGTCACCAGTACGGCATCCAACACAGCGGATGAGGGGGAATCGGAAATAATCTCCTCCAATAGGTGAGTCAGCTGCGTTCCCAAATTGAGATCAGAAAACGGAGTGTTGAGTAATATTTCTTTGCGTTGATCGAACAACACGCTGGCAGCGGTGTTAATATCCCGAATACTAAGCGTCGGTGTCAATACGATAATAGGGTTGCGTATTCCGGTTACTAAGTCCATGCCACTGTTCCGACGACTGTCACTACGGTGTACTCTTTTGTCCAGCCCACACGGTAAGGCAGGAAAATGCCACTGTTTCATGGTCTGACTCGTACTACCTTCTATGCAATATTAATATAGATTATTTTATCAGAATGTGCGATGTTGAGCGACAATTATCTTTGCAGCTCGTATTGACTCATTTAAAAAAAACACTACCTATAGTTGTCACTGATTCACAATAAATCACACGATATAACCTCATTATCTAATGGAGCAGGTTGTCATTAGTTTTTTATCTACCATTAGCTTTTGATATTTTTGTTCACGAGCATTTTGTTGTGCTCTTAACGCGCTTATCCTTCGTTGCAATGTTCTTAAATGACCCATACAGAACTGGTGGGGATATTTTTTCATTAACTTATTTAATATTTCTTTAGCAGAAGTATTCGCATTCAATTGCAGTTCTAGCTCTATAAATTTTTGTGCGCCTTCAAAGGGATCTTTGCGTGTTCGCCAATCACGTTTACGTGAAGCTTTCTTAGTTTTACGATAACGTCTCGGTTCACTGGATTCCTCCAGTTTCGGGTTATTTCCTAAATCAACCGCCAATTCGTCTACCACCGGTTCTATCACACCTTCCCAAGCCTGTTTCCAAAGTTGATCCTGTAACCGTTTTATGTTCTCTTTTAAAATCATTGGATCTAATTTAAGGAATTGATTCGTTAATTGATCCTTAATAGCTTGCGCAATATGATTGCTCTCTAAGACGCGTTGGTACGGGGTTTTTGCCTTTTCATAGCTTTTAATTGTTCGAGAACCAACGCGTTTTTTCTTAAGTAACTTTAACGTCGGTTGATAAAAGTTTATGTACAATCGTAATACGGAATAGAGCTGACACATTGCTTCCCAAGCTGCTTCTGTTTCATAGCGATCATAGCCTATGAGTCTTCGAACGATAGAGCCATTTTTTTCTTCAACATGCGCTTGATCATTCTTTTTGTAGGCTCTTGAACGCGTAAACGTGATCTCATTTTTTTTACAGTACTCCAAAACATCATAGTTGATAAATTCTGACCCGTTGTCAACATCACAACCCAAAATGCTAAAAGGCAGTAGTTGGCTAGCCGTTTCTAAGCCAAGAATCACATCATCTGCACTTTTTCTGATAAGAGCAATACATTCCGTCCAAGTCGTTACGATATCTGTCATAACCAGCGTATTCAAAAATACGCCTTTTACGGCATCACCGCAATGAGCAACTAGGTCCATTTCAAAGAATCCAGGCTGCTCTTCATCCCAGTCAGTAAACGTTCTAACGGGTATGTTATTTTTCAATAAGGAACCCGGTTGAGTCGACGATTGACCACCATAGATCTTTACTCTCTCTTTTTTCAATAAACGGTCAAAGGTTGCTGGACTCACCGAGAGCACTTTGGATTTGACTTCATCAGTGAGCTGTAGGTGACCATGTCTTACCAAAGAGTCAATTAATTGAGGGAGAAAAGGAACGATTCGTTTAGAGCAAATTTGATTACTCGCATGCCAAGCTATTTCTAATACGTGTTTAACAGCAGCATCATAATAAACAGGTTTGCCGCGTTTGTTTGGTGTTTTTTTTACAGTTGTTTGTTTAGCATTTAATAACCTACAAGCATATTTCCGTTCATAATTTGTTGCGATCACAAAACCATCAAGAATTTTGTTTTTTGTGGCCCAATCACTGGATTGATATTTATCTCGCAAAGTATTAAGAAGTTCTTTCCGAGCATTTCGGCTCATCGGTTTGTCCATAAAGTTACCTCAACAATCACGTTTCATATTTAAAGTAGTGTGATTTTATATAAGGCAACAACCTTCAAGTAGTGTCAACTTTTATGAGTCAATGCGTGTCTGTGTCAAGAAAGTGGTGTATGGCGTTCTCTAGTGGAGCGTAGGTATGTATCACTATTCGCAATGTTAGTACGATTCAAATGGATGGTTAACGCATGGCATAGAGAGGCCACGTTCGGTTCGTAAAACATGGTTTCGTGATCACCTGGTACCTGATGCACCACAATGGGTTGTGTGGAACAAGCATCCCACCAATTAGCGGCTGCGTGGTAATGAAAGGCATGAGTGAGTTGCGACGCTTTGAATAGCGTCAAGGAGTCCTCTAACACCGGGAGCGTGTAATGCATCAATAATTGCTGCCGGTGTAATTGTAACGACTCCAGAAATTTATCATCAACAGGACCGATGAGGTCGTGATTTTCTACTCGGAGTTTTTTATTCTGTGCTTCCATCAGCTGCAAAAATTGTTTTTGATTTGTCGTCAGACGTGGATAATAAGCCCACCCATCCAAAAGACCAATAAATTTAACCGCACAACCGCTTTCGTTAAATTGCCGTGCTATCTCTATTGCCAAGGTGCTGCCAAAGGAGGCGCCTGCGATGTAATAAGGTGGCAACGGCTGAACGCGGCGTATACTTTGAATGTAATAATTCGCCATCTGTTCCAAGCGATCAAACAATAATTCACCCGTATTCAAACCTGGGTCTTGTATGGCATACAGCGGTCGATCCGACAAGTAGCGCGGAAATAAACGAAACCAAAATATACCGCCACCGATGGGGTGAATTAAAAAAAGGGGCGGTTGCTGACCGGATTTTTGCAATGTGATGATATGCGTATTTTTATGGACGGGTGTGACGTTTTTGGAATGCGCTTGAAAGGGCAATTGCTCTTGGATAAATGTGGATAAACTTTCAATGGAACCGTGTTTGAACAAAGCGTGCATGCCGATGGGTACGGTAAAATGTTTTTGTATTTCTGAAATGATTTGCATCGCTAACAGCGAGTCGCCCCCTAAATTAAAAAAATCGTCTCGAATACCAATATGGTGACGATTAAATGCAGCAACCCAGATGGCGTGTACGACGGACTCCACCGATGTTCTGGGTTCTAAGGGTTTTTGTACAGTGGCCTCTAACAACACCGCGTTGCTGCGATCAAGCGCCTGTCGATCTAATTTTCCACTCGGTAACCGGGGAAGTGCATCAACGACGAAAAATTGTTTCGGTATCATGTAATCCGGTAAATAGTCGAGTAAATGCTCGCGAAGTACCGATACACGCAACGGTGTTGTCTGAGGATGGTGTTGTAAATAAGCAGATAAAAACGGGGGTTGTGGTGCGTTTTGCTTCATGACCACCCCACAGCATTTCACCGCCGGGTGGCGGCACAGTGTCACTTCAATGGCATTCAATTCAATACGATATCCCCGCAGTTTAATACAGCGGCCTTTCCTACCAATATATTCCAAATTACCACTGGGATGCCATCGCACGATATCCTGGGTTTTAAATAAAATAGCATCTTTCCTCGGCGTAAAAGGGTTTTGAATGAAACACGCTGCGTTCAATTCGGAACGATTGATATAACCTCGTGATAAACAGTCACCGCCGACGTAAAGCTCTCCGATTTTACCGATGGGAACGGGTTTTTTCTGTGCATCCAATACATAAACCTGAGTATTTGCAATGGGTTTACCGATCAGTGAAGCACCGTGATCTGTGTCCTGCGGTTGATACGTATAGGCGGTGCAATCAATCGTTGTTTCCGTTAGGCCATATAAATTATGCAACGGTGCCGTCAGGGTTTTTAGAAAACGTCGGGCTGTGTGGGCAGACAACACTTCCCCACCGCAGAAGACGTGTTTCAATGACTGACAAGATGAAAAGCTTGGATCAGACAGTAATTCATGCAACATGGAAGGCACCACTTGTAACACTGTGATGTGGTACTGTTTGATAAGCTGAATCAATTGGGCCGGTTGTCGGTAGGTATTTTCCGGGGCCACCACACAAACGCCGCCGGTCACAATGGGCATGAACAATTCCCAAACGGATGCATCGAAATAGTAGGGCGTTTTTTGTAAGTAGCGCTCACTGTGTTTGGGGAAATACCGTGAAGCCATCCATTGCATGTGATTGATGACTGCGCGATGCGTGACAGCGACCCCTTTGGGTTGCCCCGTCGAACCCGATGTGTAAAGGATATACGCCAAATCTTCAGGTGTGTTGATAGGTGACACCGGTTGGAGGGGTAAAACATCATAACAGTGACGCATCGAAATCATTCGCACCGACACACGATTGCTGAATCGCAACAGTGTCGAGTGATGGGTGAGCATAACCAGCGGCTGGGAATCAGCCAATATAAAATTGAGTCGTTGTGGTGGGCAGTTGACATCAATCGGGACGTAAGCACCTCCTGCTTTTAAAACGCCGAGTATCGCCACAAGAGTATCTAATCCGGGTGCTAAGTATAATGCCACGGGTGTATTTCGCGTCACGCCCTGACGCCTTAAGGAAAACGCCACTCGTTCAGACTTTTGACGTAGTCCATGGAAGCTTAAACGCTCGCGACCATATTCTATGGCAATTTTATTCGGTGTCCGTTGCGCCTGCGAATCAACATATTGATACAAACTGCTTGGGTAGGTCATATTTTGGCGGGTTTGATTCCATTGATCGAGAGTTAACGTGTTATCGTGCTGACTGATGATCGACAATTCACCGATAGGTTTATCGATATTCTTCGATAAGTGTATTAGAAAGCTGGAAAATGTATCGTGCAACTGATCAAACAGGTATTGTTCACCCGGATTCGTGATGCCTTTCATATTATTAACGATACGATAGCACGTTCCATCCGCTGATAAATAAATAATAATTGCCGCAGAGGGTATCGGTGCCGACGGACTTCTCTTATCGCCGTTCATGATAATCAAAATAATTTGTTTATTTTCGCAAGAAGAGAGACAAGGATACCGCAAAAAAATATCCGATAAATAGGTATGCTTTTCAGAGACAAGACTGCTTTCTTGACGCACTGCCGCCACGACTTCCCCAAAGTTCATGTCGTCTCGGCAGGAAATGACAAACGGGACCGCATCCGCCATCAGCGGGAACACCCCATTCGCTGTCTGTGGCGATAATTCCGGCGTCTGGATTTTGAACCAACTTTTCCTATTGTCGTTCATCCGATAGAAAAAAATACCCAACGCCGCCAACAATACATTGGCAACATTCGTCGCGTTTTCTCCTAAGGTGTCTTGTGGAGAGGTGATTTGAATGAAGCGCTCCGGTATTGTTGTGTATGGTTTATCGGTGAACCCCTCACCCCATACGCGAACCGCTGTTGGCAATAAGCTATTTTTTTCGTGTGCCATACGATTCAAGCGTTGCACCCAAAAGGACTCATTATTAGCAATGCGATTGACTGTTGCAATGCACTCGGCTTTCAACACAGCCGTCACTTCCGGCAACACGTCCCTTCGACGAATCCCCAAGGCATTGAAAAGTTTGGCACACGGATGACGCTGGCCATCCATACTGATTAATTGGTGCAGTAAGATATCCGTTGTTCCCGTACTAACGAGGACTCCCTGAGAGCAGCTATCAAGAACAGTCCCCGGTGCAGTTTGAGAAGAGCAGTTGCGTAATGTGACACCTTTTACGGCAAACACGCGATGGTTAATCATACACTTTGCGGAGGCTAATGGATTCGCGTAATCACCAAAGTCCAATGCGCGACAAAGGCGATCGATCGACTGCGATGTCTGTTGCCAGGAAATAAATCCGATATACTTCGGTTTACTGCTCCTACCAAAGTAAGAACGTTGTGATAGATTTTGTTTGATAGCCGTGAGGTTGGTGGTGTGCAGTTCAGTGACTAGGCTTTGAAACGATTTGAGCGCGTGTTCGTAGCACTGACAATTCAACGAGAAAGCGGTTTCGTTAGGCGCGATGGGAAAAAGCACCTGTTTCAAAATATCACCGGTGTCTATTTGGGGGGTCATGTGATGCCAGGAAATACCGTGTTGCGGCTGGTTATCGAGAATCGCCCAAGATGTGGCACACAAGCCCGCGTAGTGCGGTAACGGGGAATCGTGATAATTAATGGCCATTTTTTTGACACAAGACAGCATTCGGGCATCTAAAATCCAAGGATTCACCACGCTGAAAAGATAATCGCACGCAACCATATCACCCTGCGCAAACAGCACATCCGGTGAACGCACGCGCGGGATATCGTGTTGATAACACCAAGTTTCTGCTGCCAAATACGTCGATACCAGGGCGCTTACCTGGTATCCTCGATTGAGAAGAACGTCTGCGCACTGTAAAGTGAGACTGCTGTTTCCAATGACAACACAGGAACGTTTACACAACGGTCATCCCTCATCAATTAAAAAATTTCCTCGTAAGGCACCAATCCAAAAACCACGCGCGATATTTTCATCACAGCATCCCGATGCGAACGCCCTTCCCTCTGCACAATACCCTCTTCAGCGTGTCACGGTTGTATCCCATTATGTTTTTTCGTACTATTAAGGCAACGCCACGACTGGAAAATGACCTCCATGATATTTTGGAATGTAAAAAAATCGATGGCACCCTATTCATTCGTCAGATTGACATGCACTGAGCATTGACCCCACCAAAATTTAGTGCATATATTACTTTTTCTTATTGAAAATCATGTCACAGTTTGTGCGTGTGAAGAAGTTGTAATCACGATTAATGCTCTGTTAATAAATCACTGCTACTCACGACACCCGGCGATTTGCACGCTAGATCGCAATGACAACCGTCGCGTGAGGGTATCGCCCTCCCCCGGTTGGTGAGTCAGAAGATCACCACATTTTTTGTGATCGCCCACCCTCCTGCCATCCGATGGACCGACACGGTTCTTACGTCCAAACCCCGATATTCTGGGCACTGATTCTCAGATGTCATATAATTAAACAATGGGAGGAGACAAATGATGACCCAAAACACAAACCTTAACACACTCAGCATACCGCTGTTGTATCACCCAACCAACGTGTTGCTGTTAGACGATAATCGTAAATTTTTGAACGATATCAGTTTTATATTTAACGAAAGTATCCCACTGGTTCTCGAAACGAACCCCCAACACGTCCTGCAACACTTGGCTTCCCACACGTATCGTAGTGACGAACTCGCGTCCAAAATTTCAAAACAACATTTTGATACCGTTTATTCCAACCACAGCTCGCCGCCGGAACTGTTTGAAGTGTCGTTTCTCAAGTTGGCTGGCGCATTGGATACACCCAACCGCTACAAGCGTGTGGTAACCGTTTTTATTGATAAAATGATGCCGGGTATGGATGGGCTTGACTTTTGTAAGAAAGTCCGCGAAGCAGAATATCCCGTGAAGCTGATTTTATTTACGGGTAAAGCGGGACTGAAAGAAGCGGTTGACGCATTTAATGAGGGATTAATCGATGCGTATTTATCGAAAGACGACCAACAGTTACACGATAAAATTAATCAATTGTACACCCAGTCTTCTTGGCAACAATTCATTGAATTAAGCCACATTATTGGGGGATTTGTATCACATCAAATGAAGCCACTGCACGATCCGCAATTTTGTGGTGTATTTGAACGTGTGCGCGAAAAATACCGAATCATTGAATTTTACGCCATCGATACCTCTTGCAGCTTTTTGATGCTGGATGAAAATGCCCATGCCACACTTTTCCTCGTCAGAAATGAAAATGACTTTAACGAAGCACACGACATGGCAAAAAATTCCAAAGCGGCTTATGAGGTCATACAAGCCCTCAGAGAGCGTCAACTGTTTCCGATCAGTAAAGGCAGTCTCTCCGATTATTACCATTTATCAGGAGACCAGTGGGACGATGTCATGAAACCGGTTTCTAAAATTCCAGGACGCGAATGGTATTACACCGTGATTGATTCGCCGTGGAGTAAAAAGGGATTGTCTTTTCATAAATACCGTCGGGAAATTTGGCCTACCCCCTGAACAACTACCATTTCTTCCCACGCCAAACACGCATCACCGGTGCGCAAGTAACCACCTCAACATTATACAAAGTGGGTCTCTCGATTTTTGTATCGGGATTCAACGCGTACAAATTGTAATGACCGGGTATCGTGCATCGCTGAAGACGACGTAACCAAATTTTGCCGTCTTTCGTTTCAGTCAGGCAATCTTTGCCAATTAAGTACGGAATATCCTTAAAGTAATGACGCACGCCACCCACGGTATCCCCCGGATAATACATCGGCGCCATCGCATCGTCTTTCACTTCAAACACAATCGCTTCCGGGTAAAATGATTTGAAATGGGCCGACTCTTGTGGAATAGAAACCAGTGTATCCGTCACGTTGCGAAGCACCTCAGCCGAATGCGACACCGCTCGGCGGTAAGGTGGTGTGCCTTTCCCCGTCAATAGCCAACTGATCGAGCAGGTAATATTTTCTCGCTGGTATATATCAATGACAATGCGAGCCCCTTTTTCAGTCAAACCACCCGCATCTTCCCAGTGTCTCAACGTACTGGCACTGAGTTGATACTTTCTTTCGATAGCCGCACGACTTAATGGTTTGTGTTCGTCGTCTCCGGTGAGTGCTCTCAGGGCTTTAAGGCGCTGCCCACACGCATTTTTGGAGGTTACATCATTGGGTTGTGTATATTTTCCCATACTTCAAAGAATCCCAAAGGTTCATAGAGAATGAATACGTGAAATATATTTGACAAGTTATCAATAAATTTGTATATTTAACTTGTTATTTTATCAAATAACCCTGCGTACTGGGTTCGTGCACTCACTCCACGACACCCTCAACCGTTGAGGGAATAAATCGTGAGAGATTACTGTGTGTCATTTTACGAATCCCAGATGACAGAAATGATATGACAACTTTTCGGATATTTAAAGAGAAAACGATGCAAGTTAACCAGTTACCTGACCACAAGAATGATGCAGCAGTGATCAATGACACAATTATCAACCTCCTCATGAGAGCACGGGCAATCAGCCAGAGCGCCCTGGAACTGGAGGGAAATAACCGACACGCACACCACAGTAATTTATTCGGTATCTTATTAGCACTGGACGATTATTTAGAGCAAATCCACGCAGTGTGTGTCAGCGTCGATAAAAAAATGCCTATCCCTTGACCATATACCGCCCACAGGTTTGGCTTTGTGGGGGATCATCTCTCCGGTGAAAGGATTGCGACCTGACTGGGGTGGCAGGCATGATGGCTCCTCCTATTGAGTTACTGAGCGCTTCAGTCCACCACAGTTAAAATCATAATAATGTGCATAGCTCACTGACATTATTTGGTTGCTCTTTGGTTTCTGCCCGGGATTCACCTATCGCTGCCAACTGTTTACGATTCCAAAGTAAGTGTTTACCGATATCTAAGAATTTCAAGGGCTTTACGGTGTCATAGGAAACAACCAAGCTGGCACCCTGAACGGAAAGCTGACCGTACGATATCGGAAGCGCTTCTTGATGCGCGGAGTGTCCGACATTTAACCCCTTAACCACGGGAATAGATAATTGATCAGCCGCTTGAGCGATTCCATTCAGGGTACTATCAATACGTTGGTGGTACTTTTGAGGATAACTTGGATCGGGATTCCTTGTTGTGTTCGGGATTGTCGTGCCTAGCGCAAGTGCCTTGACGGAAATCTTGTTTTCTGCAACCAATTTAACGAGCTCATTTGCCTTATCCACTTCATCAGAAAAATCCAGTAATTCAATAAAGAGCAACAAGGGTTTGCCAGTAATGATATTATTAACTCCTAAATGCTCCTGTGCCATGAGTGCAACCTTCAAAGCCGACAAAACAATTTGTAGAACGCCACCGACGATGTATCCTTGAAGCTGCACTTCTCCTGAAATAAGCGTATTGCAAGCTGTGTTACAAGGTTGTAGCTTTTCGTAGGTAATTTTTAACTTCTCACCATGTGATTTGAAGATCGATTTAATATTGCCGATCGTTTTAGGGTTACCGTCTAAATGAGGAATCTCCTGTGCTACAGGCCCATGTATCGACTTAACCAGACCTCTCGAACTCAGATACAGCAGTAGCGGTACACTAAAGCAGTAAGCCATCATTGGTTTCGGTCGATCAACACGCAAAGCGATCGTTTTCTGATGTATTGCATAAATTAGTTTTGTGAGGCGTTTTTCACCACCGCGCACATCACCAGGATTTCCGCCACCAAATATCCAAAGATAGTCGGTGGCCTCTTCCGTAATGGCATCGCGAAAGTCATCAGCAATCGTATCATCATCATAACCACAACCCTTAGGATCATGCGCTGACATCGATTTTGCATCACGAAAGGATCGATCCCGAAAATGGACCACCACAGAATCAAAATAGTCGAATAATTTGTGGCAATATGCGTGATCGCCCAGAGGTTGAATCGGAAGAATACGAATATGCGTTTCTGATTGCGATCGCGATAACTTTTTTTCTGGGGCGTGATTTTTCTGTTTTCGTTCACTTCTCATCTTTATCTCCTGAGGTCCTTGATATTTTTTTAACACTACAGAGTCGAGACCAAACATAGTGCGAAGTCATTGAGTTTACAAGCAATTAATAAATTTCACAACCGGGATTGTTCATTGGACATAAAGCACACATCACATCACGCTTATTGACAACAATAATAATTGCGTACGATTGGGTGTGAAGAGAATTTTTTTTTAATAGTGTGTCGTGTAAATGATATCGCGGCAAATGAGAAACCCATTTTTTTTCTCGTATTTTTTGATGTCAATTAAATAACAAAAATACCGCATCAAAAATACATTGAATGTTGTAATGAAACGTTATATATTAT
>CAWUIH010000046.1:0-12739 GCA_963922495.1 uncultured Coxiellaceae bacterium | reverse complement strand
AATACACCGCTTTACAAATTATTCGGTTAGGCCAATACACAACTTTTAGTGATAATTCTTTTAACCCTTTTAATTTTCCTTGTCAATGAAGGCATTTAACGATATTATACTGTTAAATTTTTGATATTAAAGGGAGTTCTTTCTATGCCATCGTCAAATCTAGTTACACAGTTTAATCGTTTCGTACTTAATCCTCGTAATAGTGTTCGTTTGCTTGGAGCGCTTTCAATTGATTTAGTTTCAACTACATTCAATATATTGGGCCCATTAAAGTTGGTTGAGTATTTGTCAGCTGAGGTTAATGCAGTTGCAGATAGTGATATTCGTACACAGGCCGTGATATATGGCACTGGTTATCTTGTTGCCCAGGTTATGCCACAGGTTAGAAATCTTTTCGTCGACTCGGTACGTGCGAATGTGCAGGCAGAGGTAACGCAGGCACTAACTAAGAAAGTTTATGAAAGTGAGATGAATGATCATGTATTGGCTAGGAATAGTGATTTTTCGACTAGTCTATCTAAAAACTACTCTTCAGTTGATAGTGGTATTCCGAGCTTGTTTGGAGAAATTGTTCCTTTTTTCATTGAGCAAGTTGCTATCACTATTGTCTTGGCTATTAAATTTGGCCCAGTAGGTCTTGCTCCAGTAATCGTTATGATACCTTGGGGTGCTTTCGCAGTATACAGCGAGGGTTCTGCGCAACAAATACGTAAAGATTGTACAGTTGAATCTTATAAAGGTTATGGTGTTGTAACTGGGAGTGTTGGAAAATATACGGTGGCTCATTTGAATAATAGGGTTGATGATGAGCTTAAAACTACAAGGGATGCTTTGGAGAAAACAGAGGAAAAATTTTGGTTGAGGCACAAAAAAGATGATATAAGCGGTTTGGTGTTATCGTCGATTAATGTGATTGGTATGGTTGGAAGCTTATTAGCTTTCGATTTGTTGCAAAATTCAGGTGGGCTTAGTATTAAAGATTTTGCTTTGTTTGCATACTTTATAACTCGTTTTAATGCTAAATTGGAGGTTATGCCTAAAGCAACGAACTCACTCTATACTGCGATTTCAGATACTGAAAAGATTGTTAGTATTTTATCAAGTGAACCAACAATAAAAGATGAAGTCGATGCAGAAGAGTTACAGACAAACCTTCCTCTCGAAATAGAATTTAAAAATGTTTGTTTTTCTTATGAGGATAAACAAATATTAGACGATGTAAATTTTAAAGTAATGCCTGGTGAAACACTGGCAATTACGGGACCTACAGGGATAGGTAAGTCAACAATCTTGCGTTTATTGCTGCGTTTTTATGAGCCAACAAGTGGTGAAATACTGATTAATCAAAGAAATATACGTGATTATACGATGTCTTCCTTGCGAGCACATTTTGCAGTTGTTTCACAGGATTCTCCCGTGTTTTTTGGAACAGTGCGCGAAAATATTCAATATGGTAGTAAGTGTGCCTCTGAAAATGATATCAAGGATGCCGCAGAATTTGCTATGCTTACCGCAGATATGCCGCTGGATGAAAGATTGAATTCTCATGTTGGTAGAGGTGGGGGAGCTATATCTGGTGGTGAGCGACAGCGCCTTACTACTGCTCGAGCTTATCTCAAGGGTGGGGTTGCGTGCTTGCTAGATGAACCAACTTCGGCATTAGATCCTGAAATCGCTGCTGAATTTGAGAGAATATTGTCTGAGCAGTCGCGAAATATTACCAATATTTTGATTACGCATAGATATAACTCAACGAAGAACGCAGATCGTATTATTTATCTGAAAAAAGAAGACGAAAATTCTCCAGCTAGAGTTCATGAGAAAGGTACTTTTGAGAGCTTAGTAAAAATGCAGGGAGATTTTTACAATCAGTGTAGAGATGCGGGCATATCACTAGAAGTTAAGGAAATAAAAGAAGACAAGCGGCTACTGGCTCCACTTGGTGGTATGTTTATGAAGATGCATAGAAAACGTTTGGGCTATAACACAAACAGAGTGTTTGACGAAGTTGAAATGGATGAAAAAGCTGCGAGTCTAATAAGTAGTGATGGTCGTTATAGTGGTACGCCATATCATAAGATAAATTAAAAGGAGTTGAGGTGTTAAAGCTAGCTAATATTGAGTCAGCGAAGTGTATATCTAAACTGGCTATACCGATGATTTTGGTGCGTCTTTTTTATATATTAATCAACATGATCGGAATGGTTTTGATTGCGCGTTTGGGGCATTTGCAGCTTGCGGCAGGCGCTTTGATTACAGCAATGTTGAATACAGTGATGGTGATTGCTATGTCGCCGATCATTTCAGTTGGTATTATTGCGTCAAGATATTTTGGCTCGCAGGAGTATGAAAGGATTGGAATTTTGCTTCGTAATGCGTTTTTGGTGACTGCAGTGATAGCAATGCTTGTCTTTACATTATTGTGGAAGATTGCATTTTTTCTCAGTTTATTTAAACAGCCGGTGGTATTGATTCCTTATGTGAAGTCATATATCCATGCTTTTGCGTGGGGTATATTGCCAAGTTTATTAATGATGAACTTGCATCAATTGTGCTTAGCATCTCGTAAGCAACGTTTAGTGTTTATTTGGAGTGCTATGTCATTAGGGTTAACCGTATTTTTAGGTCTGAGTTTGTTGCATGGCTTTTTAGGTTTACCAAAGCTTGGCATGATTGGCTGGGCATATGCGATTACGATTTCTAGCTGGTTGATGCTGGTTGGTGTCATAGTTTATTTAGGGATTCCATCCCATTTTAAAATGTTTAAACTGTTTAATTTTAAAAATTACATTTGCAAACAAGAGATGGCGATGATTCGCAAACTCGGTGTGCCAATTACAATCCAAATTTCTGGTGAGTTGGTGGTTTTTTCTATTATTAATATTATGGTAGGCTGGATTGGTGTTCAAGCTTTGAGTGTTCAGCAAATTATTTTGCAGTGCATGGTATTGGTGTTAATGCTTCCTATGGGTATTGGTCAAAGTGGAGCGATACTTATCGGTCAGGCAATTGGTCAGGAAAATACTAAAAACATACAGGCCATTTGTGCAACATGCTTTGTTATTATCGTTGGCTGTATGGCGTTTATTTGTGCTATCTATATTGCTGCTCCAAAGTTCATAATTGGATTATTTACCCAGCTTTCCCAGGTGGGTGGTCAGTTTTTGTCACTTGCTATATTAATGTTGATGATTTCTGCGGTGAGCCAGATGGCGGATGCAATTCGAAATGTACAAGTTGGTTTGTTGCGTGGGCTACATGATATGTGGTTGCCGATGGCTTTAAATTTGGCAACGTTGCTGCTTGCACTGCCACTTGCATATATTATGTGCTTTGTTTATCACTTGGGGTTGGAGGGTATTAACCTTGCTTATATGTCTGCTTTTATTGTCGGAGGCGTCTTGACGAGCTGCCGACTTCATCTAAAGCTCAAGCCTATCAGACTAAATCAGATGATGATACATTAAGTTGCGTGTCTGTGAGCGCCTAAATTATCAGCTGCTGAAGTTAATTGTTCTGTTGACACCTATATTTTCTAAGAATGAATTGTCGTGAGTTATGACAATAACTGCTCCCTCGTAATCTCGAAGGGCTGATTCGATGCATTCAATGCTTTTTATATCAAGGTGATTTGTGGGCTCATCAAGAATAATAAGTTGAGGGGGGGTTTTAGATAGTAGCATACATGCAAGTCCCGCACGCACTTTCTGACCCCCACTGAGGTTGCTTACAATCTTTTTTGCTTGCTTGTTACGAAACTTGAATGCTGCTAGAGCACGGTGAGCTTCTTCTGTAGTGGCATCGGGGTTAAATTGTTGGAAGTTTTCCAGTAGCGTCTTATCTTCAACAAGGTCTCGTACATGCTGATCAAGGTAACTCACATGTTTGACGCCAATTTCAATGTTGCCACTTGTTGGCTTTAGTTTGCCACAAAGTAATTTCACGAATGTGGTTTTGCCTGAGCCATTTTTTCCTGTCAAGCCCAGCCGTTCAGGACCAACAATCTTAAGGTTGAATTTGTTAATTATTGGGTTGCTTGATTGAGAATAACGGAACTTAAGATCTTCAATACTGACAACAACCTTTCCATTGGGTACATGTGTGCTAGAGAGATCTATATTGAGTTCATGGGGAAATTCAATTTGAGACTTCGCTTGTGTGAGAAATGCTTCTGCATTTTCGATTAATCGATCTTCAAGTGTGGACATTCTTGAGGCTGTTTTTTCGCTGCGACCCTTCTTGGAAAGCGCGGTTTGTTTATCCATGTTACCGCTGCGAGCGGCTTTAACGCCTTTACTCTTCCTTCGTTCAAATTTTTCTCGATTTTCTTGCACAGCACGTTTGGCTTTTTTAATAGTTTTTTTAGCTGTATCAAGTTGGTGTTGTAGGGCTTGGTTGGATAGTTGTTTTTGTTCCTGAAAGTGTTGGTAATTGCCGGTATGTCGAGTTAAGCCTTTGCCAGTTAGCTCAATGATTTCATCCATTAAGTTAAGCAGTGTTCTGTCATGACTAACGATGATTATGCCTTTTTTTGTGTTTTTTATGAATTCATAAAGTAATTCTCTTGAGTGTGAGTCGAGATTGTTAGTTGGTTCATCAAATAAGATGAAATCAGCGGTGGATAGTATGGCTTTGATAATTAGAATTTTGGTTTGTTGGCCGCCACTCAGCTCTTTAAAAAGAGTATTTGTCTGAATGTGGCCTAAGTCAAATTGATTTAAGAGTTGCGCTGTCTTATCTTGTATATCCCATTCGCTACCAATAATATCAAAGTTCTCTGGGTTCACGTCCCCATTAGCTACTTTAGATAGAGCATCTAATATCGCGTCGATGCCAAGTGCTGCTGCTACGGTTTCTGTGTCCTCCGCTCTATAATGTTGTGGCATAAAAAGTATATTGCCTGTGCATTGTAGGGAACCTGAGTGAGGTTGGATTTCTCCGGTCATTAACTTTAGCAGGGTGGATTTTCCTATGCCATTTTCACCAATCAAGCCGTAACGTTTACTCGAAAAGGTTGTAATAAATTCTTCGAACTTTACTAAGGTATTTTCAATGTCGTAAGACAGTTTATTAAGAACAAGTTGTTTCATAAGTTTCTATCAATGTAGCAATTTCATTAGAGGGTAATTTGGCTGCACTAGCAAGTATTGTTGCACCACTGGGTTGATCAACATGTTTGCTGTGCTTCAACCAGTGGATGATCAGAGCCTTTAGTTCTACTTCGATTGCTTTATAAATAACAAAGCCACCTGATAATTGCTGGATGGCCTGATCTTGCTTGGTTGCGTAATGGGCGCGAGTAATCGTTGTGCTTTGACTGTTTTTATCAATATGAGCGATGATCGCTTTTTTAAGTGAAGCACCTTCGATTCTTACAGGATAGTTGCCTTGTTTACCGTTACCTTGCCCACTATGTGTTGCGCCGGGAAGCCAAAATATTGAAAGTTTGTAAGCAGAGAAATAGGCAATTTCTCTCCCATAAAATGTTTGACTTTCTGGTGCTAGGAATGATGCATGAATGTACGCGTCATCTTCATTAAGCTTGATGATGTTAGGCCAAGGTGAGGGGTCTAATTGATACATGATATCGAACACTTTAAAATAAGGGTTTTCTGGGAAAGTTTTATAATGATAAGTGAATTGGCGCAATTTATGCTGAATATAAGTGATCATGATAGTGGTTCCTTTACATGGTTTGGTTGAGGGGTTTGTTGTTGGTGGTAAATTTTATTGTGCAAAGGCAGTGTTTCAAGTGCTATGAGCTGTTGCTGTAGTTGCGTGGATCCTTCTATGATTTCTAACAGCTTTGCCTCACGATATAAACGTTGAGCAGGGTGATGTGAGCATAGCCCCCGAGCACCTAAAACTTGTAATACGTTATTGGCAGCTTTAACTGCAGCTTGTGATGAGAACAATTTGGCTATGTTGGTGTGGAGTGATGCTTGCTCATGGTGATCAGACCGGTGGGTGCCAGCTTGAATACACAGTGCCTTTGCTGCTTCTAGTTGTGTTTTAGTGTCAGCAATCATTTGCTGAATCAGCTGAAATTCGGCGAGTTTTTTACCAAATTGATGACGTTGGTTGGCATGGCTTACCATAATGTCTAGACACTCATGTGTGATGGCAACGCCTGCCCAGGCAATGCTATAGCGGCCATTATCGAGGGCGGTATTAGCAACATAACTAAAGCCAGCACCTTCTACTGCTAATAAATTTTCTCGCGGAACAATAACTTGGTCAAAGTGCAACTCTGCAAGGTGTGATGCTTTATTGACAGTCATGTCATTGATGGAGGTACGTTTTATGTTTGGTGAGTTTAGTTCTATGATGAAAGCGCTGATGGTGTCACCATTACGAGCGAAGACTAAAGCAATATCTGCAATGCTTCCAAACGTAACCCAATGTTTGGTGCCTGTAATCAGAAAGTTATTGTCTGATACCGTGTAGCTGCAAGAGAGCGATTGAGCGTCTGATCCGGCATTTGCTTCTGAGAGTGCGAATGCTGCTATAGTAGTGCCATCCGCAAGTTTTGGCAGCCAGCGAAGTTTTTGAGGTTTGGTGCCACAACGCGAAATGGCTTCTGCAACAAGTGAGGTATGGACGGTTAGTAATGATCGTGTTGAGCAACAGGCCTTGCCAATTTCTTCGGTGAGAAAGCCATAACTGATTGGATCAAGTTCAAGGCCTCCATAGGTTTTGGAGATTGTAGCGCCAAGATAGCCATGTTTGGCTAAACTCTTTATGATGTTAATTGGTAGTGTTGCAGATATGTCAAAATCTTGAGCTTGTGGCCGAAGGTATGTTTGTGCGTATATTTCCGCTTGTTGTTGAATTTTTCGTTGATGGTCTAGCATGATGGTTCCAGTTGATGTTGTGCAACGCCGGCAATAAAGTCGTAAGCATAACCGTAACTTTTTTCAGTAGTGATTAGTTTGAAGTCTTGGCAATGTTGAAAAATTTCTTTGAATGCTTTTTCGGTCAATAACTCTCGATAACCTAGGTTGAGTTCTTCGTGTACTTCCCAATAAACTCTACTGAGGCGAGTGTCTAGGGGGGCGAGAATTATTAGAAAACCTCCTGGTTTTACAAATTTTGCATGCGCATGCATGACATCTGATTTGTCAGTAAAATGCTCTATCAAACCGAAACTTCCTGCGATGTCAAATTTTGAATCTAGACTTAGGTTGAAAAAATCGGTTTGGATATATTCTATCTGGTAGTAATCATTTGCTTTAAGGTTAGTGAATTGTTGTTTTGCATTTTCATTATTGTCAATCAATAGTCCATTGCCGCCATATTCATCAATCAGCCAGCGAGTTAAAAAACCTGTTGCCGCGCCAAGCTCTACTATTGAGGGATTGTCTGGGATGGGGGTATGTTTCAATAGAGCGCGCATTGTTTTGGTTAATACTAGACTTATTTCGAAACGGTCTGCTTTGAGATGCTCCCTTATGCGCTTTTCAAGAGGTGTCATACTGGTATTGTTGACGTTTTTTTGTGGTTGCTTGTCGTTAAAGTAGCTGCTCCAATCAAACTCATCAGGTGGTTGTTGTGTTTTGGTTGTATAGATTTTTTGTGTCATATGGCTGCCTTACTAAGATTGTTTGTTTGTAATCAGCTGGGAGATGTTATTGATGCTGCTAAAATTATCAAGATTCATTTCTTCCGGTTCAACTATGATGTTAAATTCTTTTTCGACAAACCGTATGAGTTTCATGGCAAATAGCGATGTTAAGAAGCCTAACTTGAAAAAATTATCACAGTCTTTGAGTTCAATGTCGTCACCAAATGTTGTCATATTTGATGTGATGAAGTCTCTTATTTTTTGTTTATGTGGCATAAATAGTCTCTCCTATATCAGTTGTTAGAGTGATGTAATTAGGGTAGTCATGTATGTAAGAAAGATCGTTGTATAATAGCTTCTTTGAGCTGGTAGTGCTTTCTTTTTCTTTAAAGTTGGCGAACTTTAAAGTAATGTACATAAGCTCATTCTTTCCCGTTTCGTGAAATACCGTCTCAACGGTTTTTGATTTTAACTTGGCGTTATTCAGGATGTAAGATAGTAACACTGTGCCAACACCTCTTGACATTACTCGGCATGACATTAGCAATAATTCGAGATAGTCGACATTCGTAGTGGTTTTAACGACAGCAAGGCCAATTTTACCATAGCTGCCAAACTTGTCATTCAAATCGCAGATGTAGACTTTGTAATCTCCTGAATTGATGCAAGACAGGAGTTCTTTGTAGCTGTATATTTTTCCCGTGGAATTAAGTTGATTAGTCCTTTCTGTTAATTCGACTGCCCTTTGTAAGTCATTTTCGCTAGCTTCAGATATGGTGAACTCCATATTAAGTGATGAGAGAAAACTCTCTTTTGGGTCTGAAAAATTGGCTTCTATTCTGTTTCTGACTTCATCAGCTTGGTATAAACGCCTTCGATTCTTAGAGTCGTTTGTAATAAATCTTGGTATAAATCGGGGATTTTCAAGAACTGCTAGATGTTCCTCTGCAAGAATACAAGTAACTTCTGGAAGCGTTGTTTTTACCTCGGAAAGTTCAAATTGACTATCATCGATAAAGGCAAATGTGTTGAGGGCGAGATTTAATTTGTCAGCAATAGTCTTTACTGATGTTGATTTTGCTCCCCAGTGTATTTGTGGGTAAAGGAAGTATTTATCAAGTTGAAATTGCTTTAGTTTATCGATTGCAGCAGTGTAATCATTTTTGCTGACGATAGATTGTAATATGCCTCGCTTATCGAGCGTAATGATAGTGTCGACAATATCCTTCTTTAGAGATAGCTTGTCGTTTTCAAGCAATATGCCATTCCATATGGTATTGTCGAGGTCCCATACAACGGCTTTAATTTTAGGTGCATCCATGTGTTATCCATATATATATTGATAGAACCCTTCGCCAGATTTTCTTCCCAGTTTTCCTGCAGCTACCATTTTTTTTAATAGGGGGCAGCACCTAAACTTAGGGTCTTGAAGTTGGTCAAATAGCACTTTCAGTGATTTTACAACAGTATCTAGACCTATAAGATCAGCAGTTTCAAGGGGACCCATTTTGTGTCCATAGCCTTCCTTAAAGAGTTTGTCTATGTCTTTAGCGTTGGCAATGTTTTCATTGACTAAAAAAGCAGCTTCATTCATCAAAAGATGGGACAGTCGATTGGAGATGAAGCCAGGTGAGTCATTGACAATAACATGGGATTTACCAATTGAAGAAATTAACTCAATTGCAGTTTCTAGGGTGCTGTCACTTGTGAAGTAACCGCGGATAATTTCTACCAGCTTTTGTAATGGGGCTGGGTTCATAAAGTGCGTACCAATAATATTTTCAGGATATTGGTAATGAGATGCTAGCTCGGTAATTGGAATGCAGCTGGTGTTGGCAGCAATAATGGTATTGCTATTACAAAAAGGCTGAATGTTTTTGAGTAGCATTTTTTTTGTTTTTTCGCATTCGTCGATATTTTCAATGATGAAATCAGCATCCGCTAATGCTTGATAATCTGTATGGTAGCTAATTTTTAATGCTTCAAATTGAGTGATGGCTAATGATTGTTTGAAAAATAGAATTTCGCGTAAGTCATCTTTGATGGTAATTTTGGCGGATTCTAATGCTTTACTGTTAATGTCGTGAAGACTGATTTCGAAGCCATTAGAGGCAAAATCGAGTGCAATACCTCGTCCCATAATGCCAGCTCCGATGATGCCTATTTTTCTTATGCTCATCCTTCTATCCTTGATTCAGATTGAGTGGTTAGTTGTTTGAGTTTTCTGTCAAAGTATTCTACATCATTGTGTTGTCGCTTACTATTTTGAATTAGGTTTAGTAGGGTTATTTTGTTGTTTTGGGGTGCTAGCTGAGATAGCAGCAAGCATAGAGAATTGCCTGGTCCAATTTCAAGAAAAATGGCGTTGCTTATTGACAGCAGTTGGCGGCAGCTTTTTGCAAGTTGTACAGTTTGTTGCATCTGAGATGCCCAATAGTAGATATCTTGTGCCTGTTGGGATGATATATAGTCACCAGTGATATTTGAGAAGAAGGGAATCGTAGGTGGCTGTAAATGTATTTCTCTGCAGTTATCAACAAACTCAGGAAGAAATTGATTTATCGTTGTTGAGTGACCTGGGCAGTCTATATTTAGAGGGTGAGTGAAAACTTTCTGCTGTGTTAGTGTTTTCTGCAGCTCTGATATAGCAGCATCTGGGCCGGATAATATGCAAGAATCTCCAAGGTCGGCAGCAATTGATATGTTAGCTGGTAGTAGATGTTTGACCTCATCAGCACTAAGAGAGGCTCCAACCATTTTGCCTGGTGGTAGTTTAGCCATCAGGCTAGATCGTATAACTGCCATGTGGATGGCGTCTGCTAAAGTTAAGACGCCGCTGATGCAGGCGGCAGTATATTCACCTAGGCTGTTGCCAAGCATGATGCTAGGGTTAATGTTTCTAGATATTAATACTTGGGCAAGTGAAAATTCGACGCAAAATATACTAATGGTGCTGAAAATTATTTGGTGTATGGTGTTGTCTTCTTGTTTAATTGGGTAGAGGATAGGTGCTAGATCAATCTGGTGTTGATTTTTTAAAATTTGAAAGCATTGATTCATGTGGTAATTGAATGTTGAATTCGCTTTGTATAGATCTTTGGTCATATTGCTGTATTGATGACCTTGTCCAGGGAAAAGAAAAATAATCTTTAATTGCGATATGTTACTCATACTATACTTGCACCGGTAGGTGTTAGTTGGAGGTGTTGTATTAAGTGCTGGTTGAGGAGGTGTTTTAGTTCAGCTTCAATAAATGCATATGGTAGGAAGCAACCTTTTAGGTGTGTGGCTTTGCTCACGGTTTCTTTAGTGTTTATTGAAGTGATATTAATATAGTTATCCAGTTTATCTAACGTTAATGTGATAGGTATTTTAAGGTTAAGTTGAGAAAGTACAAAATGATATTGGCCATCGGCAGCATCACCCATTGCGCGAGCGCTGACGCCAGATAGCCAGTAAATTGCAAATTGGTAACTATTGATGAAAGCGATTTCTTTTCCCTGATAGGATTTGAGTGATGGGTTGGAGAAGTTTGGAATTAGGTAACCTCCAGCATCAGGTACGCCAATAAAATTGGGAAGTAGTTCATTGTCCTTCCGGTATATCTGCTCAAGAATGTTGAAATAAGCATTATCTTTGAAGCGCCAATAGCGGTAAAGAACTTGTTTTAGTGCATCGCTAATAGCTTCAATCATTGAGTTGCTTCCTCTGTTATAGTACTTTCGCCACCAAAGAAGTTGGGGATAGGGATAGCAGATTGATTGGCTAGCGCAGCCTCATACACAAAATTCGCAAGTGCTAAATCAAGTATGCCAAGCCCCATGGGAGAGAATATAGTTGATTTGGTGGGGTCAAGTTTTACTTGCATGCTAATCATTGCCCCTAGCGTGCTGTTGATGAAAGACTCAGGTGATTGAATTGACGATGCCAAATCGAGCGATGTTTTCGCTTGTAATATATGTTGATAGTCATCAACGATATTGTTTGCATTGATGATGGTTTCGGGGGCAATATCACGAAGTGAAATGTGTAAGATAGTTTTGTTGCCACAAGCTAATAATGGGTGGTTAATGTGCGGTGTCAGGGCGGTGGTTGCAAAACAGATAATCTCTGATTGATCAATGAGTTCATTAGTTTCTAGTGAGTGGATGTGAGCGGTGTTTGGAAATTTTTTATATGCTTTTAGTTTAAATGTTGTCTCTCTTGATTTATTAAGGTCGAAAACATTTATTTGTTCAAACGTCCAATTTAAATTTGAGAATGCTGTTAAGATGCTTTCTGCAATTGGGCCTGAGCCTACAAAGCCTATCGATTTTGCATGATGGGATTGGTTAATGGTGTGGGCGGCTAATACAGCAGAGTAAGCTGTTCGCGTGGCGCTAATGATCGAGCTTTCAATGCAAGCCAGCGGGTATTTGCTGATGCCGTCATTGAGAATAAACACAGCTGAAGCTCGAGGCTTTCCAGCTTTAACATTGTTTGGGTTGCTGCCTATCCATTTGATACCAGAGCGGTTAATATGTGCGTCAATGTGAGAGGGTAAGGCAATAATACGCTGGTCAGGTTTGTAAGGATATCTTAAGAAATAGCTGCTGGGGCATACAGTTTCACCTGATTCGTGTAGTAGATAGGCTTGTTTTATTGTTTTATATATTTCATCACGTTGAGAGTTGATGATATTTTTGACTGCATCATGTGGTATAACATAAAACACCGAAAGTGGACTCCATTCTGTATCGATAGTCGGGTATTGTACGTCAAAAAACAGATAATTGCATGAATTCTGTTGTTAAGGTTTAATTTGCTTATAAAACATATGGCATGTTATTAACACTGGGCTTTGTTGACTAACTAGATTCCGCGGGTATATCTTCCCTAAAAGTGGCACCAAATTGACTTAACCAGTTGATTTAAAATGATTAAATTTTAAAAAATTGGCCCGTAACTGGCAAGAGTAATTCAAAAACCCCTATTTTTGGCTCTTTCGGGCCCAGTGTTAAGGTTCGTGTCATAATCCGACACTGCTCCACGACTTTATGATTTTATTCTATTTTTTCAGGGCATTCAGAGCAGCAACGTTGACTATGCCTTTCTCATTAGCCAAGAATGTGAAAAATTTAGGCTCTTCGCGTCTTTGCGTGGAACGCAATAATTTTGTACAATACGGTTAACCCA
>CAWUIH010000045.1:0-13072 GCA_963922495.1 uncultured Coxiellaceae bacterium | reverse complement strand
ATATGTTGTTCCGCCTTTGGAGTTAATCGAATAATATTAGCTTCAGGCATTTTCAGTACTCACGGTTTCATTTGAATTATTTAATGCTGCAAATAAAGTATGCCAGCATAACGTTGCGCACTTCACTCGCATAGGATAAGCGGCAACTCCAGCTAGAGCAGCTAATTTCCCTAGTTCTGGTGCATCATGTTGTTTGCCCATCACCAAATTATGAAAAATTTGAAATAATGACCTAATATCTTGTTCAGTTTTTCCGCGAATGAATTGTGACATCAACGATGCCGAAGCCATGGATATGGCACAACCACTGCCGGTAAATTTGATTTCTTTAATTGTATCGCTATCACGATTGACAAAAACAGTAATACGATCGCCACATAGAGGATTGAAACCTTCATGCTGGTGATTACAGCCAAGTAATGCACCAAAATTTCTCGGGCTCCGTCCATGATCAATAATCAATTGTTGATACAACTCTTGTAAATTACTCATTTTAACGCCCCACCTGTAGAAAATATTGCAATGACTTTTTCTAGCGCTTGGATTAAACGATCAATATCCTGAATATTGTTATAAATACCTAAAGAAACTCGTGCAGTTGCGGCCACTTTAAATCGCTCCATGAGTGGCATTGCACAGTGATGGCCAACACGAATAGCAACGTTTTCGTTATCTAAGATTGTACCAATATCATGTGCATGCACTTGGTCTAACACAAAAGAAACAACACCAATTTTTTGTGCTGCATTGCCAATGATTGTTAAATTAGGAATCTGAGCTAATTTCTCGGTAGTATATGCTAATAAGTGCTGCTCATGGGTAATAATATTCTCAAAACCGACTGATGCCACATAATCTATTGCTGCACCCAAAGCAATCACACCTGCTATGTTAGGTGTACCAGCTTCAAATTTATAGGGAAGTTCATTGAAGGTGGTCTTTTCAAATGTCACGCTGCGTATCATATCGCCACCAGCTTGGTAAGGCGGCATAGATTGTAACCACTGTTTTTTACCGTATAGCACGCCCACACCAGTAGATCCATATAATTTATGAGCAGAAAAGGTATAAAAATCACAATCGAGTTCCATAACATCCACAGGTAAATGGGCAACTGCCTGAGCACCATCAAGTAATACCGGAATATTTTTGGCATGTGCAGTTTGAATCATTTGTTTAACTGGGTTAATCGTTCCCAAGACGTTAGAAACATGAATTAATGCCACTAACCGTGTTTTTTCAGATAACATGTTTTGGTAGTTGTCGAGATTTAATGTACCATCATCTGCAACTGGAATAACCTGGAGTTTTGCACCTATTCTTTCACATAACAACTGCCAAGGCACGATATTTGAATGATGCTCCATCGCGGTAATAACAATCTCATCACCAGATTTGATTCGCATTTCACCAAAACTACTGGCAACCAAATTAATTGCATCAGTGGTTCCTTTGGTAAAAATAATTTCTTTTTCGGAAGCAGCATGAATAAATTGCTGTACTTTTTTGCGTACTGATTCAAAATGATGAGTTGCTAAAGCACTCAATCGATAAACACCACGATGTACATTCGCATTTTCATGCTGGTAAAATTGTGAAATTGCATCAATCACAGACTGAGGTTTTTGTGAGGTTGCTCCACTATCTAAATAAGCAATCTGATTATTTACGAGTAGCGGGAAATTACTACGCTCTTCACTAATCATTAATAGCACCCCCGGGGAAATTCACCTTCAAATGATGCTGAAATTGAGCCTGAATGACATTGGAAGGAAACGCATCAATAATATGGTAAGCAAAAGCAGCGGCCAATAACTGCTGTGCTTGTCGTTTATTAATGCCGCGACTTTGTAAATAAAATAAAGTATCAGTATCTAGTTGACCAACGGTCGCACCATGACTACATTTTACATCATCATTATAAATTTCTAGTTCAGGCTTAGTGTTGGCCTGAGAATATTTAGACAATAATAAATTTTTATTGTTTTGCTCTGCCGAGGTCTGTTTTGCTCCCTCAGCTACAAATACTTTTCCATTAAAAACGGTTGACGCTTTGTCAGCAACGATACCTCTATAATTTTGTTTACTGTGACAATACGGTGCCTCATGAGAAATACAACTGTGATTATCGATATATTGAGAATATTTAGCAGCATAAAAACCATATAACTGACAACTTGCACCAACACCGTTTAATGCGATATTTAAATCGTCTCGACTAAGTTTAGCACCCAGTTGCAAGTAATAACTATTGAATTGACTATTTTTATTTTGTATCACAATGGTGTTAGCAATATGTGTTGCTTGCTGACCTTCACGTTGTAATTTATATAAATTGAGCGTTGAGCCTTCTGCCAAACTCACTGTGGTGACTATGTTATTAAAATAATTGATCTCATCACACCCAACATAATCTTGAAAGACTGTCGCCGTAGCACCAGTCTCAAGCGCTATCGCACAACGTGTTTGCGTCATAATTGAGTCTGTAGAACCATCGGCAATGTGGACAATTTGAATTGGTTTTTGAATAGTAACATCTTTAGCAACATTAATATTAACAATAGTATTGAACAGTGCATCATTTAGGATTTGAAATGGAGTTTCAAATTTTTGCGGGATGACTAACTGATTAGAAGTTAACTGAACATCATCGCTGAACGTCACACCTCTAGGTAATCGATTTATATCAGATAACTCTTCATTAAGAATACCATTTACAAATACTAGATAATAAGCATCCAGCGTTTTATCAAATAAATCAGTGTCGCATAATTGACCCCAATTAAAAAAGTTATTTTTGAACTTTGAAAAATCAGCATACTTCCAGGCTTCATCCCGACGTGTTGGTAGGCCTTGCCGTAGAAAATCATGCAATCGTTGTTTGCGCCACGGTGTTAGAGAAGTGATTTTTTGCTGTTGCAAATTCAACAAAAAATCCTCACCCCACATTTTTTTCACTGCTTGCCTCATCGTTTTTCTTTCACTTCATCTGCTACCCACCCATAACCTTTTTCCTCAAGCTTCAATGCAAGACTTTGGTCACCCGACATCACGATACGCCCTTTCATCATGACATGGATAAAATCAGGTTTAATATAATCCAGTAGCCGCTGATAATGTGTCACCATTAAAATACTGCGACCATGATCACGTGAGCTATTCACTCCTGCAGCGACAGTTTGCAATGCATCAATATCAAGTCCCGAGTCAGTTTCGTCTAAAATAGCTAATTTTGGCTCTAGCATTAGCATTTGTAAAATTTCATTCCGTTTTTTTTCACCGCCAGAAAAACCTTCATTGACAGAGCGCTTTAAAAATTTATCATCCATACCGACTAATGCGATCTTTTCTTTGACCAGTGCCATTAAATCCATCGCATCTAATTCTTCTTCACCAAGCTGTTTTCTGATACTATTAACTGCGGTTTTCAAGAAATACAGATTATTAACCCCTGGAATTTCAACTGGATATTGAAAGGCAAGAAACAAACCTTGGGCTGCACGCTCTTCTGGCTCTAGCGACAATAAATCATTGCCTTGGTAAAGCACCTCACCAGCTGTAACGGTATATTCGTCACGACCTGCAAGCACCGATGAAAGTGTACTCTTACCGGAACCATTCGGCCCCATAATGGCATGCACCTCTCCAGCATTAATTGTTAAATCAACACCGCAAAGGATTTGATTATTTTCAACTTTTGCATGTAAATCTTTTATTTGTAGCATATTTATGACTCTTTATTAATATTCCTAACCTACCGCAGCTTCCAAACTAACCTCCATTAATTTTTGTGCCTCAACGGCAAATTCCATCGGTAATTTTTGAAATACCTCTTTACAAAATCCATTTACAATCATGGACACAGCATCCTCTTCATTAATGCCTCGCTGACGACAGTAAAATAACTGATCGTCACTGATTTTAGAGGTAGTCGCTTCATGTTCTATCTGTGCTGAAGCATTTTTAGCTTCAATATAGGGAAATGTATGCGCACCACATAAATCGCCCAATAGCAACGAATCACACTGGCTATAATTACGTGCTTTAATTGCAGTGGGCAGCGTACGCACCAAACCTCGATAGCTATTTTGACTCTTACCTGCTGCAATGCCTTTTGAAATGATCGTACTGCGAGTATTATTACCAATATGTACCATTTTCGTGCCTGTATCTGCTTGTTGAAAGTTATTAGTCAGTGCCACAGAATAAAATTCCCCCACTGAATGGTCACCTCTCAAAATGACACTGGGATATTTCCAGGTAATCGCTGAGCCGGTTTCTATTTGTGTCCATGAAATTTTTGAATTCACGCCGTTACATGCACCGCGCTTGGTAACAAAGTTATAAATTCCACCCTTACCTTCTTCGTCACCAGGATACCAGTTCTGCACGGTTGAATATTTAATCTGTGCATTATCCAATGCTATGAGCTCCACCACTGCCGCATGCAGTTGATTTTCATCACGCATCGGTGCAGTACAACCTTCTAAATAACTGACATAACTGCTCTCATCAGCAATAATCAGAGTGCGTTCAAACTGACCTGTATTCGCGGCATTAATACGAAAATATGTCGACAGCTCCATCGGACAGCGCACACCTTTTGGAATATACACAAAAGAACCGTCACTAAATACCGCCGAATTCAATGCTGCGAAAAAATTATCACGATATGGCACAACGGTTCCCAAGTATCGTTCGACAAGCTCAGGGTACTTTTCAACCGCCTCGGAAAAAGGACAAAAAATAACACCGGCCTCTGCAAGTTTTGCTTTAAATGTTGTAGCTACCGAAACACTATCAAATACCGCATCAACTGCAACACCCGCCAGTCGCTGCTGCTCGTACAACGGAATACCCAATTTGTTGTAAGTTTCTAATAACTTGGGATCAACTTCATCCAAGCTATTTAATTTCTTTTTTTGTTTCGGTGCTGCATAATAACTAATTTTCTGAAAATCAATCGGTTCAATACGTAGATGCGCCCATTGCGGCACTTGCAAAGTTTTCCAATGAAGATAGGACTTCAAACGCCATTGCAACATAAATTCCGGCTCATTTTTTTTAGCAGAGATTAATCGCACGACATCTTCATTTAAACCTGCAGGAATAATATCTGCCTCAATATCGGTTACGAATCCATGTTCGTAGGTTTTATTTACTGCTTGATTAATTATTTGATTTTGCTGCGACATTATTTTCCTCGATCAGAATCAATAATACTTGAAGACATATCGGCTAAACTAAAACTTTCCAACACCGAGGCCACTCGTTTATTAATCAATTGCCAATTATGGCGCAATTGACAAACAGGTGTCAGCTGACAGTCACTGATTGTTTTATTACATGCTGTGAGTGCTGGAGCGCCATCAATCGCGGCTACGATTCGTGCTACCGAAATTTCTGCGGGATCAGTAGTTAGTTGATAACCACCGTTGGCACCCTGTAATGAACGTACTAATTGAGCTTCATTAAGCATTTTCAATAGCTTACGAACAGTTGGTAACGCGACAGAAACTTTGGCGGCTATTTGGGTCGCGCTAAGTTGATCTTGAGAGTGCTCAGCAAGCACATTCATGATTAAAGTGGCATAATCTGCTAATCTACTGATTTTCAACATTTTTCAAAATACAAACGTTTGATTGATATACTAAAAAATTACTATGCCAATATGGTACCATATCCGTACTATTTGGCAACCTATGAACACTAAAAAATAGTGAAGAGATTTCACACGCAAGACAGAGTCACTTGCAAATAACTGCACAAAGTGCTACTTAATTTTGATGAGCACTATTTCGGAACAAAAACGTTATCACACGGTATTCATTGTATCTATTATTAATGCAATTATTAATTTACTACTGGCTATACTCAAAATCGTTTTTGGAATTACTGGCCATTCGCAGGCTCTAGTCGCAGACGGAATACATTCCTTCTCAGATTTAATTACGGATGGTTTGGTGCTTGTAGCTGCTCGTATGGGTTCACAACTTCCCGACAAAGAGCATCCCTATGGTCATCGACGAATCGAAACCATTGGTTCTATTATTATTGCGGTGATTCTTATTATTGTTGCCGTAATAATTGGCTATGACACTACTGATCACCTCATACTCAGCTTGGCATCACCGAAACCGAGCCTAACGGTCGTTATTGTTGCGTTGGTGTCAATAGTAGCGAATGAAGGTTTGTTCTGGTACGGATTGTTGCAAGGTAAACGAATTCAGTCTGATTTACTCCGCTCGAACGCCTGGCATAATCGCAGCGATGCATTTACTTCCATCGTAGTCTTAGTTGCTGCGGGAGGTGATCTGTTGGGAGTGCACTATCTCGATTCTGTGGGCGCCATCATCATCGCTTTAATTATTCTATGGATGGGGGTTAAAATTGCATGGCGCTGCTTCAGTGAACTTATCGACGCCAGTGTCGATGATAAAACACTCTCTAAAATCCAACAACAGATTTCCAAAGTCGATGGCGTCAAAGCGGTACACCAGTTACGCACCCGAATGCATGGGGATAACATCTTTATTGATGTGCACATTCAAGTTGATTCATTTATCAGCGTTTCTGAAGGACACTTTATTGGAGATCAGGTACACCTTACGCTAAATAACAATATTGATAATATTACAGACGTAACCGTCCACATTGACGCAGAGGATGACGAAATACAAATGCCGTCAGTCAATTTACCCACACGCAAGCAGCTCGATGAATTACTCGCAACTCATCTCAGTCAATTGCCAGGATATTCAAGCATCATTCGTAAGACATTACATTATATCGATGGCAAGTTAATCGTAGAACTGCACTTTCCACTATTTTTATTGCGCACACAATCTGACATTAAGCAGTTTGAACAACTTTATAATAATGTAGTGCGCCCAATTACAACGATTCATAAGTTAACACTGTTATTTCAATAAATTCAAGGAACATTGTGGAACATTATTTATTTTATGATATTGAAACTACAGGGCTCAATAAATGTTTTGATCAAGTGTTGCAGTTTGCTGCCATACGTACCGATTTAGCATTCAATGAATTAGAACGTCACGAAATTACTATCAAACTCAATCCCGAAAGTATTCCATCACCAGCAGCTATGATTACCCACCGTATTGGAATGCATGAGATGCAACAAGGAGAATCCGAATACGAGGCAATTAAAAAAATTCATGCTCTAATGAATCAATCGCAAACGATCAATTTGGGCTACAACACCTTGGGTTTTGATGACGAATTTTTACGTTTTAGCTTCTTTCGCAATTTATTAGAACCCTACACTCACCAATATGCAAATGGTTGTCGCCGCATGGATTTATATCCAATTACAGTATTTTATCGACTATTCAAGTCACAAATTCTCACATGGCCGGATAGCCTCAGGCTAGAGCATATTTGCGCAAACAATAACCTAGCACAAGGTCAGGCGCACAATGCACTTACCGATGTCATAGCAACTGCAGCATTGGCAAGGAAGCTTGCCGTAGATTCCCAAAGTTGGCAATACTTAACAGGGTATTTTAGAAAAAATATTGAAATGCAGCGAATAAAAAAATTACCCACACTGTTTACAACAGAAATCGGAAAGCATTATTATGCATTAATGGTGTCTGGAATTTTGGGATCGCAAGCAAATTACATAGTTCCTGTTATCTACCTTGGTCAACACTATCATTATAAAAATCAATCACTATGGATGAGGCTCGATAAAGAAATTTCCGAACAAAATTGCTTTATTATTCGTAAAAAACCCAGCGAGCCACCTTTTTTATTACCACCGTTAGAACGTTATCTTAATTTAATTACAACAGAGCGTCAGGAAATAAGTAATCGTAATATCACATTAATTAAAGAAAAAATAGAGTGGTTTTCAGCTATTTGCAATTATCATTTGAATTGGACTTATCCAGTCATAGATAATCTCGACCCTCAGGCAGCATTATATGATGTCTCTTTCCTAAGCGAGTACCAAAAAAAATTATTTGAGAAATTTCATCGTGCTAATCTCGATGAAAAAATAGCTTTAGTTGAAACACTTGATCACCCCGTATACCGGCAATTAGCACAACGATTGATAGCTAGAAATTACTTTATGAAACTGCCACCACAAAAACAGCAACAGTATATTATGTCAATTGCAACCAGTGAGGCGGTTGATTTGCACCACCGACAGCGATATTCAATTTGCAATGCTCTGGCAGATATTGATAATATTCAACAGAACCGGAACTTAGATTCACAACAACAACAATTGCTAGTTGAAATGAATTGTTATCTCAAACAGCGGCAGTCTGAAATCTCTCAATGCTGATAATTCAAATTTAAAATCTACAACACAGTGTTTTAGGACCAATTTTATTTAATCATTTCCACTTCACGAATTTCCTTTTGCAGTTGTTGCACTTCGGATTGCATTTGATTCTGGAGTTGCTGTAGTTGTTGATGAATAATAGTGATTTGTTTTTGAGTATTTTTTTGCAGTGCAACAATCTGTTTTTGAGTAGCTAAGGCTTGCTGTTCAATTTGCTGCTTACTGATTTTTTGCACCTGTTGAATTTGATTTTGCAAACTTACAACTACTTGCTGCATATTAGAGTGCGCGGAAGTAGTTGCGGCTGCTTTGCCCACCGCAACTTCTGTAATGGAAAGCGCCACCACGCCCGTAACGAGGAATATCCCGATTAGAAGACTTTTTTTCATTTAACAAAACCTTAATGTCAACAAAGCCAGTCTACCAGCAAAACATTAAGGAATTATTAAGGTTTATGGGCGACGTTGTTCCGAAGATAAGTAGGTGCGGCCCGTTCTGAGGTCACAAATTCGTGATTCTGAAATTTTTGCCGCAAAATCATTCCCATATGCCGCATATCGGGATAAATCAATTTAAATTGAGCGTGATTGCTTGCACGCAATTGATCCTTATAAGTTGCCCAACCATTTCCAACCAAAGGTATCTTATTAATTAGTTCAGCGGGAATATCTTTTGGGTCACTGAGCTGATCCCCAGATACTGCGACCATATCATTGACACTATTAGCTTCATAAACACCCCAATAAATACCGTTCATACGAGCATCCCAACCGACAATAACTTTTTTTACATTACACTCCATATAAGCCGATTGCGCGATAATCTGCAAGGTTGAAATCGAAATCACCGGCACATCCCAGGCATATGACAAACCTTGTGCCACACCAGTTGCCAGTCTCACACCCATAAAACTTCCTGGACCACTTCCAAAGGCCACTGCTTGGACAGCGGCTTTACTAATACCGCTATGCAAAAAAAGCCGATCAATACGATCTAAAATGATGGCAGAATGGCGACGCGGAGCAAGTTCAAAGTGGGAAGATACCGTCTTGCCGTCTTGAAACAAGGCACAACAACATGCTTCAGTAGATGCTTCAAGTGCTAGAATTGTCAACATTTTTAACAGGCGCTATTTTGGGTATCACTTTAATGTAAATATTCACATTAGATAATCTAACGTAACCATCAGTTGACATGTCGCGATAAGTGAATCCGCGTTTCCATACAGGGTTATATGTCAAACGTAAAGTACCACGACTTTTATTTAAATCATAGCGACTGGGGTCTATCAACAATACCAGCCCGTTATAACAAACTTTAAGGGAAACTGAATTGCTATTTTGCTTACTATCAATTTTAGCATAAGTGCATTTACCTGGAGTCAATGTAAATTCCGTTTTCACATAACGATATGCTTGCATAAAAGGAGGCATCATTGCCTTTCCACCTGAGAGGCTTACCACGATGTCGGGGCCGTCGTAAGTGATTTTAAATGGGAATGGTACTCGTTCAATTTTATCATGATTTACCCATATTTGTTGTTGTTGATCATTGTTCATCTCTTGCCATTTGTTTGGTGCAATGCCCAAATAATCTGAATCCGACATACAGCCTGATAAAATGACTGACAATAATAATGTTACAATAACACATAAAATTCTCACTAACATCTTCCCCCTGTCATTGAATGCATGATAAATTTCTCTCTAATCGAGAGCAAGGAAATTAAACGAAGAAGAAATCACCAAAAGTAGTGTATTTTCTATCACATGTTTATATTCTGCTATAATTCTATTTTGTGAGGTTTTATTCATCTCGCACAATGAAGTAAGTGTAGGATTTCAAGGATGAAAAAAAAGTTTGCTCAAATTAGTTTGCTTATTGTGCTTTCGCCATGCACCACCCTTTCGGCAACAAATTCAAGCACAACAAAACATCACTCGATTTATCAAACTGTTACAAGTCGCAATACGAACAGCCCTAATCGCTGGTTATTCGCTGTTGGAATCAGTGGCGGCGCATTGAGCGCGCCTTTTGCAACGCAAGCGACTTATTATTCCAATTTTACTGCAGGCTCCAATGAAACCGGCTTGGGATATAGTATTATGAATACTACGGGTGTGCAACAAGGTGTCTCTTTTTCGGCTAATGTTGCTCTGAGATATCACCTGCGCGCACCATACTTTTTGGGATTAGCACTGGATGCTAGTACCAATTCCGAGAAGGTGAAAATAGTTGAAAATATAGACGATCGCATACCACCCACTGAATATGGACTGAGCTTTCAAAATGAATTTCGACTCGATTATAGCTCAAACATCGGAATCATTTGGGGAACAGATATTCTTTCAAATACACATGCTTATCTTGTGCTAGGTGCAAATATCGGTCATATCCGCCAATCGTTTTTTAGCGCAAAATCAAACAGCGTTACTATATCTAACAAGTCAAATCAAAAAAACAACAAACAATATATCTGGGGGTTATTGCTCGGCGCTGGAATTCAGTACGATCTTAGCCGATGGTTTGAAGTTTTTGCAGAATATGACCACGTGTCTTATGGCCGTCATAATTTACTAGACACTAACAATGTTGATCCAGATATCAAACCTGGCAACGCAACCGATCATTTATCACAAAATGTTGAGGTCAATTCTAATATAGTTCGCTTAGGCTTAAACTTTAAGATACTTGATTATAACAAGGAAACAACTCGTTGCTGGAATTCTTATCCAGCAAATTCATGGGTATTCTATTTAGGCGGCCTTCTGGGAACCTACACTGCTGGCTACAACATATATAGTAGCTATTCGTCAAATTACGAAGGTGGCACCAATCAACAACTGGCATCATCTATCTTTCAAGAAAGTAATGCATTTGGCGGCCAAATTGGCTTGGATTACACTCATTATGCACCTTATGTCTTTGGCTTCGTATTAGCAGGCAAGGCCTATCCAGGCAAAGCTTACTTCTCTCAATCTATTGACGATACCATAGCTGCAAATACTCATTATATCCCATTTAATATAAATAATTATTTCAGAATTCGGCACGAATACGAATTATCATTTAAAATCGGACGGCGCTTGATGCATCGCTCAGAGATTTATGCTCGCATAGGTACTGCGTATACCAATTTTGTTAACGAATATTATTCCATTGCCAACTCAGAAAATAACACTTTACCATATAAATATTCCAATCAAACCCTTCATTTATGGGGTTGGCTAGTTGGATTGGGATTTTCATATGACGTTAACAAATGGATAAACTTATTTACTGAATATGATCATTATGGCTATAAACGACAAAATTTAACGACGATCAATGATATTGATCCTTCAATTACATCCAGTTCTCAAAATGATACGCTGTCACAAAATACCAGTCTTGCCGCTAATTCTGTGGTAATTGGATTGAATTTTAAATTATTTGATCAATTGCTACTACCGTCACAACCGCAACTATTCATACCCAACAAACGGTTTCTATTTTTCTTAGGATTATTTAGTGGATATTCAAATGTATTATATCGAATGCAAGGTGTTTACAGCGGTGTCAATACTCATAATGAAACTATTTTCACACCATTCATGAGTTATGATTTTCAATCGGGCTCATATGCCGGCTTTCAGATGGGTTTTAAAATCCATTTAAAACAAAATCCTATTTTTCTTGGTGCGGCAATAGATTCGGCAATATTTACCAATAAAGCCCTGAATACTACTAATTTTGGTGATGTATCAACCAAAAAAAATGACACTAATACGGTTTCACGGGACAGTTTTGACTTCAGTGAGACGTTCAAAATGAATTACAACCTTAACCTTACTTTCATGGCTGGCGCAAATTTGGCAAAAAGTGTGGGAACCTATTTTAAATTAGGTGGTTCATTGGTAGGTCTTGTTTACAAATATAAAACCTTTATGAGTTCAGCATTTACTCCTTCACGTACTTATGACCCCTATTCTTCTGCTGAAAATAAGTACCTACTATTAGGAATCACCTTTGGTGTTGGTATAGATATACAACTTACACACTCCATTAGCACATTCATAGAGTACAATTATTACAATTATCCTTCAAAAACATTAGACCCTATCACCAACTTAGATCCGTCAATTCCGAGTACAGGCGGAACTGATGCCTTAACCCACAAAGTCAATCTGAGTGCCTCGATATTTAAAGTGGGGATCAATTTCAATACTTGATGCTCGCTTTATGAAACCATCCATGGCGATTGAAATTTAAAGTAACAGTGGTATGATTATCTAGAAAAGCAATTGAGTTCAACTAAATATTATAACAAATTGATTTAGGTCGCATAACAAAAATTATCAAAGTGCCCTTTTGGTAACAAGAAGAATTTTTGTATAGTGAGATGAGTCAAGATGGTACGCTAGAAATCATGATCCAACTGCTTTTTCTAGGTTAATATTTAAATTAATGTATGACTCACGGAAAACGTATAATGAGATCTAAACCAATTGTTAAAATGGGTGATCCCCGCCTCAATCAACGTTGTGATGAAGTAGAGGACTTTTCTGATCCTGTTATTTCTGAACACATTAACGACATGAAAATAACCATGAAAGCTCTTGATGGTATTGGGATTGCAGCCCCACAAATCGGAATTAACAAACGTATTATCATGTTTGGCATCAATTTAGACGACCAAGAAAATACACGCTATCTATAGTGGACCCCAGATTTGAGACAGTAGTGTAAAATAAAAAACTACTGGCAGAG
>CAWUIH010000044.1:0-13580 GCA_963922495.1 uncultured Coxiellaceae bacterium | reverse complement strand
AATACAGGAAAACCTTTATAAAGAAGCCATTTAGCTCAATAAATAAGATGCTTCCGTTCACGTTTCTTAGTAAAGCAATCTTTTATCGCATCTATGGCTTGATCTCGCCAACGTTTAATTTGTGTCGCGTGTACTTCATATTGACTGGTGATTTGATTATGCGTCTGTTTCTCTTTCAGCGCTGCCAGCGCCACTTTTGCTTTGAAGGAAGCCGTGTGATTTCCTTTCTTTCTCGCCATTGAGATTTATCCTTTGGTTAATTTTTATACTGACAGGATTAGCTCTATTATATGGCGTTTTTTACTACAGTTTTAGGGACCTATATTAGCTTTTTCTAGGCACAATGGTCTGCAACGAAGCAATCAATCATTTTTTCTTTTTAGGAGCAATTAAGTCGGTAATTGTCCCTTCATACATTTCCGTTGCCAGTGCTACTGATTCTGAAAGTGTCGGATGGGGATGAATAGTCAACGCAATATCTTCAGCATCACAACCCATCTCAATTGCCAAGGCAACTTCGGCGATTAAATCACCAGCTGAGATACCAACGATACCACCACCAATGACTGTACCCTTTTTGTCGAAAATAAGTTTAGTAAAACCTTCACTGCGATTAAGCGCCAAAGCACGTCCACTCGCCATCCATGGGAACACTCCCTTATCATACTCAATGCCTTGTGCTTTCGCTTGATGTTCGGTAATACCCACCCAGGCAACTTCGGGATCAGTATAAGCGACAGAGGGAATGCAGCGTACATCATTAAAATGTTTTTTACCGGCAATGACTTCAGCCACTAACCGTCCCTCAAAAGTCGCTTTGTGCGCCAACATCGGCTGACCCACGATATCGCCAATGGCATAAATATGTGGCACATTGGTACGCATCTGGTTATCAACACTGATGAAACCACGCTCATCAACCTTCACACCGGCTTTTTCGACATCGATTAGATGACCGTTGGGCTTGCGACCTACAGCAACCAAAATCCGACCATATTTTTGCGGTTTTTTAGGAGCGTTTTCACCCTCAAACGTTACAAATAGACCATCTTGCTTCGCTTCCACCGCGGTGACACGGGTATTGAGCATAATATTTTCATAACGTTTTTCGATATGCTTGTGATAGGTTTTCACTAAATCAGCGTCGGCTCCCGCCATAATCTGATCCATCATTTCAACAACTGAGATCTTGGCACCCAAAGCACGATAAACAGTTGCCATTTCCAATCCGATGATGCCACCACCAAGCACCAACATGTGCGTATCTACGTCATCGAGTTGCAATGCACCCGTGGAATCAACAATGCGCGGATCGTCAGGAATAAACGGTAATTTTACCGGCAATGAGCCCGCGGCAATCACAGCTTGTTCAAAATTAACAGTGACGGTTTCTTTACCTGCAACCACGATCTGATTGGGTGAAGTAAATTTACCAAACCCAGTCACTACTTCGACTTTGCGCTGTTTAGCCATCATTTGTAAGCCACTAACGAGCTTTTTAACCACACTGTCTTTCCAGGCACGCACTTTTTCAATATTAATTTTTGGTTTCGAAAATTCAATGCCAAATGGAGCGGCATGTTCAGCTTCATCAATTAATTGAGCAATATGCAACAACGCTTTCGACGGAATACAACCTACATTTAAACAAACACCACCCAAAGTATCATAGCGTTCGATTAAAGTAACTTTGATACCAAGGTCGGCTAATCGAAAAGCAGCAGCATAGCCACCAGGGCCACTACCAAGTACAACGGCTTGTGTGTTAATTTCTTTTGACATGATTTCCTCTTTTTATAGCAACAAGGTTCGAATATCGGATAATCGTTCTGATAAATAGACAATAAATCGAGCACCTACGGCACCATCAATGACGCGATGGTCATAAGATAAGCTCAGTGGCAGCATTAGGCGTGTCTTGCTAGCACCGTCCTTATCACAAATTGGTTTCCACTGCATCCGTGATACACCCAAAATCGCCACTTCCGGTGCATTAATAATAGGGGTAAATGCTGTGCCACCAATACCTCCTAAACTAGAAATACTAAAACAGCCTCCTTGCATGTCGCTCATACTCAGCCCTTTAGTACGCGCTTTCTCACTCACCTCACCCAGTTCTCGCGCCAATTCAAGTAGTCCTTTTTTATCGGCATCACGAATTACTGGCACCACCAAACCGTTAGGGGTGTCAACTGCAACACCAATATGAAAGTATTTTTTCAATATTAAGGACTGGCCATCACTGCTTAGTGATGAATTAAATTTTGGAAATGCTTTCAATGCTGCAATCACTGCTTTGATCAAAAAAACCAGTGGCGTTAATTTAACGTTTTGTTGTGCCGCATATTCTTTTTGGCTTTTACGAAAAGACTCTAGTTCCGTAATATCTGCTTCGTTAAATTGTGTTACATGCGGAATACTAATCCAATTGCGACTCAAATTAGCGCCAGAAGCTTTTTGAATTTTAGTTAATTGTTGCGTTTCAATTTCACCAAACTTTGAAAAATCCACTTTCGGTGCATTCGGCAAAGCAAACCCACCGACCACCGTGGAGTTAGCGTCGGCAACCTGTAGTCGTGATTTTACAAACTGTTGCACATCCGTTTTTAAAATACGACTTTTGGGGCCAGTGGCAGTCACTTTTGTCAAATCCACTCCAAATTCACGCGCAATACGTCGCACTGCTGGGCCAGCGTGTACCAATGTGTCAAAACCTTGTGATATTTTGTCACCTTCAGACAATTCAGTGACTGGCAATTCGGAAGTTGCTGAACTCGGACGAGGCATATCCGTTTTTGCAGTCTGCTCAGTAGGAGAAGCACCTGCTACTTTTAGTAATACAATGACATCGTTAGTGGATGCCTTATCGCCCGCTTTAAGTTTTAACTCAAGTACTTCACCAGCAACAGTCGAAGGCACTTCCATAGAAGCCTTATCGCCCTCCAGAGTGATCAATGGATCATTGACATCAACGCGATCACCCACTTTCACCGCCACTTCAATGACATCTACCGCTTCACTATCACCGAGATCAGGAACGCGGATTTCAGTAACAGTTCCAGCCTCAGCGCCCTCACTCACATCGGCATCTGCTGTTTGTGACTCAACCAATTGTGCAGGAGAGGCAGCCTCGTCGGGTTGCGACTTGATCTGCTGCGCTGCATTGGCTCTATCAGAGCCAACATCCAACGTCAGTACCGCACTGCCCTCGGAAACGGTATCACCCACTTTTACTTCAACGTCTACCACAATACCACCAAATGGCGCCGGAACATCCATGGTTGCCTTGTCGCCTTCCAGAGTAATCAGTGAATCATTTTCTGAAATTTTATCGCCTGATTTTACCGCAACTTCGATAACTTCAACATTTTCAGCACCACTGAGGTCGGGTACTAGGACTTTTTTAATTTGGTCAGCCACTTTTTTTCCTCTTAAACGGTCCAGGGATCCAGTCGATCTGGGTTAATATCAAGCTCTCTAATTGCCTTTTTAAGATCTGCCTTTGAAAAATCACCTTGTTCGGCGATTGCAACCAGTGCGGTATAGGCAATCATATTAGCATTTACTTCAAAGAAATTACGCAATTGTGCACGGGTGTCACTGCGACCATAACCATCAGTACCTAAAACATAATAGGGCTGTTTTATCGCTGAGCGAATTTGCTCCGGCACTAATTTCATATAATCTGTTGCGGCAATCACCGGTGCTTTGCATTTATTTAAACAGATCTCTGCGTGGCTTTGTTTAGCTTTATTGTCCGGATGCAAACGATTATAACGCTGTACACTCTCGAGATCACGTCGTAATAAATTAAAGCTGGTAGCGCCCCAAATATTACTTGAAACTCCATATTTTTTTTCGAGAATTTCGGCTGCAGCAATTACCTCGTTAAAAATAGCGCCTGAACCAATGAGCTGTACTTGTTTCTTAGCTTTTTTAGTAACGCCTTTAAATAAATAGAGTCCTTTAACGATATCCTCTTCGACACCTTGTGGCATAGCCGGTTGTTTATAGGCCTCATTCATCATGGTGAGGTAGTAAAAAATTGGTTCTTTTTCCTGGTACATGCGGCGCAAACCATCTTGCACAATCACCGCCAATTCATATCCGAACGTTGGATCATAAGAATGGCAGCTTGGGACAAATCCAAACATAAGATAATTATGCTGGTCCTGATGTTGTAACCCCTCACCCGCTAAAGTTGTTCTACCCGCTAAACCACCTAACAAAAATCCGTGTGCTTGAATATCTCCAGCAGCCCAGACGAAATCACCAATGCGTTGGAAACCAAACATTGCGTAATAAAAGTAAAACGGTATCATTGGTAACTTGTTAAAGGAGTATGAGGTACCGGCAGCAATCCAAGAAGACATTGCACCAGCTTCGCTGATTCCTTGCTGCAATACTTGTCCAGCTTTATCTTCACGATAATAAATCAATTTATTCTTATCTTCAGGAGTGTATTTTTGACCATCAACAGCATAAATTCCAATTTGACGGAATAAGCCCTCCACACCCAACGTTCTCGCTTCATCAGCTACAATAGGTACGATGCGATCAGCAATATTTTTGTCTTTTAACAATATCATCATAATCCGTGAAAATGCGGCGCTGGTGGAAATACTGCGCTCTCCGCTGCCTTGCAACAGCGGCTCAAATACTTGCAACTGAGGTGTTTTCAGTGCATCAAACACTGTGTTACGGGCAGGCAACGGCCCACCGAGTTTTCTACGTTTTTCAAGTAGATACTTAATAGCATCAGCGTCTTGCTCGGGTTTGAAAAACGGCAACTCTGCTAATTCTTCATCTTTGAACGGTAACTGGAAACGATCACGCACAGACTTTAATCCTGCTTCACTCAGGCCCTCCATATTATGTGCAATATTTTGTGATTGCCCCTCTTTACCCATTCCATAACCTTTAATGGTTTGAAACAAGATTACCGTAGGTTTACCACCAGAATCTTTTACAGCTTCAGCATAAGCTGCATAAACTTTTTGTGGATCGTGACCACCGAGTTTTAATTGACATAAATCCTCGTCACTTAAATTAGCAACGAGTTCAAGTAATTCGGGATATTTTCCAAAGAATTGCTTGCGAAGCATCGCACCGTTGTCACCAGCAAAACAATTTTGAAAATCACCATCTACCATTTCGTTGACGCGTTTTAGCAATAACCCCGTTTTATCTTTTTGAAATAGTTTTTCCCATTCACTACCCCAAATGACTTTAATAACACGCCAACCCGCTCCTTTAAAAACCCCTTCTAATTCTTGAATAATCTTTCCATTACCAGAAACAGGGCCATCTAAACGTTGCAAATTACAGTTGATAACATAAATCAAGTTATCGAGTTTTTCACGACTTGCAACCAACAGACCTGCTTTGGATTCTGGTTCACCAGTTTCACCATCACCACTAAAAGCCCACACTTTGCGTTGCTTAGTACTAGCTAAACCGCGATTTTCTAAATATTTCAAAAATTGTGCTTGATAAACTGCTTGGATCGGACCGAGTCCTAGAGACACTGTCGGAAATTGCCAAAACTCTGGCATTAGGTGTGGATGTGGATAAGAGGAAATACCGTCTTTAAATGCCTCTTGACGAAAATTAATCAGATGTTCCTCAGTAAGCCGTCCCTCCAAAAATGCACGTGCATAAATCCCCTCTGCCGAGTGACCTTGAAACAACACCATGTCATCGCTTTTCCAGAAAAAATTAAGTCCCACTTCATAAAGTGTTGCGATTGAGGCATAGCTGCCAATGTGTCCACCTATCCCCGCTTTTTGCTTTGCAACACGTAACACCATGATAAGTGCATTCCAACGCATGTAATTGGTCAAGCGTTCTGTCATTGCAACATCTTCTATTGCCAACAACTCACTATCGGATGCATCAAGTGTATTGATATAAGGGGTATGACTGCCGGTGGGAATAGTCACGCCTTTTTTAGCAGCGTGATTTAACAATTGATTAATGATAAATTCTGCGCGGGGTACATCTTCGTACTCTATCACCGAATTCAGAGCTTCTTTCCATTCCAATGTTTCTTCGGGGTCAATGTCTTGGGATGTTAAGGGGTGATCAACCATTTATATACCTGCCTCAATTAAATTTCTCCGCCAGATAATACCATGCTAAGCAAATACCTGCCAATTTGCGCAATAGTTTGAAAAGATTGAATTTTGTGTAGCAAAGGAAACCATGCTCACAAATTCTAGGATTTTAGCCAATCCAACGAGCGATTGTAATCAATGCCAAAACTACCAGCCATATGAGCAACCCACGATCGATTAAGGCGGCAGCAATGTCGATATGATTTTTTTCGGCTTTATCGACTGGTGACAAACCTAAGGCTACGAAAGCACCCTCTACCACCTGCTTTTGTTGTAAGGCAAGACCTAGCAAAAAATTTTGTGACCAAAACTTGAATGCTAATGAAAAATGACCAGCAAGCGCATAAGTCAAGCTCAGTAGTCGCTGCGGTAACCAGTCGATCACACCATGAAGTTTCCCTATTACTCGTAGTAATGGCTGCAGCGCTTCTTCGTTGCGTGTGTGTCTGAGGTAGTAATGAATATGAGTAACCAGCATATAAAAAACCACACCAGTTGGACCTGCCAAGGCAACCCAAAAAATCAATGCAAATAACTTTTGATATGTATTCAGCAATAACACTTTGATATCAGTATTTTTGTGAGAAATATCGTTCAAACGCCGCGAATCCATTGCATACCATAATACAAGTACCGTCAACAAAAAATAAGCAATTGGCGTTAGGAGATAAGATAGCACTGCGGCAAATATGGCGAAAACAATCACAGGGGCGATCACTATAACTACAATAGCACCCCAACCTAACCACCACGCAAAATGACAATAGCGTTTTTCAAACCATTTGAAGTAAAATTCAAACCAATTATAGTGTTTGGAATAACTATCAAAATGGAAAAAGCGCTGGATTGCTAGACAAATTAATATAGCCATCAAGGCCATTGGTCACTCCTTTTTTATTACTTTAGTGGCCATTCTCGCTTATCTTATCTTAGTATCACTCGCAACATACTATACTATGATAAGTCACCAATTAAAGTTTGTTGCGATCAACAAATAAATTTTTAATCGCGGCGCATCCGGTCTGACAATGATACCGGCGTTGGATAACGCATGACGACCCAATAAGACGAGATAATGAAAGAAATAATAGTGGTTGCCTCAATTAGATAGGCGGCTCGACTGGCTATTAAATTACTTTCTAGACTAACATAGGCAATGATCAAGGAAAATTCACTAATTTGCGCTAACCGAACACCAACTTCCCAGGCAACCTGACGCGCTTCACCAGTCCATTTCAACAATCCAAAATACGTCAATGGTTTCAAAATCATCAAAATCACCAGCAAAATCAGACTTGGAATAATCACGACTGGCAAAAAGTTTAAATCAAACGTGGCTCCAACCGAAAAGAAAAATAACACCAGGAAAAAATCACGCACCGGCTTAAGGCTTTCGGAAATATAAACAGAAACGGGGTTGGATGCGAGGCTAACACCTGCAATAAAAGCACCTATTTCTGCCGATAAATGGAAACTGTAGGCAAGCTCGGCCATGCCTAAGGCCCAACCAATCGCCAGTAAGAACATATACTCCTTTATACGATTAAACTTGCTAAGTAATGGCACTAAGATAAATCGGTTGCATAAGTAAGCGAACAGCAATATGGCTGGGAAAGCCAACACTATTAGGGCGATTTCGTACCAAATTTTGTTGGAAGAGCCACCTGGACTCTGCAGTAATAGTAACACTGCTATGGCAATTAAATCCTGTAGCAGCAATACACTAATCATTACCTCACCAGTATGTTGGTGATGCAAAATCGTTGTCGGCAGCAACTTGATACCGATGATTGTGCTGGAAAAAATCATCGCCGCACCGATCACTAGACACTCGGTGAGGCTGAAATGAAACCCATACGCCACGCCAAAACCCACCAGTGCAAATATAGAGGAGCTGAGTACTGCAACCCAGGTTATTCTTTTAAACATGTCCACTAGTTTTTGCGGTGGCAGATTTAAGCCAATCAAAAATAATAAAAAAATAATTCCAACATCACTGACGGAGTGAACCATGGTGTCATTATTAATTAAGCGTAATCCCCAAGGCCCGAGAGCAATTCCTAAAAGGATGTAAGCAACAAGCATGGATTGCCGTGTCAACAAAGCAAGTGTCGATAGTAACGCAGCCCCTGCAAAAATCAGGAATAATGAGAATATAAGGTCATGCTCGATCATACAACGCTACTCGATTACAATCATCAATTTTTCGATGATATTTTTTCACTTTTAATTCTAAACCAGGTTTCTGTTTGTCCTAACAATGGGATACCCAAATAACCACGTAATTTTAGCTGCTGGCCACCTGCTGTCAAAGTCGCCTGACAATGATAAACTTTGCCCGATCTTGGATCGAGAATCCGACCCTGTTTGTATTTACCCGGTGATTGTAAAACCAAGCCGGACAATAAGGTCATACCAAGAATAGGTTTATTATGAAATTTACCCTTGCAGGCATGACAAACACTGATGACTTTGCTAGCATTTTGCGGAAAGGTTTTCACCACCTTACCAGAGTATTTACCGTGGTGTTCCCAAATTTTAATAATACTACTGATGTGGTGGGTTGTATGATCAACTGTTTCCCAAGATCCGATAATGCTTGAATCCTGAGACGCAAATGTGATTGTGGCAACACTAGTGAATAAAATACAACCAAATAATCGAATAATACTTGTCATGAAGCCTCCCTATGTCTTCAAAATTCACTCGAATTCTATCATTTTAAATCTTTTTTGCTACAAAAATTGCAAAAAAATGATCGGCTTCTCTTAAAGCGACTGATTATTTATGTAAAACGTTGTGCAGCGTTTGTCGATGAGACAAGTAAATTTATGTGACCAGACAAAGAACCAAACGCCGCAAAAAATCTACACCGATGCAAAAAGTTATATAAAATAGTATACGACCTCAATACCTCCGTGGTGAGTGCACCCAAATCAGCCTATAAGTACAGCACTATCTCGCAAAATCACAATAGCAGACTGCAGAAACGTTGAATTCCTCAACTAACTCAGACCCTTTTTCATGTCGACACTGGCAAGAACATCTGTTCGACCACTTTTGTAATCGAATAACACAACGTACATTATGAATGTTGTAAAGCGCATCACTGACAATTTTCATGTATCAAGCAAATCATCAAATTTTTTATCTGATACAAAATCGTTGGGCGAAACAATATTTATAAGAAGCCCCATAACACATTTAATTAAACAAAGAAAAAATCCGCTCGCGAACAACTGGCAAAGAACCAACACCAGAAATTCGATGGTATTGTGGAGCGCTAATATCTTTACTGGAAGCCCATTGTTGGTAATAGCGCACGAGAGGTTGCGTCTGTTTGGCATAAACAGCAAGACGGTCACGAACGGTTTCTTCACGATCATCTTCTCGTTGTACTAAGGGTTCTCCAGTAATATCATCTTTACCAGACTCTTGAGGTGGTTGATTTTTTGCATGGTAAATTCGCCCAGATCGAGGATGCACAAGCCTACCCGTCATACGTTGTATTATTTCGCGATCAGGAACGTCCATCTCAATCACGTAGTCAATTTTAATAAGATGATTTTTGAGGGCATCCGCCTGCGCAGTCGTTCGCGGAAAACCGTCAAGCAAAAAACCATGAGCACAGTCAGGCTGTTTTATCCGTTCCTGCACCAGTGCAATAATGGTGTCGTCGGAAACCAGACTGCCGCTATCCATAATTTTTTTAACTTGCAAACCCAAAGGAGTTGCCGCAGCAACTGCTGCACGCAGCATATCACCCGTAGAAATTTTTGGTATTCCGAACTTTTTTGCAACAAATTCTGCTTGCGTTCCTTTCCCAGCACCTGGGGGACCCAGTAAGATAATTCGCATTTATATTCCTCAGGACCGAAAACATAAAGGATTTACTGTAGCATAATTGATGCGTAAACGGCCACTACGCAAGATGATTAGCTCGATGCTCTGATGACCCCGTGGCCCACAGATGATGAATCGACCTTGAGAACCCGCAGTAACTCCCTGAGCAATAAAACTTAAATTTTGGTTCCACCCCAAACTACTGCGCCAAAAGAGATGGTAGCCTGTTGGAAATGGTGGGGAAATTTTTAGCAACCGATTAGAATTTCTCACTAAAATCCGCCCCAATCGCCAATCACTATTGCATTTTAATCCGTCACTACTGCCACACAACACGATTTTCTCAGCATGTGAAAAAGCACGCAAGCGCGCAAAGTTGATCACACTGTGTATGCGATTTGCAAGATTTCGCAAACGAATATCCACTACTAGACTGCGATATGATGGCAAGGAAATCGCAATGACAATCGCAAGTAATGCAATACAAAGCATAAACTCTAAAATAGAAAATCCGCTTAATCGCTTTCTTTTCGGGGAAAAATCCATTGTTCTGGCCATACCTTCACAAGACGAATCGCATTCCCTTTCACTTTCATCACTTCCATTGGATATCCAGATATTCGCACACCGACATTGCTAATTGGAATACTGTCCAGATGACTGATGATTAATCCACTCAGGGTTTTTGGACCAGTAATTTTGAGATCCCATCCAGTAATGCGATTTAAATCACGCACATTAACACGACCGTCAACTAAATAACTCCCGTCTTCAAGCTTGCGTGGCATTACTTTACTACCTTCGACTACTAAAGTGAATTCACCAACTATCTCCTCCAGTATATCTTGTAATGCCAACAAACCCTGGATATCACCATATTCATCGACTACCAAGCCTACCTTCTTTTGTTCTTCTCGAAAATTCAGCAACTGCTGACTGAGGTGTGTCACTTCGGGGATATAATAAATTTCGGTTGTAAGCCGGATCAATTTATCTTTACTTAATTTATTTGGAGTGGAAAATCCTACCAAACGACGTAAATCCAAAATCCCAATCACATTGTCAATAGTTTCACGATAGATCGGAATATGGTCATGGTCAGCGAGATAAATACTATGTAGTATATTTTCCCAGTCATCATCAATATCGATACCTTGAATTTGATTCCGTGGAACCATCACTTCATTGACTGTAATTTGTCCCAAATCCAGCACACTCAATAAAATCTGTTGATAGCTTGATGAAATAGTGCCAGAAGCTTCCTTAACAATAGTGTGCAATTCTTCAGGGGTTAAGGTCTCTACCCCATGTTCGCTGACTCTGACGTTAAACAACCTGAGACAACCATTGGCGATTCCATTAATTATCCACACTAGAGGATAAAACAACTTTAACGAAAAGCTTATAATCAATGAGGCGGGAAAGGCAACCCGCTCTGGATACAATGCTGCCCATGTTTTCGGAGTAGTTTCCGCAAAAATTAGGATAACTAATGCGAGCACGATGCTCGAAACTACCACCCCCCAATCACCAAAATAAGCCGTCGCTAAAGTGGTGGCGATGGCAGAAGCAATGATGTTAGCAAAGGTATTCCCAATAAGAATTAATCCAATCAGACGGTCAGGACGCTGCAACAAATTGACGACACGAATGGCACGTCGATTACCTTTATTCGCCATATGACGCAGCCGATAGCGATTCAAAGCCATCATACCAGTTTCCGTTCCTGAAAAAAAAGCGGACACAACAATTAGCAGGACCAGAAAAGCTATTAGATATTCTAAATGTGTTCTACTCAATGAATTCCCAGCAACAACCATTTACTACCATAATAAACTATTACCAACAGCAATACTCCACTGAGGGAAACGTAGACTGCTTTAATCCCTCGCAAACCCCACCAAAAACGACCGACTAAGAGTAACGCAAAAATACACCACGCCGAAAAAGCGAGGATAGTTTTTGGCCACAAGATGATATGATACGATAAGTCATGATGAAAAAAATACACGCTACTGAAAAACAATATGGTCAACAACACAAACCCAACAAAACTGGTCTGAAACAACAACCGTTCCATGGTCATCAACGGCGGTAATTGCCTAATCAAACGATTATCAGGCCGCAAGCGCAATAAGCGCTCCTGAACGGCCAATAGCAATGCATTCAAGCCGACGATTCCTAATATTCCTGCAGTCACGATAGACAACAAGATATGGAACAAATCTTCTGGGCTGGCATCGGAATCAATAATATTTTGTGATGGGAACAGTAGTGCCAATAGAATAGAACACATGCCCAGCCCGACTGTAAAAAACAACATCACAGAAAATCGTCGCCATACTGCAACCACCATCGCAACAAAAATCATCAGCCATACCGTGAGAGAAATCAAATTCAACACGGTCAGGTTTTGACCTGTCGGCACATCAATCCATTTGTAGAGCAAAAAACCATGCAAAAAAAATCCCGCCATAGCCAATAATAGTCCCGATAACGCCAAGTATTGTGACCTTCTACGAGGGAAACAGTGACTCATAGCGCTACTCACATAAAGCAACATCGTTATCAACGGAAGTACTAACAGTTTCATGATGTCAAGAATATCATTGTCACCTGCACAACGCACTTGCATGGTATGCGAAGAAGCCCCTATACTTGCCACCATGTTTAGTCAACTTAGCGACCGGCTGTCCAGCAGCCTCAATAAAATCCGCGGTATTGGGCGTTTAACCGAAAAAAATATCCAATCAACACTGCATGATATTCGCAATGCACTGATAGAAGCCGACGTTGCCTTAAACGTTGTTAGTGACTTCATCGAACAAATCCGTGAAAAAGCAATTGGCCAGGAAGTAATTGCCAGTGTTAGACCGGGCGATGCTTTGGTGAAAGTCGTTCAAGACGAGCTGACTCATATTTTAGGTGATGAGCAAGCAACGATTAATCTAAAAGCAACACCACCAGTAGTTATCCTACTCGCTGGATTGCAAGGTAGCGGCAAAACCACTACCGCAGCGAAACTCGCACGACAACTTAAAGAGCAAGAAAATAAATCAGTAATGATGGTGTCTACCGATGTCTATCGTCCCGCAGCCATCGACCAACTGGAAACCCTGGCAAAACAGGTTGATGTTACATTTTACCCCTCTGATATCAGGCAAAAGCCGGTCAAAATTGCTAAAGCGGCACTAGCAGAGGCCAAAAAACAACTACAAGATATCTTAATCATCGATACAGCAGGTCGACTGCATGTTGACGACGAATTGATGAAAGAAATTACTGCAATTAGCCACACAGTCGAACCCACTGAGACATTACTGGTAGTTGACAGCATGATGGGGCAGGATGCAGCCAACGTTGCCAAATCCTTTAAGGAGGCTTTGCAACTTACCGGGATTGTATTGACAAAAACCGATGGTGATTCTCGCGGTGGAGCAGCACTTTCAATGCGAATGATCACTGGCAAACCAATCAAACTAGTCGGTGTTGGTGAAAAAATCGATGCATTAGAGGCCTTCCATCCAAAACGTGTAGCACAACGTATTTTAGGAATGGGCGATATCGCTGGATTAGTGGAGGAAGCCCAACGCCAAGTTGATAAAAAAGAAGCACGCAAAC
>CAWUIH010000043.1:0-13589 GCA_963922495.1 uncultured Coxiellaceae bacterium | reverse complement strand
CCTAACTGAACCAAAATACTTTTGTCAATCACTTAGGTTAGCGCTTATGGGGGCAAGCCCCGAAGTATTAGAAGAGGCGCAACTGCTCCGCTTCGGGATCTTGACCTTGATTACGAACATATTTCTTCACCACCGACCAGTCACCACCTTCTCCTACCGTCGATGCATAATAACCCGACGACCAAAATTCACCACCCCATAACTCCTTTTTAAGACCAGGAAATCTTTTGAACAACTCCCTCGCCGTAATACTCTTAAACTTTCTAATCACTTCACCAATACTGTACTTCGGATGAAACGAGCAAAGAACATGGATATGATTTTTATCACACCCTATCTGTTCAAAATCAATTTCATAACGCTCACCTAATTCCAATGCAATTTCACCTATCGATTGCCCCACTTCTGGTGATAGTAACGCTTTCCGGTACTTTACGGGAAACACCAAATGGTAATGTGTCTGATACGCACAATGTCTCGCTTTCTTAACAACCATGCGCTCCAGTTTATAATTGAAAACCTTAGGTTTTCAAACTTTCCTCATAACGAACCGCGGCAAGCCGCGGGGAATACAAGTTAACCGTGCATTTTTTCGTTGCACTACTTACCTGAGCAGGTGGTGGCGACATCATTGCCGACGGATTGTCAGATACTTTCGGATTTTTAAATGCCTTTTTACCACTAAAAACCAGGAGGAAGAACCAAACTAGAAAGCTGACCAGCGACCATGATTTACTCGATACGTTATTGGATTGATTGATTTTCATCTTTAAATGGGAATCATCCTTAGGCTGTTGCTCAACTTTAGGTGACTCGTGTACTGCCTTTTCTAGTTTCAGCTTGCGTGGGTAATACAAGGTTTCCTGATCCGTTTTATTTGGGGCAACGTTCAGTACATAGTGGCCCACCTCCTCATTCCACGTCGCACCATATTCTTTCAGGGCTCGGCGTTCGGATTCTGGTACTTCGTCGAAGTAGGTGTAACTGTTGGTTCGTATGTTCCAAAAAAGCCCTTCTTTTGGAATACCCTCCCTCTCCCTCATTCTCAGACGTTTATCTAGTGCCAGTCCTTCTTGAATCGTTTTTTGTAGATTTATTCCTGCTTCTTCACAACGCCTTGTCTGTTCCTCAAGACTTCTTGTTGCTCTCATAAGACCTTGTTCAGCGGCTAATCTATCTGCTCTGAATTCTTTAATCATTTGTGCAGATGCTTCGAGCGCACGATCTGCTCTTTCAAGTGCCGAATCTAAGTGCCTGTCAATTTGCTCTTCCAAACGATCATGACGTGCCATTCGATCGGCAATCTCTTGCCAATTTTCGTCTGTGAGTGTTTCTGGAGGGAATCTGTTTTGAGCGGATTTTTTTCTTTTGGCACTGGGAGCCAATGATCCTGCTGTCTCAGATTTTAAGGCCGCCGCAATTTTCCTGTCATGAACAACCTCATCTATTGTTCCGGTTTCCTGCCTGACAATTGGGCGGGCTTTTGTGGCTTTCTCTTGAGTGGTCATACCTTCATCCTTACCTTAATTATAAGTTATTATGATTCTAATAAAAAAATTTTATACAATTTGAAAGTTATATGCTAGTCCCTACAAATCATTCTCTTTAAATTAACAATTTCTTAAATTGCAACAGCTGAAAGTTTCCCATTGTTGTGTTGGTCGTGTTGTTAATAAGTAAGCTACCGCGTTTTTACATACCGCACAATACGGGGTATGGGGAGATAAATGCGAAATAAAGATATTTAATCGTCACTTAATGAATCATTGTTTTGTTCAGTTAAACATCAATGGCTATATCATGGTAACGCATCCCGATTTCTATTAAGCACATTATATGAATAGCACAGATTTCTACACGATACTTCTAATATCCTTTTGTGAATAGAAAGAATCAGCAATTGCCAGAGTGACACCATACCTCCAGTATTAATAAATACTGGTTTATTTGTAGATGTCTGGATTGTCAGTCTGGTACACTGTTCTAATTTTTTAACAGCTTGCTAGAAGATATTGTTAAAACAATGCATTTTTGATTGCGCACCACAGTGCTTCAGGCTATGATATAGATAATCATACCCACTACGCCTCTCAACGATGCGGACCAGAGTGGGTTATTTTTTTATGAGCAAACAAACATTCGAGCAACCCTCCTTATCTATCCTTGAGCAAATCAGCTTACTCAAAAAACGCCACCTTATTATTAACGATGTTTGGTTATCTGAACATTTTTTGAAAACCATTGGTTACTATCGACTGAAAGCCTACTTTCAACCCTTCTTGCTAAGCAAAGACTCAAATGATGGCTTCAAGACTGGCACTACCTTTTCAGACGTTCTAAATCTCTATATTTTCGATCGAGAGTTGCGATTATTGATCGTTGACGCCATAGAGCGCATTGAGGTCGCATTGCGCACCACCCTATCCAATACGATGAGTAACAAGTACGGTCCGCATTGGTATTTAGATCAGGCACTATTCTTAAATGCAAAATTACATGAAATCTTTACAAAAGAAGTTGCAGTTCATCTGAGACGCTCAAAAGAGGACTATATCAAGGAATATTATTCTCGCTATCATTCGCCCAAGCATCCACCAAGTTGGATGGCCATGGAATGTTTATCGTTTGGCACTGTCTCTAAAGCTTATTCCAATGTAAGAGATCGTGGGATCAGAAAAGAGATAGGTGATACATTAGGACAATTCAGTGAAATTCTGAAATCGTGGATGAAAGCCCTTACTTATACACGAAATATTTGCGCTCATCATGCCAGACTATGGAATCGATTTTTTATAAATAAACCGAAAAAAGTAATAGTGAATCACATGCCACCTCACAACGCTAGCCCCTTCTCAATGCAGGCGTATATTATTATCAAACTGCTCGATACTATTGCGCCGGGCAACCACTGGAAAGATCGATTATTTATCTTGTTTGAGGAGCACGAAACGCTGGTGCCATTTACTGAAATGGGCTTTTCTGAAAATTGGAAAAATGATTCAATATGGTCACTATGAAATACCTGAGTATTTCCCGGCAAACACTCCAAAATCGAATCGGTCACAAGGCTTGTGACCAATTTCAGATTCACAATGTTAATCAAATTTTAAAGTGGTTGCATTATCTTGGCTAAAAAGAAACAACAACAAATACACCCTACCTCATTATTTGATACGCAAGACAATCTTGCAGTACAGGAGTTATCAGAGACTGTAACCCTACCCTTCGCAGTTGATGATTATCAAATCCTAAAAGATTTTTTACTTCAATATACAGGTAATAGTGACACCTACACCGCTTATCGCCGTGAGGCAGAACGATTAGCGCAGTGGTCATGGTTTGTCTCAGGTAAGTCACTATTAGAATTACGTCGCCCTGATATTGAAGCGTATATCGCCTTCTGTCAATCTCCACCCAAGGCCTGGATTGGGACCAAAAAAGTTGCTCGCTTTGTTAATTGTGATGGGAAGCGCATTCCTAATCCGGACTGGCGACTTTTTGTCCTCACCACCAAGAAATTTGCCGCGAAAGATAGCAACAAGCCGAAAATTGGCAATTACCAATTCTCGCAGAAAGCATTGCAATCGCTATTTGTTTCGGTCAGCAGCTTTTATAATTACCTTATTCGTGAAGGACTCTCAGAAATAAACCCCATTAACCAAATTCGCCAGAAGAGCAAATTTCTCCGTAAGCAACAGAGCAAACGCCAAATCCGCAGATTAACCAGCTTGCAGTGGAAGTTTGTCATTGAAGCCGCAGAAAAGATGGCTGATAGCAATCACGACAAATATGAGCGCACCCTATTCATTATGTCGGCGCTATATCTCATGTACCTACGCATATCAGAACTCACCACGACCGCTCGCTGGGAACCACAGATGGGCCACTTCTATCAAGACAGTCAAGAAAACTGGTGGTTTAAAACGGTGAGTAAAGGCCATAAAGAACGCGACATTACCGTCAGTGAAGCAATGCTCAAAGCACTGGCACGGTACCGACACCATCGTGGATTGACGCCCACCTTACACAGACCTTGTGAATCGACTCCCTTAATCCATAAACTCATCGGGCAAGGTGGCGTTGAAAGTACTCGTCAGATCAGAGTACTTGTTCAAGAATGTTTTGATAATGCCGTAACGGCTATGGCTAAAGAAGGCTTTATTGATGAATCCAAAGCGTTAGCTGAAGCAACCGTACATTGGTTACGGCACACTGGAATTTCCGACGATTTAAATAAACGCGGTCGTTCTATCGTGCATGTGAGAGATGATGCTGGCCATACCACCAGGGCTACGACAGATCTGTACAATGATGCTGAATTACAAGCGCGACACAATTCGGGGAAAAAGAAAAATATTTTACCGGATTAGTCATATTAGCCACTATACTATTAATCAGCACCCCACCCTCTCCTTCCTTACACTCGACCACTCTCGTGTCGCCATCGCTAAAAATTACTTGGCTTGAAGATGAATGACGTAGAACTTCAACTTATTGGTTCCCATATTTGTTCCTATATAAATATATAGGAACAAATATAATATCATTTATAGGAACAAATTAATTAATTCATAACGAACAAATAAAGAATCTAAATTACTAATGTATATAACAACAAATATAGGAACGTAAATAAGAACAGTTAATACTATTAGTCCATTTTAGGTTATATTATAAACATTAATAGGATAATACTCGGACATTATTTTGATTATAAAAAAACATATGTCAAGATTATAAAATAGGAACAAATATAGTATCAATTACTCAGGAAAGAGGGATATAATAGAAACACATATAGGAACATTATTAGTATCAAATATAAAAACAAGAAACGATAATATATAGGAACGTAATTAGTAACAATTCTAATAACATATGTCGCGAGCATTACTAGTACCTCCCAACCCAGGTTCTTATCGATCTACCCAAAAGGCATTCCACACACTCAATCAATCAAGCCACGCATTATTAAACAGCATTTGATTTAAGTATAATCAATCATAAGTTCATTTAAAACACATCAAGATGCTTATTACTTAAAAAAATATTGCATGATTTGAATTTTTAGTTTAAGTTAAAGGCAATACAATTAAATTCTCTTAAAAATGGAGATCTATATGAGAATTGACCCGAAAATTACAGCAGCAGAGGTGGCGGATTATTTAGGATTAACTGTTCAAGCTGTTCATAAAAGAATCAAAGTTAAAGGACTTAAAGAAAAAAAAGGTCAAAATAGAATTTATTTTGATCATGACACAGCTAGAGAGATCATAAACCCTGAGATACAACAGTTAAAATTAGCTACAGCAGTTGTAAAGGGCGGTGTAGGAAAAACCACCCTAGCAGAAGCATTAGCAATTCGAACAGCCCTATATGGCATAAGAGTCTTATGTATTGATGTCGATCAACAGGCAAATTTAACAAAGGGCCTCGGCATGGCTGAACAAGCAAAAACTTGTCCTGTAATGATTGACCTTATTGAGAACAAAGTAGTTCCTGAAGACGCTGTTTTATCTGTTATTCCCGGCCTAGATCTTATCCCAAGTCGCTTAGATAATGTAACCTTAGATGGCTATATGATGATCAATAGAATTAATCCATCACTCATCTTCGACAAAATCTTTTCTGATCTCTTTAAAAATTATGATCTCATTATTTTTGATTGCCCTCCAACGTTAGGCTCAACGGTTTGCGCATCAATGCTCTGTGCAGATTTAGTCATTGCTCCTTTAAATCCAGATGTTTATTCCTATGAAGGGATTGAAATCATGGATAAAGAAATCCAAAATATTTATGAGCAATTCGATAAAAAAATCAATTGGGCGATCCTGCTTAACAAGTTTGATTCAAGAACTATTCTCTCCACAGATTACATAAGCCAACTTCTTAAAGACGTATCATACTCAAAGCGCTTACTAAAAAGTGTAATACGCACTAGTCAAGATTTTCCAAATATGAAGAAAAAAAAGAAAACAATCTTTGACTCTCTAAAAAAGTCAACAGCAAAAGAGGATATCGATGCATTAGCAAGAGAAATTATTAGCTTGATGAAGATAAAAGATGTTAATAAAGACAATTCGCCAACTGGACAAAAAGAGATCCAACCAGAGGAAACAAATAGCGTAAGCGATTAGGGAGGGAGCAATGGCTACAGTAGATGACTTGCTAAAAAAAGCAGCCCCAAGAAAAAAAGGCTCGAAATCTTTCGTTCCTCAAAAAAGAAGGGCATGGGACTACGCTATTGATACTCCAAAAGAAACCTCAGAACAAGAAGAAAATAATGCTATAGAAAATAGTAACATATATAAGAACAATATAGTAACAAAATTAGAATCAGAAATAGGAACAAATGGGAACAAAAAGAAGAACAAATGGGAACAAAAAGAAGAACAAAATGATATCAAAATTAGGAACAAAATTAAGAACAAAAACACTTTATCGTTCACCACTGAAAGTGACTCCTCTAAACAACAAACAGCTCGATCCACAGAACCAAACACAGAAATAAAGCAAGAAGATCAGATATTGAGATGCTTAAGAAAGACAACCGGCTATCAACTCCAAATAATGGCAACGCTAACCGCACATATAAAGAGCAAAAAAGAAATCGAAAATCAAATAGATATACCAGTTTCAGTGCTTGCTAAACGAATCAATGCCGATAAAGGTACAACTAGAACATCAATAAAACGACTACAGAAGAAAAACATTTTGCTTAAGTCAAAAGGGGAGCGAGGCAGGCATGGTTGCACACAAGTAATTGTTCCTAATTTTGTAATCAAAGAATGTTTAAACTTATTTCAGTGCCATCCATGCCCTTTGGATGAAAATGAATACATAATTAATAACGAAAATAGGAACATTATTAGCGTATATAGTAGTAGTAATATTATAAGTACTAATACTAATAAAGAAATAAATAGGAACAATCTTCCTGACGAATGGCTAGGTATAAATATCGAATTGCTTAAAGAAATCGGATTTTCAATGACGCAATTAAGACAACTGCATTCTCAAAATATTAATACACCAGAGATTATTCAGGAATCGATTAATCATTTTGCCTACGGTTTAGAAAACAACCCTAAAGTAAAAAAATATCCTGAGCCACTAAATGTACTAATGGGGGTTCTACGTAAGGGCCAAGCTTGGACAGAGCCAAACTATCAGTCGCCCCAAGAAATAGCCCAGAGCCAATTAATTGAGCGAAAGAAGGCAGAACGAGATCGCTTAAAAAAACTTGAAGAGGACGCATACAAGCTGGCTCTGGAAGAATGGCAAGAAACCTTGACAACTGAGCAGCTTGAAGAAATTGCACCACCTAGGAAGGGCAGGGGGAATTTTATGCCTCAGCATGTCAAGCTAAGTATGCACTTTAGGGAGAACGTATGGCCTAAGAAAAAAAAAGAGTATTTGATAGGCTAGATGAATTTCATTTGGATGAGGAGGGGTTGCATGGGGCGGGTGGTTTTGCTGGCCCCAATACCACCCAGCACCACGATATTTTGTGCGGCATCGTCGGTGCTCAAGACGATGTCATGCTGGGGTGCAAGTCCGGCACGGTGCCACAGGCGCGCTAAGCGCCCCGTAGAGCGTCCTAACCACAAACCGAAGGCAAAAGGGGTAGGGCTAGAACCAGATCGTTGCTTTTGGCCCCTTTAAATCGCGTTTTACGGGGTTTTAATTCTCTGGGAAAAAGATAGGGCATCACAACCCCTAAAACGATGGTCACACCGAGCACAATCCCGGCGATATGCCACCACACCGTCACGTAGCTACGATGGCTCAACCCGTGATGCGGTAAGTGATGCGTGCGCAAATAATACTCGATTTTAGGGTAAATATGGTTGAACAGGTTAACCAGGCTGAAAGCGATCAACGCTAAACAACCCAATTTTTGACCGGCTGAAAATTGATTAAAAATGTTTCTTGGCGGTCGTTGTCGGTGCCACAGTGTGAATCCTAACATCCGCAGAATAGGCAACAGGTAGTAGAGCGTCGTGACGGCCAGTCCTGACATAATGCCCATACCGGCTGCACGATTAATGGCAGCAAAGAGATCTACATTTTTAAGCCACAATAAGGCGATCGTATATCCGATAAAAACCAGCAATGCAGTGCCACAAAAAATCCACCCGCCGGTCCATAGGGTGGGGTTATTGGTTAAATCAACGCGAGGCATGGTGCCGCAACCGGCGTTTGTTGACTGCCGTTGTGTCGCCGCGCCCGTAACTGTGCCATCACATGATGGGTGTGATTCATGCCGTGCTACTCGGCTTTTTTGTGATGAGAGTCGTTGGATTCGAGCGGTGCTAAATCAAACAACACGTGATCGCTATTTCGGTTTAAATACCCATCCATCCTTTTGACGAGATTTTCCCAGGTGCCGTCTGCTCTGGCCTGATCGAGATAGTAGGCCCCAATCAAAATTTTACGCCGTGTCTCACGTTTGCGCTCACGGGTTTTTTCGGCGGCTTCTAAAGCTTGAATTTGCGCATTGAGTTGCTGTTGTTTCTTTTTGAGTGTTTCAAGTTTTTTTGATTGCTTATTCATCCACGCATCCCAATAGCAGTTGATAAGTTTGCTATTCTACCTCAGCACCCCGATCAATCCAACCCGAACGAGCGTAGCGAGTATTCCTCGGAGCGCAGCGACCCCCTCAGCCCCATGGTGCTTGAATGCGCGCTTATACGTTGCTACGCAACGTGCGCTGTGCTAAACTCCCATTACTAACTATCATCATACCAATATCGTTAATAGATTATTAGGATTGACCCCACCTCATGGCCATCTACCACTTTTCCGCGAAGCTTCTTTCCCGCAGCCACGGGCGCTCCAGTGTCGCAGCCGCCGCCTATCGGGCGGCAGAAAAACTGTTCGATGCCCGCACCGACGTGATGCACGACTTTACCCGCAAAGGCGATGTCATCGACAAAGCGATCTTGTTGCCAGAAAACGCACCCGATTGGATGCGTGATCGTGAAAAACTCTGGAATGCCGTGGAGCGGGTCGAGAAACGCAAAGACGCCCAGTTGGCGCGTGAGATCACGGTTGCGCTGCCGCGTGAATTATCGCCGGAGCAAAACTGGGATTTACTGACATCGTTTGTACAAACCACCTTTGTGGATCACGGTATGGTGGCGGATGTGGCGTTTCATCGGGGTCACGCCGGTGGTGGTGAGGATCAACCGCACGGTCATGTGCTATTGACGCTGCGTGAGGTGACGTCGGCGGGTTTTGGGCAGAAAGTACGATCTTGGAATCAGCGGGGATTATTGTGTGATTGGCGCGTGGCGTGGGCAGAGCATTGCAATATGGTCTTAGCCCGACAGGGGTTGGATGTACGCATTGATCACCGCACCCTGGAAGCCCAAGGGATTAATCTCGAGCCCCAACGCAAGATTGGGCCTCGAGCAGCCGCCACTCGGCTGGCGCGTTTTGCGGAGCACCAGGCACTGGCACAGCGTAACGGTGAGCGACTATTGGCGGATCCGGAGATGGCACTCCATGCGCTGACCCGCCAACAATCCACCTTTACCCATCACGATGTGGCGCGCTTCGTGCACCGTCATACGGGTGATAAAGCACAATTCGATGCCGTGTATGCCAAGGTCAACGCCCACCCCGAATTAGTCCACGTTGGTCAAGACGATCGCGACCGCGATCGCTTCACCACCCGAGCACTGCTGGCGCTGGAGACGCAACTGATGGAACAAGCCACCGATCAAGCCGCTACGGTGGGTCACGGGGTGTCCGAGAAACACCAGGCCGCAGCGGCGGGTCGTCGAGATCTCAGTGCTGAGCAGCACGAAGCACTTTCGCACCTGATTCAGGGGGGCGATGTGGTGTGTGTGGTGGGGTTTGCCGGCTCAGGCAAGAGTTATCTGCTGGGGGCGGCGCGGGAAGCGTGGGAGTCGGCCGGTTATCGGGTGCAGGGGATGACCTTGTCGGGGATGGCGGCGCAGAGTTTGGAGAGCGGATCCGGTATTGTGAGTGGGACCGTGGCCAGTCGGTTGTGGCACTGGGCGCGCGATCGAGAACGCTTGACGGCTAAGGACATTGTGGTGGTCGATGAGGCAGGGATGCTCGGTTCTCGGCAATTGGCCCCGGTGATGGCAGAAGCGCATCGGGCGCGGGCGAAAGTGGTGTTGGTGGGGGATCCGGAGCAATTGCAAGCAATTGAGGCCGGGGCCGCTTTCCGAGCGATTGCTGAGCGCGTGGGGTTTGTTGAGATGACCGAGATTCGTCGCCAGCGCGTGGGGTGGCAACGACAGGCCACCCGTGACTTTGCCCGTGAGCGCACCTCAGCGGGCTTGTATGCGTATGAGGCACACGATCACGTGCATACCTTTAACACCCAAGAGGCGGCGATGACGGAGATGGTGGCACAGTGGGATGCGGTGCGAAACCAGGCACTGGATACATCACAAATCATGTTGGCGTATACTCGCGATGACGTTCGTCAGCTCAATGAACAAGCCCGCGCCGTGCGTCGTTCGCAAGGGGAGTTAGGGGTCGATGTTCTATGCGGAACATCCCGTGGTGAGCGCTCGTTTGCTGAAGCCGACCGGATTTATTTTTTGCGCAATGATCGCGATTTAGGGGTGAAGAACGGCACGCTGGGGACGATTGAACACATTCACAAGGACCAATTGATTGTGCGCTTAGATCCCCGTGATCGAGCGCCGAGTGATCGATCCTCGAGTCGCACCGTGAGCTTTTGTCTCAGCGATTACGATGCCATTGATCACGGCTATGCGGCCACCGTGTACAAAGCCCAAGGGGTGACGGTGGATCGCACGCATGTGTTGGCCTCACCTTACTTCGATCGGCACAGCACCTATGTGGCGATGAGCCGCCATCGAGACGCGGCGGATCTGTACGTCAGCCGGGAGGATTTTCCGAGTTTTGGTCAGTTGAGTCGCACCGTGAGTCGTCAGCGCAGCAAAGACATGACACTGGATTACGCGCAGGAGCGGGGCTTTGATGTGTCCGACGTGAAGCACTTAAAAGATCGACAGATCACGCAGCAAGGCGATTACGCCACCCCACTGACCGAAGAGCGCCTGCAGCAAGCCGAAAAACGCTTAGCGCAACGTCAATATGAACGTGCGGTGCGTTCTGATATGGCCGCGCTTGAGAAAAAAACCGGGCTATCTTATAGCTTGGAATTACAGGAAGGTGATCACGGTATTTATCGTGGGCAAGTGGCGATTGCCGGGCGTCGTTATGGGGTCATGGAACAAGCGCAAGGCGAGGCAACGCTGATTGCGGTGGATCAATTGGAATCGCGGCAAAAAGGCAGCGCGATGGTGATTGAAAAATACACTAATTACAAGGGTCAGGAAAAATTAAGGGCGATCCAGCCAGACGTGCGTGAGCGCGAACGCACGCGAGGGCGTGGTATCACCTACGGTGGATTATGATGAGTAAAAATGACGATGCACGTTTTCAAGAACGTATTGATGAATTACTATTATTAGAGCAGCGCGCGGATCGGCGCGCGGAAAAATTTATTGAATTGACCGATCGCTATCAGGAAAAAAATCAACAGACGCTGGATGATTTATTAAATAATGTGGGTACTATTAATAACAGTTTGTGGCGTATGAATGCGGCTTCGGATGAGGTCCGTGATTACGTTGCCAAAAGCGAACGCCACGCGCTGCGTACGGCACAATTATTTTTAGGGACGGTGATGGTTTGTGCTTTATGGGTGTCAGGGACACTGTGGTGGTCACACCATGTCACTCGTCGACTGGCTGAAGATCGCGCGGAGTTAAAAGTGCTTGATATCACACTGAAGCACACGCCGGTGATTGTTCATTTTCAAGGGAAAGATTTCGTGCGTGTGGTGCCGAGTTCGGAAACCCGTTTTAGTCGTCGCGACGGCAGCACGGTGCCCGGGCGCTATTCGGAAGTGTGGCATGTGCGTTAATTCAGGGTTTTAAACCCTATGCGTATTCTTCCCATGTTGGACACCCATTATTGTTATGTTGGACACTAAACATAAATTGATCAATTGCAAACAATTATCGTCATGTTGGACACTTTTACGTGATTTTCACCAAACGGTGTCCAACATGACAATAATAATGATCAAATATACTTTATTTGATTGAAATTTCATGTTTTTATTTTCCCGCTCCATACAATCCGGTGGTCTCATTTCATTAATTAGAGAGGAGCCCACCTATGAGCCAGGAGCGACTAACCATGAAAAAATTACGTGACGTATTACGTTTGCATTTCGATTGTCAGTTAAGTAACCGAAAAATTGCCAGAGCACTCGGTATCTCTGCGACAACCGTGGGCAGCTACATCAAGTCTGCACAAAACACGCCACTATCTTGGGAGGAAATCCAATCATTGAATGACACAGAACTCATGGCCTGTTTAGAGAATCACTGCACCCAATTAAAACCTAAGCCGGCCAAATACTCGATTGACTTGGGTCACGTTCATCAGCAGCTCAAACATAAAGGCGTCACACGCGAGTTGTTACATGAGGAATATCTGAAAACAGCGCCACCATCCGCTCGTATCAGCTACTCCGAATTTTGTCGACAATACCGTCTCTTCAAAAAAACATTAAAACCGTCGATGCGTCAACAGCATGGCGGGCACAAAAACGTTCGTCGATTATGCGGGCCCCAGGGTACCGATTCATGATGGTGTCACTGGAAACGTTCAACAAGCCGTTATTTTTGTTGGCGTATTAGGGGCCAGTAACTTCACCTTTGCTGAAGCCACTTTTACCCGTTCACTCCCCGACTGGATAGGATCACATGTGCGTATGTTTCATTATTTTGGTGGGGTAACAGACATGATTATTCCAGATAACGAAAAGTCAGCGGTCACAAAAGCCTGTTATTATGATCCCGAAGTCAACCCAAACTATAGCGCTCTGGCTGCGCATTATGGCACCGCTATCTTACCCGCTCGGCCTTATCACCCGAAAGATAAAGCCAAAGCAGAGGTCGGTGTTCAAGTCGTTGAACGGTGGATTCTCGCAAGGCTCAGACATCGCAAGTTCTTTTCATTGCCTGAGCTCAATCAGGCTATTGCTGAATTATTAGAAACGTTAAATAACAAGCCTTTCAACAAATTACCTGGCACTCGGCGTTCATTATATGAAAAACTCGATAAAGTAGCGCTCAAACCATTACCAGCAATCGCTTACGAATACAAAGTGATCAAAAGTGTTCAGGTCAATTTAGATTATCATATTGAAGTGGCCAAGCACTATTACAGTGTGCCTCATAAGTACATGGGCCAGCGTGTCGAATACCAACTGACACCCCATAACGTGAGTGTCTTTTATCAGGGACAACGTATTGCCTACCATCTGCGATCCCATGACATCGGCCAATCCACGACACTAACGGAGCATATGCCGCACTCTCACCGGCAACATCACCAGTGGACCCCACAGACCTTTTTAAGCTGGTGTGAAACAGTAGGGCCACACCTTGCAAAAGTCGCAGACTCCCTCATTCAACTCCGGCCTAACCCAGCGTGTTGTTATCGCATTCACTTGGGATTTTTGAAATTGGCTAAGCAGTTTGGGAAGCCCCGTTTAGAAG
>CAWUIH010000042.1:0-13634 GCA_963922495.1 uncultured Coxiellaceae bacterium | reverse complement strand
AGGTTTTTCACCACAGCAATTGAAAGCGGCAGGTTTTTCCGCTAAGGCACTGAAATCGGCAGGTTTTTCCGCTGCGCAATTAGCTCAAGCGGGTTATCGTGACAGTGCCTTAAAGGCAGCAGGGTTCACGGCAGCTGAAATTAAAAAGGCACATCGCGCAGAAAAAATTTGTAACGTAAATGCTTTGAGAACAGCGCGAAAGCAAGGAGTTTCTGTAAAATCTCTAAGGGCAACAGGTTGTGGTTTAGCAGCACTGAAATCTGCCGGATATACTGCTAGTGAATTACGCAAGGCTGGATTTAGCGCCCAACAGTTAAAAGACTCAGGTTTTACTGCGGCCCAGTTGAAGTCCGCTGATTTCACTGCAGCACAATTAAAAGCAGCAGGGTTTTCAGCAAAACAACTAAAGGATGCTGGGTTTAGCGCTATACAATTGAAGGATGTAGGATTTAGTGCGTCTCAGCTTAGTCAGGCGGGATTTAGTCCTCGGCAATTAAAGGCAGCGGGTTTTTCTACCACAGAATTAAAAGCAGCCGGATTTTCGGCACAGCAATTGAGGGCTGCGGGATTTAATGCTGCAGAACTGAAAGCTGTGGGTTTTTCAGCTGCGCAGTTAAAAGCAGCGGGGTTTTCTGCAAAACAACTAAAGGATGCTGGGTTTAGTGCTACGCAATTACACAATGCTGGATTCGGTGTCAGCGAATTGGCAAGTGCTGGTTTCAGCCCTCAAGCGATTAAATCTGCATTGTTATTTAATACTGTCTGTAATCCTAAAAAGCTCAAACAAGCACGAATGACTGGTGTTTCTGCAACGGAATTGAAACAAAAAGGTTGTGGTATAGCTGCCTTAAAAGCTGCAGGCTACACAGCGGGAGAGTTACGTAATGCAGGTTTTAGTGCACAGCAATTGAAGGCTGTGGGTTTTTCAGCTGCACAGTTAAAGGCGGCAGGGTTTTCAGCAAAACAACTAAAGGATGTTGGGTTTAGTGCTACGCAATTACACAATGCTGGATTCGGTGTCAGCGAATTGGCAAGTGCTGGTTTCAGCCCTCAAGCGATTAAATCTGCATTGTTATTTAATACTGTCTGTAATCCTAAAAAGCTCAAACAAGCACGAATGACTGGTGTTTCTGCAACGGAATTGAAACAAAAAGGTTGTGGTATAGCTGCCTTAAAAGCTGCAGGCTACACAGCGGGAGAGTTACGTAATGCAGGTTTTAGTGCACAGCAATTGAAGGCTGTGGGTTTTTCAGCTGCACAGTTAAAGGCAGCGGGTTTTTCAGCTTCGCAATTAAAGGCAGCCGGTTTTTCAGCAAAAGATTTGACAGATGCGGGTTTTTCAGCTTCGCAATTAAAAGCAGCTGGTTTTTCAGCGGGACAACTTCGCAAGTTAGGATTCAATGCTGCTCAACTCAGAGCAGCAGGATTTTCCGCTGGACAATTAAAGGCAGCGGGTTTTTCCGCGAAAGATTTAAAGGATGCAGGTTTCAGTGCTACTAGCTTGAGGGATGTCGGATTTAATGCGGGTCAATTGGCTGCGGCAGGATTTAACACGCAACAATTGCATGATGCTGGATTTAGTGCGAAGCAATTGCGGGATGCGGGCTTTAACGCCGCACAGTTACGTCAAGCGGGGTACTCTTCAAGTCAGTTATATCATGCTGGATTTTCAAAAGGTGACTTGATTAGGGCTGGGTTTAGCCCACAACAAGCTGGTTATCAGGATACGGCTTCCAAGGCGATGCAATACCAAGCCGAGCAGCCTAAACAAATTGTGGCAAAAAATTATGCGAATATACCAGATATTGACAGCAATACACCTGAGGCAAGATTACGAGAATTACAAAAACTGCAGCAGCAGCAATTGAACCGACAGCAACAGCAAGACTTAATGCAGCAAGAGCAGGGTCAAATGAGTTTGCAAGCTCAAAAATTAATGGCTGCATGGAGTAATGCCGACCCACAGACTTATCAAGCGGCATTGCCGCAACAGCAAAATGTAGCAGAGGTCAGCGGTGTTAATGGCAAGTCTGGTAAAGGAGTTGAAGCGATGGGGCCTACGTACAAAGCAGGTGCTATTTTATTTGCTGTGTTAGACACTGGAATTAACAGTGATGAGCAAAGTCCAATTATGGCGACAATCGTTGCAGGTAAATTGAAGGGATCAAAGTTAATCGGTAGTTTTACGCGCGTTGATAAAAAAGTAGTAGTGAAGTTTACAACGATTAATATTCCAGGATTGAAAAACTCCGTTACTTTGGATGGGGTGGCGATAGATCCTAATACTGCTCACACTGCGTTGGCTAATTCTGTGAATAATCATTACTTACTACGTTATGGTACTTTATTTGCATCAGCATTTTTATCAGGAGTTTCGCAGGGTATTATTAATGGTGCAACTGAGTGTAATGAGTTTGCTGGATTTTTTAAAACATGCTCTCAAAAAGGTGGCTTAAATACAGGTCAATATATAGCATTAGGATTGGGTAACGTAGGAACACAGTATTCAAGTAGTTTGAGTTCTAATTTTACGACTCCACCGACTGTGTATGTTAATAGCGGTGCGGGTATTGGTATTCTCATCATGAGTGATCTGACTTTACCGCAACCTATTCCAAGCAAACCATCATTTACACAATATATTAATAGACATTAAGGGGTATTATAATCATGAGAGATGACAAAAAACCAAAAATAGAGAGTAATGATGAGTATCAATATCCCAGTGAAGAATATGTGCACGAGACGACTTCTGCTTTAGAAGAGACTGAAAAACCCTCTAAAAGAAATCCTTTGGATATAGATCGTTTTGCGCCAGTATTGCAATTTTTGCAAAATAACAAAAAAATTGTCATTATCGTTTTAGTGATCATTGTAGTTATGATTGCGTTTAAAATTATGAACTCTCACAAAGGCCATCAAATGAAGCCCGTGATGAGAACTCCGGCAGCGCAACCGTTGTTACCAAAAACACCTATTGTAATGCACCAGGCATCTCCTCAAGTAGAACAGCAGTTGGGTGTATTAAAACAAAATCAACAAAGTAGTAGTGAAACCCTAAGTGAGCTCAATGCTCAAGTCCAAAGTTTGCGAAATCAGATTAATCAGTCGAACACACAGCAAGCAACATTGAATGATTCTATTATTACCATGGCTAGGGCAATTAAAGCGTTGCAATCACAGGTTAAAACGTTACATCAAGTGAAAAGTGCTACTAGTCATATCAAGGTCATCACGTCTAAGCCGACTGTTTATTACTTGAAAGCTGTAGTTCCAGGGCGTGCTTGGATTATCAGTAATAACGGCTTAACAATGTCGGTCGCTGTGGGTGATATGATTCCGCATTATGGTCGTGTCGACGCTGTAGAAGCAAATCGCGGAATGATACTAACTAGCTCAGGAAAAATTATTCAATATGGTACAAATGATCATTAATTTTTCTACTTTCTGAGATGATTTGAAAGGTACAAAATATAATAAAAGCGAGGTGTTCATAATGACAGCCGGTCTAAATCCAGAAATACTCACCCAAAATATAGGTATCATGGCCAATATTTTAGAGACTGTTGCCGTTGCAATGGGTGTTGGTCTTTTTATGATGGGAATATTTCGATTAAAACGCTATGCTGAAATGCGTACGATGATGTCGCATCAGATGACTTTGGCATGGCCACTAATGATGATTTTAGGTGGTACAGCGATGTTAGCATCGCCATTTCTCATCGGTACTTTGATGCTAAATTTCTGGTCAGTCACCAGCCCGTTACACTATAATCCTGGTTCAGCGTCAATTGATGAGCTTATTCCTCCAGTATTAATGTTTGTTCGTGTTATTGGCTTATGTGCTTTGGTGCGTGGCTTTATGATGTTCTCACGGTTGGGTCGAGAGCAAAGTCCACCTGGTACTGCTGCAAAGTCTGTGTTGCACATGGTCGGTGGATTATTGTGTTTGCACGTACTTGGAACCGTTGAGCTGGTGAAAACTATTTTTGGCTTAGCGTCATAGCTTATAACGAGGGAGTCGCAATATTTAATGCTCTCTTAAGGTGCCCGAGATATAGTTAAGATTGAGCGGTCATCGAGTTCAATGAGACTGTGGATTAACAATACATTGGGAGATTACTCATGCTATTAACATTTTCTAAATTAATGCGGCGATATAAGCGATTCTTTTTAACTGTATTTGGTATTTTATTCTTGGGTGTGATTTCTACCGCAGCCATGGCGAAAGGCGGTGGAGGTGGTTCTGATACAACTGCTATGAGTCTCAGTGCTATTTCTGATAATATCAGTGGTTCTGTTGACGAAATTGCTGTTATTCTCAACGCAATTTGTACAATTGCTGGGGTAGGTTTCGTGATTGCGGGTATCTTTAAGTTTCAGCAACACCGTAATAATCCAACTCAACACACAGTTTGGCATGCCATTGCCCCAATTCTAATTGGTGTAGCATTGGGTATTCTGCCACACTTACTGACGACTACTAACAAAGCAGTATTTGGTTCAGATGCTCCTATGGCAACTACAGCTGGTTCGCAAATGCGTAGTTTGATCAGCGGAAGCTAGTGAGTTGACTATTGTTATTGATAATGGCCATTGATGACTGCAATGAATCCGCAATTAAAAGCAACGGAGAGTAACTGGCGATTGTTTATGATCAGAAAGGCAGATCCTGCCTTTCTGCCGTTTCAAAAAGCTATTAATAAACGCGATAACCATACTTGTCAGTTTTGTGGCTTTAGATCGAGTCAATTATTAGAGGTCATCAACCGCGATGGTAATTATCATAACAACAAACGTGATAATTTAGTGACTGCTTGCGATTTTTGCGCTCAATGTTTTTTTCTGGATTCGATTGGTAAAGGTGAATTTGGTGGAGCAACATTAATTTACTTGCCTGAATTAACGCAATCACATCTCAATGCTTTTTGCCATATTTTATTTTCTTCAATTATTTCAGGTACTGAGTATGCTTCTCAGGCACGCAGCATCTATCGCAGTTTTAGATTACGTTCACAATTGGTTGAAAGGCAGCTGGGTGAAGGTTTAAGTAACCCATCGTTGTTTGGTCAATTACTGGTGGAAGCCGGTATTAGAGAGTTAACAGATATTAGTGATGCATTGCAGCAAGGACTGCGGCTACTGCCGGATTTAGTGAGATTTGCACCTCTAGTGGAAAAGTGGGTTCGCTCAGGTTTAGAAGAGTTGGTATTTGAGTAATGTGGTTTTTGGGTACAGTGATTAAGTCTGTTTCCAGTTTCTTTGGTAGCTTATTGTCGTGGTTCAGTACAGCAATCCATCAAAATACAGCCTCATACTGTGAGATTCAAACTGCGGATAGTGATAATGTGTTGGTGTCTCATGATGGATCACTGATTTCAGTATTACGGTTAAAAGGTATTACAACACTAATCGGTAAAGAAGAGTTCGAGCAAACACAATCGCTGATTCAGCAATCTTTGCAGACCATGATGATGCAACCAGGTCATGTGGTGCAGGTTTACTTTAGCTATAATCGTGAAGAAATTCGAGATGAAATTGCGAATATACTTATTCCTGCAGAAGAAACTGCGAAGCGATTGCAATTGAGTTTGGATGATTTGTTTCGTGAGCGAGTGAATTATCTTAGTGATTACTGTGCACATGAGGAAGCGTATCTGGTGCTATGGACTCGTTTAAAATCACTGACTAATGAGCAGCTTAAACGTGCCCGAAAAGATAAAAGCAAACTTATTAGTAAAAAGAAAATTCCCCCTTTTAAAAAAACTCAAAATATTATTGCCGCTATTCCTGATTTACGTGAAAACCATGATTCTTTTGTGCGCTCAGTGGTGAATGATTTTAATGCCTGCGGCATGGTTACTCACTTGCTAAGTGCGCACGAAGCGATTCATGTCATGCGGAAAAGCGCCGACCCTGATTTCACTGCTCGTGAGTGGCGACCCTCGTTGCCAGGAGATAAAATAACTGTTAAAGAGCCGTATGATGGTATTGATGAAATATCAGATATTTTATGGCCCTCTTTAGCACGGCAAATCATTCCCAGGGATGGAGAAAACATTGATTTGAGAACTGCACGAGTCGGTGATCGTGTATATGCTACGGTTTTTATCCATCTATTTCCCAAAGAGATACAAACATTTGTACGATTGTTTGCGCGCACACTGCAAACCAGAATTCCTTGGAGAATTTCTTTTTTATTTGAAAGCAACGGACTTGCAAATACGGGTCTTCGTAAATCGTTGGCTTCTATTTTGAGTTTTACATCAGCACAAAATCGCTTAATTGCCGATTCTTTGGATTTGTTAAATTACATTAACTTGAATACTGATAATGCAGTGGTGAAGCTCAGAGTTTCTGCTGCTACTTGGGCGCCAGAAGGTGATGTTCGTTTACTGCGTGCTCGTGCTGCAATGTTGGCGAAAGCGATTGAGGGGTGGGGTTCCTGTGATGTTTCTGAAGTTTCTGGAGATGCTTACCAGGGGGTAGTATCGAGTATGTTGGGAGTATCCGGGACCAGCGTCGCCACTGCTTCATTAGCGCCATTATCTGACGTGTTGCATTTATTGCCATTATATCGACCTGCATCGCCCTGGAAGCACGGTGCAATTTTATTTCGGTCTCCTGATGGTAAGCCATGGCCGTATCACCCAGGGTCTTCCCACCAGACTACTTGGATTGACTTATTTTACGCACGTCCCGGATCGGGGAAGTCGGTACTGTCGAATGCGATTAATTTGGCGGTGTGTTTATCACCTGGTATTCAGCGTTTGCCGCGTATCTCGATTGTGGATATTGGTCCGTCGAGTAGTGGTTTGATTCTTTTACTCAAAGATGCGCTTCCACCAGACAAAAAACATCTTGTGGCTTATCACCGCTTACGAATGCGTATGGATTATGCGATTAATCCGTTTGATACACAACTCGGTAATCGTTATCCAACACCACAGGAGCGCTCTTTCCTGGTAAATTTTTTAAGTTTACTGGCGACACCGATTGGCGCTGAAAAAACTTATGATGGTGTTGCGGATATGTCTGGTTTGATTATTGATGAGCTATTCAAAAGTAAAGCCGATGGAGCAAATCCAAATATTTATACACCGAGTATTGAGGAAGATATTGACGGTATTTTGGAAGAAATTGGTTTTATTCGTGATGGGCAAACCACTTGGTGGGAAGTCACGGATGCATTATTTTTAGCTGGTTTTTATCATGAATCTATGTTGGCACAAAGGCATGCCATACCTATATTAGCAGATGTTGCAGCAATTTGTCGGTTATCAGCGATCGAAGATTTGTATGGTAAAATCGTTGCTCCCACTGGTGAGCCGCTGATTCATGCTTTTGCACGCATGGTATCTGCTGCAGTAAGAGAATATCCTATCATTGCCCAATCAACGCGTTTTGATTTGGGAGATGCGCGGGTCGTTGCTCTTGATCTTGATGAGGTGGCTCGAAGCGGAGGAGATGCAGCAAATCGGCAAACTGCAGTGATGTATATGTTGGCACGGTACACACTGGCGCGACATTATTTTCTCACAGAGGACAATGTGGCAGATATGCCAGATGGCTACCGCAGTTATCACCGGAAGCGTATTGCCGAAATCCGAGAAGACCCTAAGCGTATTGTCTTTGATGAATTTCATCGTACAGCTAAAGCGCAAGCAGTTCGAGAGCAAGTGGTTCAAGATATGCGGGAAGGGCGTAAATGGAAAGTGCAGGTCGCACTATTATCACAATCCCTTGAAGATTTTAGTGATGTGGTGGTCGAATTTGCGACCACAGTTTTTATAATGGAAGCAGGGCCGGAGCAAGCCATTCGTAAAACATCAAAAGTATTTGGCTTAACAAAAACATCAGAAATTGCTTTAAAAACCCGTGTTCATGGACCTAGAGAGGGTGGTTCCACCTTTTTAGCGCAATTTGCTACAAAAGATGGCCTGAACACGCAGCTGCTCACATCAACACTCGGGCCTGTTGAACTATGGTCTTTAAACACCACTGCAGAAGACGTCAATATTCGTAACCAGCTTTACAAACGAATTGGCCCTAAAGCAGCTCGTAAAATTTTAGCAAGACTATACCCCTCGGGCACAGCGGTAAAAGCACTTGAGGAGCGTTATGTCGAATTCAAGGAGATGGGAGAGGTTATCGATGATGAGGCACGTGAAAGCGTGATGGAAAGCTTAATAAACGATATTCTTGAAGAATATTATACACACGCCAAATCCGCTGTAGTGGCTTAAGCGGCATGTTTTTTAGTTGCTTCCGTTGCCTTCATATGTTGAATAGTTTGTTGGCTAAAATAAGCATCGTGAATATCTTTAGCGCCAAGAAAGTCACCGGCACATAAACAATTATGCACTTGTCTTCTCAGATTTTCAGGTAGTTCGTTATACATTTATTTCTCCATTTAATGTTAACTCGAAAGCTACAAGCTTAGCGTTACTTTCAAGTGTGAGCAAAGGGTAATCTCTCACAGAGAGCCCGGTATTTTCCTAAAGTAACTACAATTATGCAATTAATTTTTCTTTAATTTTTAGTTTTATCGCTATTTTAGTTTTTTTTTGTTTAACGTGTGCGATGTGGTAAACGCCTTCGCCTTCGTTTAATAACGGAATAGTACTTTGGCCAATCAAAATGCCCCCATAAGGTGCAGTAATCGGTGTTTCTGTATAACTGAGTGGATCAGCAAGCACGCCGAGCGTTTGTCCTCTTTTCACGCAGTCGCCAAGATTTTTGTTAGATTGCAGTATTCCACTCACCGGCGCACGAACCCAGGTGCTTTTTTTGGAAATAAATGGTCGTGGATGTTCTTTTTTGCTGTCGGTAGATTTTCCTTTGATCATTTCCAAATGTCTTAATACATTGAGAATGCCATTTATGCCGGTTCTTATCGATAGTTCATCAAATCGTAATGCTTCTCCAGCTTCATAGACTAACAATGGGATATCTAAATCGTTGGTTGCTTGTCGTAATGAACCATCTCGAAGATTTGAATTTATAATAACAGGAGGGTTAAACGCTTTTGCTAATTCTTGCGTGGCATTTTGAGCAAAGTTGATTCTAATTTGTGGGTAGTTGATACGATGAATAGCGGCACTGTGTAGATCAATGCCGTGGGTACATTGGATAATCACTTCGTTAAGAAATTCACGTGCTAAGCGTGCTGCTGCTGAGCCATTTTTAGAGCCTGGAAAATTGCGATTGAGGTCGCGTCTGTCGGGTAAATAGCGTGATTGATACAAAAAGCCGTGTAAATTAATAATGGGTAGTACAATTAATGTTCCCTTTAAAATATTTTTCATTAATTTGAGTTTTAGTAAGCGCCGCACAATCTCAATACCACAGATTTCATCACCGTGGATACCGGCACAAACGAATAGGATAGGCCCTTTTTTTTCGCTATTAAACACATGGACAGGAACGTGAGAGGCGGTGGGTACGAATAAATCAGGCATTTTGAGGCGGGTGCTGACTTTCTCACCTGGATTGATAACTTCACCACATAATTTTAACGGCAGTTTTTCCATTGTCTATGCCTGATAATTTGAATTTTTTGCAATAGGTTTAGCAATTTTTTCAATATATTCGATAATTTGATCAGCGATATTTTCTTTAGTAGCCGATTCAATGCCTTCCAATCCTGGAGAGGAATTAACTTCAAGTACCAGTGGTCCGCGCTTGGAGCGTAAAAGGTCTACACCAGCAACTCGTAAACCCATTGCCTTGACCGATTTGATTGCTGTTTGCCGTTCCTCGCTGCTGATTTTAACTGTTTTCGCCGCGCCACCGCGATGAATATTAGAGCGAAACTCTCCAGGTGCTGCGCTCCGTTGCATCGCAGCGACTACTTTATTGCCAATTACAAAGCAGCGCACGTCACTGCCTTTTGACTCCGGAATATATTCTTGCACCAAAATATTGGCGTTCACACCAAGGAATGCCTGTATAATACTTTCTGCGGTTTTTAATGATTCAGCTAGTACAACTCCAATTCCTTGGGTGCCTTGAATTAATTTTACAACCAGTGGAGGTCCGCCCACCATGGAAATTAAGTCATCAATATCATCAGGTGAATGTGCAAATCCAGTTATGGGTAGACCAATATGTCTACGGGATAAAATTTGTAGTGACCTGAATTTATCGCGTGAGCGTGTAATAGCCATTGAAGAATTGAGACAAAAAACCCGCATCATTTCAAATTGTCGCACTACCGCTGTGCCGTAAAAAGTAACTGATGAGCCGATACGTGGTATGACTGCGTCAAATCGTTCGATACGCTTACCACGGTAATGAATATGTGGTTTGTCTGGGTTAGTGTTCATATAGCATCGCAATGTGTTAATTATTTTTACTGTATGACCGCGAGCTAATGCAGATTCTTTGAGTCTCTGCGTTGAATACAGCTCATGTTTCGAAGACAAAATTGCAATTTTCATATATTCAGCTTCTCTGGTTCGCCATAGATAAATGAACGTGAGACATCGACTAGGTACAAATTTTCCAACGCTTTGCGACCCAATAACATGCGAAAACCCATGCGCTTACGATTTGTCAGAGACACTGCGATTTGCCATTGCTCATCGCCCAGTGTCACGCTGGTCTGTATTAGAAAACGCTGTTCCTCATGTCCACCGGAATCGGTGACAGTACGTTTGTCAATCACTGCCGCTTCGCAATTTATGGAAAAATTCGTATTGTCTTGATGGGGGTACAACATGAAGCGCACAAATTCCTTTCCTTGCCTGTGAAACACTTTGATACTTTTAGCATGCAGTGCTGAGCTGCGTGCTCCAGTATCAACTTTAGCTTTGATATGTGCTACACCAAGGTCAGGAAGGGTAAGCCATTCCCGCCAGCCAATAAGCTGGAGTGATTTTGTGCTATGAGCTGACTGCATCTTGTTTCCCTCTTAATATAACTATATAAGACCTTAGAGTAGTCTGCCTAGCTGGTATGAGTCTTATTTCAAGCTATTGAATTTACAGGAATCTATTAATTCTTTAAGTTATATCCGTTTACCGCTTGACGCAATCGCTGTCTATCGATATCTTAAATGCCCTTATGATCATTTTATAATACAGATTGTTGGGGCCCATAGCTCAGTTGGTTAGAGCAGCGGACTCATAATCCGTTGGTCCTAGGTTCAAGTCCTAGTGGGCCCACCATTCCAATCAATGGCTTGAATAGGATTCTGCGAATATTTCATTAGTGGTATATCAATTTACTATCAAATGGTCTCTCAGTCATCGTCTGAAGCTGAATGCATTCGTAAATGCGCGTACCATAAAGCTACTTCATACTAAAACCAAGCCGCAGGTCATTGAAGTGAAGCTAGAGAACTTTCATCGTTGATGGCCCATTTTTTTGTTTTCAGTTTTTTTTAATGTCGATGAGTTACGATAAACATATTGATTAAAAATATTGTGTTTATTAAAAGGCTTTTTATGAGCAGAGATTCTAAATCACCTAATAATGGTGAGACTATCCCAGATATATTGGAAAATCTCAAACCCATTTATACAGCGGCATTAGAGAGAAACACTGAAGCACTAGAAAATGCGTTGGGTGGACGATTGATTAATAGTATACGCTTCTCCAAAAACAAACGTATATTTACTGTTGCTGGATTTTTTGCATACACTGGAAAACACGATATCAGTGATTGGTTAATACAACAAGGCGCATATATTGATTTTGTGGCCGCCAGTGCGGTTATGGGTGGGTACTTTGAATATACTAATAGTTTAATTAAGGACGGAGCCGATATTATTTTGGTAGCTAAGTGTGCGGCTCAGAGTGGGCATTTTCAGTATGTGAACCAGTTACTGTCTAGTGATAAGAATGGAAAGTATAACGTTTCTATTCCTGACGCACTTGAGGTAATCGCTCAAGGAATGGCTGAGTATAAAATAGACACTCCTGAGAAACAATTAAGGGCTTTAGCGCATCTTGCTCCTAAACACTTGTCACCTTTACTGGGTCTTTTGAAAAATAGTGATGAAAGTCCTGAGATAAGCGATGGAACACGAACGAGAGCTAACGGTATGTTTGAACTGATGCATTCACCATCATCACCATTAACCTATGCTCAGGCTCTTCTGTGGACTGCTACTGACGCATGGAGTAAAGAACTTGTCTTCATATTAAAAATATTAGAGACTGGAGGATTCCCAGATAGACTCGGCTATCTTCCGAGCCTTACAAAAGAGACTTTCCACTTGGTTTTTAGTTATCTGATGGTGCCTCATCTTTCTTGTGAAGCGCTACAACAACTTGGCAAAAAAGCAGCAAGCCGTAAAGATAACAAAGGGTTGGTGGCATCACAGCCAACGGAAACAAAATCTCGCGATGCAGAAGAGGTACAATTATATTGCTCTTGTTTTGCTTTTTTCGGAGGGTCTCCGTCTGGCTCCGAAGAAAGAGATTATCAGCCACTGCCCCAAGAGGTGATTACTTCTCAGCCAAATAATTAGATTGGAAAGTAAAGAATCAGTGATTAATTTTTTAAACCAATAAAAATCGGTATTTTAAATCGCTACTTCTATTAAGCTTCCTTGTGAAGATGGATCACTGTCTGTGCCTACTGAGAATAAATCAACACCCTCTAGCAATTGATGAGCTTGTGTCTCATTATGTATCCGACGAGCAGCGCAAAAATATCTTGTAGTCGGGATTAACACGCATAGCACCCCAACAGAAGTAAATACAGCACCAGTAGTCGTATTTGACCGAGTAAAATTAACAATTCCTGCCGCAGTGATTGGTATAGAAAGAATACACGAAGCTATAGAAACAATTTTTGTTAGCTGTGGTGCTTGATAAAAAGCATTTTCAAGATCACGGAACGTGAACAACGTGCAACGCATATTATTTTCTCCATTACTTATAACTATATGATAATAGTATCGCCCAATATTTTTAAATTAATCTTAAAACTGAATAAAACCTTGATCGCGAAAAAATAACTTTGTGGATGAAGTATTAATAACAAACGATAAGAAACAGGCTTGGTAACGATACTCGCTTGCTGAAAATCGAAATAACGATTAATATGATCACCTGAAACATCGTAGGTGCTCTAGTAAATATCACAAGGATTATCGCATCGTGAGAAAAATTACTCATCATTTGTTTTTCATCGGATTGTTGTTGGGCGCTTCATTATTCTCAATAACTGGGCTTGCACGAAATATTAAAGATGACAGCTATAAATCGGGGTACTACCTTGGATTTGCCGCTGGTTACGGAGGTATGTATCTGAATCGACTGACCGGTTCAGATATAGCCAGTTATCAACATGGGTTTTTGTCAGATTTATCAGCTGCTGGTGGTAACTATGCGGGTAACTCTTTGGGATTATCACAAAATTTTATGGCTTTCACTTGGCGTGCAAATACGGGTTATCTGTTTTTAATTAGTCAGCGCGTAGTTCTCGGTGCCGAGTGGGGTTACACGGGTTATTTGGTCAGCCACTATACTTTTAACAACTAACTGACTGATGCTGCCGGTAATAGGGTCGGTAATCTTATAGACAGTCGTCGCTTTACTTAACAATATGTCGATTTGCTCGCTGTCTTCAAGTATTACCTTTCAGATGGATTCAACTTTTTATTCAAAGTAGGCCCTGC
>CAWUIH010000041.1:0-13879 GCA_963922495.1 uncultured Coxiellaceae bacterium | reverse complement strand
TTCTTTCTGCTACCGAGGTTTAAGATACAAGATCAAGTCTTAACTTTTACAGTTTAATATCCCCTTAACCCCTGTTGAGGTTTCTTTTTTCTTTCATTTTTTGGCTTGTTGTTGGGAAAGTAAATCACGCTTTTTCGAATAAATGGTTCCTATTGCGTTAATTCTGTCTGGGCTTGAATTTTTATCATGGGACCACATGTAATTAGTAATGACGTTGAAATCGCAATAGTGATGTCAATAAATCCTAAAACTACTACAGCGAGGTAACAATTATGTCAAAAATAGCTCGATTACAACGCGGTAAAGATGTATTTTCACAAATGCAAGACGATTTTAATCGTTTTTTAGCTCCCTTGGAAGGTTATTATAACGAATTCTCTCAAGCAACTGTACAAGATTGGATGCCTAAATTAGATGTCAGTGAAGACAATAATCATTATATGGTGCATGTCGATTTGCCTGGGTTAACAGCCGATAATGTGGATATTAGTGTTGAAAATAATGTGTTAACCATACGCGGTAAGCGTGATTTTGAGCATCAATCTGAAAAGAGAAATCGCTTACGAGTGGAACGAGTATCAGGAAATTTTTTACGAAGAATTGCGATGCCAGAAAATCTTGATCCAAGTGCTGTTGAAGCACGCTTTAAAAATGGTGTTTTGGAGATCAAGATACCCAAGCTAACTCAATCTGGTGAGCAAAAAATCAAAATCATTGAAGACTGATCTTCTCAGAGTCGTCGTTTAAGCGACGGCTCTGTCGTTTACTTCCCTTACTTAGATAATAAACTGTGTAGTAGCTTGTTTGAAGTTGACACAGTGGCCGCTAAATTATGTAAACTTGAGTATGATTTTGCCCAACTACGCCACGATACTTTTCTCCAATGAGTTGAAGTGCTAGGATTCTTCGATTCTACATTTAGAGATAAGGTGTCATAATGCCAAAAGTCACACTGCCCGATGGAACTCACAAACAATTCGATCAGCCCATCACCGTTTTCGATGTGGCCCAGTCTATCGGTACAGGTTTAGCGAAAGCCGCTATCGCCGGTAAACTCTTAGATAAGTTGGTTGATACCTCTTTCACAATCCGCAATGATGTTGAATTACAAATCATCACTTCAAAGGATCATGAAGGCTTGGAGATTATCCGCCATTCGGCGGCGCATCTGCTGGCTCAAGCCGTCAAATCCTTATTTCCTTTGGTACAAGTGACTATTGGCCCAGTGATTGAAAATGGATTTTACTACGACTTCGCATTTCAACGTCCGTTCACGCCCGATGATTTGGAGCATATTGAAAAAAAAATGCGGCAACTAGCAGCAGAAAATTTAACAGTGTCACATCGTATTGTAACTCGTGATGAGGCAATTAAGTTATTCGAGAGTATGGGTGAACATTATAAGACTGAAATTATCCGTGACATTTCAGAAGATGAACCCCTGACTATCTATCAGCAGGGTGATTTTATTGACTTATGTCGTGGTCCCCACACACCAACTACTGGTTTTATCAAAGCATTTAAACTCACCAAATTGGCAGGAGCATATTGGCGTGGTGACAGCAATAATGAAATGTTACAGCGTATTTATGGTACTGCCTGGCCGGATAAAAAAGCGTTGCAAGCCCATCTGCGGCGCTTAGAGGAAGCCGAGAAGCGCGATCACCGTCTCATTGCTAAAAAAATGAATTTGTTCCATTTTCAGAAAGAAGCGCCTGGGTGTGTATTTTGGCATCCTAATGGATGGACTATGGTCAGAATTATCCGTGATTATATCCGTACTGTGATTGAGAAGTACGGTTATCAAGAGGTGAATACACCTCAGATGATCGATACTAGTCTATGGGATCGTTCTGGCCACTTAGCAAAGTTTGGCGATGATATTTTTCAACTTAAAGCTGAGCAGCGAGATTATGCGATCAAACCAATGAACTGTCCGGCACACGTACAAATCTTTAACCAAGGCCTCAGAAGCTATCGTGAACTGCCTATGCGTTTATCAGAATTTGGAAGCTGTCATCGTAATGAGCCTTCCGGTACCTTACACGGTTTGATGCGGCTGCGTGGTTTTGTGCAGGATGATGCTCACATTTTCTGTACCGAGGATCAGATCGAGCAGGAGCTACTGTCTTTTATTGACCAGCTTCATGAAGTTTATACCAATTTTGGATTTAACGATGTGATCTACAAGCTGTCTACTCGACCTGAAAAGCGTGTTGGCAATGATGAGTTGTGGGACAAAGCAGAGCAAGCTTTGGCTAGCGCACTAGACAAAAAAGGTGTTAAGTGGGATATATTGTCAGGTGAGGGTGCATTTTACGGTCCGAAGATTGAGTTTTCATTACGTGACTGTTTGGATCGAGTTTGGCAATTAGGTACGATTCAAGTTGATTTCTCGATGCCAGAGAGACTGGGTGCCCAATACGTTGCGGAAGATGGATCAAAAAAGGTGCCGGTGATGTTGCATCGTGCTATTCTGGGTTCTGTTGAGCGATTTTTGGGCATTTTGATTGAGCATTACGCAGGTCGGTTTCCATTATGGTTAGCACCGATTCAGGTTGTGGTCATGAATATTACTGATCGACAGCATGAATATGTTGTTCAAGTCGTCGAAAAACTTAAAAAATCTGGTTTTAGAGCTGCTTTGGACTTGAGAAATGAGAAGATCGGCTTTAAAATCCGCGAACATACTATTGCTCGTATCCCTTATCAAGTAGTGATAGGTGATAGAGAAGTTGAGGAGGGCACGATTACCGTGCGAGGATGCAAAGAAAAGCCGGCAACACTCACTGTGTTAGAATTCATGCGGCAATTGCAATTAGAGATAGAGCAGCGTGGAAGATAAAAAGGGGGGGAAAAGTATTAGAGCAGCTAAACGTACCCGCGTAAATCGTCAAATCAGAGTGCCAGAGGTTCGTCTGATTGATCAAGAGGGCAATCAAGTTGGTGTTGTTAGAACAGACCAGGCACTTGTTCGTGCTGAAGAAGTAGGTCTTGATCTCGTAGAGATATCACCTACAGCGAAACCGCCAGTTTGTCGCATTATGAATTACGGAAAATACCAGTTTGAGCAAAGAAAGCGGAAAGCAGCGCAGCGCAAGAAACAGCGCCAGATTCAGCTTAAAGAAATCAAAATGCGTCCAGGTACTGATGTTGGTGATTATCAAGTTAAATTGCGTAAAATTACTACTTTTCTAGAGCGTGGAGATCGAGTTAAAATTAGCTTGCGCTTCCGTGGGCGTGAAATGCAGTACCGTGAATTAGGTTTAGAATTACTCAATCGAGTAAAAAAGGATCTTGAAAATGTCACCATTGAGCAAGAACCGAAGCTGGAAGGCCGTCAAATGACCATGGTTGTGATGCGAGCCAAAAGTGATGCTAATAAAGCAAAACAAAAAGAAGTCAGTACTCAGGAAACGGAATAGTCATTGCTTCATATTAGAATCAAAATAAGGTGAAATACGATGCCAAAAATGAAAACAAACCGCGCTGCGGCAAAGCGATTTAAAAAAACAGGCTCCGGTCGAATTAAACGCGCCGCCGCGAATCATAATCATATTTTGACAAAAAAGTCTAAAGTACGTAAGCGTCGCTTGCGTGAGATACAAGACGTTGCTCAATGTGACCAACGTTCCATTAGTAAGATGTTACGAGACCAATAAATTTTAGTGAGGAATCATCATGCCAAGAGTAAAGCGTGGCGTAACCGCGAGAGCGAAACATAAAAAAGTGCTGAGCAAAGCCAAAGGTTACTATGGTGCTCGCAGTCGCGTTTATCGTGTTGCCAAGCAAGCTGTGATTAAGGCTGCACAATATGCTTACCGTGATCGTAAAAAGCGTAAAGGCGAATTTCGCTCATTGTGGATTATACGCATTAATGCTGAAGCACGTCAGCATGGCTTATCTTATAGTCGTATGATTGATGGTTTGAACAAAGCAAATATTAATGTTGATCGTAAAATACTCGCTGATTTAGCCGTGAGTGATAAAATTGCCTTTGGTCGTTTGGCAGAAAAAGCTAAACAAGCAGTTGCACATATTGATCAAGGTTAAACTTAAGCGCAGAGGATCATGCTGGAAGAACTGATTGCGCTGCGTAAAGCAGCGATTGATTTCATCAAGCAAGCGAAGCAGTTAGATACCCTTGAAACTATTCGTGTACGATACTTTGGCAAGAAAGGGCAATTCACTCAGCTTCTAAAATCAGTCAGTCAATTGTCTATAGAGCAGCGGCCTGTTGTTGGTAAGGCCATCAATGAAGCCAAGCGCGAGATCCAAACACTTATCGCTGAAAAAAGCACCCAACTAGAGAAGCAGGCGTTGGAACAGCAGTTAAGGTGTGAACGTCTTGATGTGACCTTGCCAGGCCGTGGTGATACGATTGGTACTCTACATCCGATCACACAAGTATCGCAGCGTGTTACACAACTTTTTACCAGCCTCGGCTTTAGAGTGGCAACAGGCCCAGAAATTGAAGATGAATACCACAATTTTGAGGCGCTAAATATTCCTGCGAACCATCCAGCACGCGCGATGGCAGATACCTTTTACTTTTCAGGTGATCGCCTGCTCAGAACGCATACCTCACCAGTACAAATTCGTGAAATGAAACAGTGTGGAGTACCGCTGCATCTGATTGCGCTAGGTCGTGTGTATCGACGCGATTTCGATCAAACCCACACTCCTATGTTTCACCAGCTGGAAGGGCTGTTCATTGATAAATCAGTCAATTTTGCTATGTTGAAAGGTTTATTGCAGCAGTTTTTAAATCAATTTTTTGAAAAAGAGATCCAGTTGCGTTTTCGACCTTCCTACTTCCCTTTTACCGAGCCGTCTGCTGAAGTCGATATTTATCAGCCAGAAAGTGATAGTTGGCTTGAAGTGTTAGGTTGCGGCATGGTGCATACCAATGTGCTTGAAATGCAAGGTATTGATTCTGATGAATACAGCGGCTTCGCATTTGGAATTGGTTTGGACCGTTTAGCCATGTTGCGTTATCACATTCCTGATTTGCGTTTACTATTTGAAAATGACATTCGGTTTTTAAGGCAGTTTTGACCATGCAGTTCAGTGAAAAATGGTTGCGAGAATGGGTTGATGTACCCGTTAACACTGATCAATTGGCTGACCAATTGACCCACGCTGGTTTAGAGGTGGCGGCTGTTTTGCCAGCTACTTTAGATTTTGACAAAGTAGTGGTTGGTGAGGTGCTGTCAGTTGAAAAACATCCGAATGCCGATCGGCTTAATGTTTGTCGCGTTAGTATCGGTGGTGATGAACCACTTGAAATAGTTTGTGGCGCACAAAATGTGCGTATTCAGTTAAAAGTCGCAGTGATTCAAATTGGTGGTCATTTAGGCGACTTTAAAATTAAAAAAACCAAACTACGTGGCGTCACTTCGCATGGCATGATTTGCTCGGCATCGGAATTGGGTTTGGCAGAACAAAGTAGTGGTATTTTAGAATTGCCCCCCGAGGCACCGTTGGGAGCTGATTTTAAAGAATATTTTCAGTTAGACGATCATATTATTGATATCGAGCTTACACCCAATCGTGGCGATTGTGCGAGTTTGCGTGGTATTGCTCGTGAGGTTGCTGCCATTAACCAAGTCCCGTTACAGCCTATCGAAATTCCAAAATTACCGATTACCACTGATGAAACATTATCAATTAAGCTGGATGCCGCCTCGGCTTGTCCGCGTTATTGTGGTCGTCTGATTAAGAATATTCGTCAAGATGCTAAAACGCCGCTGTGGATGTTAGAGCGGTTGAGACGTTGTGGACTGCGGGCTACTCATCCTGTGGTGGATGTCACCAATTATGTTATGTTGGAATTAGGTCAGCCCATGCACGCTTTTGATTGCACCAAATTGGATGGCAGTATGACTGTGCGCCTTGCTAAGTATGGTGAAAAAGTGACTTTATTAGATAATCAGACACTTGAACTCGATACCCAAGCTTTAGTAATTGCAGATTCATCAAAAGTACTGGCGCTTGCTGGTGTAATGGGTGGAGGCGATTCTGCTGTTACTGAAAAAACTACCGATATTTTTCTGGAAAGTGCTTATTTTACCCCTAGTCCGATTGCACTGTGTGCTCGACGTTATGGTTTACACACAGAATCATCGTATCGTTTTGAGCGTGGTGTAGACTCTGAATTAGCATCAATTGCCATCGAGCGGGCTACACAATTATTATTGCAGGTCGTCGGCGGTGAGGCAGGGCCCGTGATTGAAGAGCAGTTACCTTATTGCTTACCTGAAATTAAGCGTATTATGTTGCGGCGTGCTCAAATTCAACGACTATTAGGTATCGAAATACCTGATAGCACTGTTGTTGCTTTACTTAATGCACTTGGAATGACCGTCAGCAATAATGGCCAGGGTTGGCAGGTTGTTACACCCAGTTATCGTTCTGATATCACTATAGAAGTGGATCTGATCGAAGAATTGGCACGACTTTATGGGTTAGAAAAAATTCCACAGCAACCACTGGCTATCAGTCCAACATTACACACACCGTCAGATGCATTAGTGCCCGACCAATATTTACGCCAAATGTTGGTCAGTCGCGGTTATCATGAGACGGTCAACTACAGCTTTGTGAGCGATCGGCGCCAACAGCAACTTGATCCGGATGTGATGTCTATTCCACTTGCTAATCCACTCTCTTCAGAGATGAACGTGATGCGTACTAGTCTATGGCCTGGCTTGCTGACTGTATTGCAGTACAATGAGAACCGCCAAATTAGTCGTGTGCGTTTATTTGAGATGGGCTCATGTTTTGTTGTAGTGGATGGTCGCTGGCAACAAATTCCGAAACTTGCTGGAATTTGTTCTGGTGATGCCCATTCTAAACAATGGTCTGAAAAACCTCGCCCCACCGATTTTTTTGACGTCAAAGGGGATGTTGCAGCATTGCTGACGCTCTCGCACGTAGAGAGCTTGCTACAATTTCGCGAGTCTAAGCATCCGGCTTTGCATCCTGGGCAATCGGCTGGGTTATATGTGGGTGCGCGTTGTGTGGGTTATGTTGGCGTATTGCATCCTCGCTGGGTGCAAGAATGGGGTTTTGCTTTAACACCCTGCTTGTTTGAAATTGATGTATCAGCCCTAATATCCAATCATGTGCCAAGGTTTGAACCCATCTCAAAATTTCCAGCCATACATCGTGATATCGCGTTGGTTGTCGATCAGTCAGTGCCGGTGACTACAATTCAGTACGAAATCCAGGAAGTTGCGGGCCAATTATTGATCATTCCGGAGATTTTTGATATATATTCAGGTGAAGGTATTGAATCTGGTAAAAAAAGTGTAGCACTTGGGTTGACTTTTCAGAACCCGAATCGCACTTTAACCGATCAAGAAGTTAATAAAGTCATTGAACGAATTGTTCAAACACTTGAACAAAAGTTCAGTGCAAAACTAAGGGCATAATTATGGCACTTACTAAGGCCGATCTTGCAGAACACTTATTCAATATAGTTGGTTTAAATAAACGAGAAGCCAAAGAACTAGTCGAATCGTTTTTTGAAGAAATCAGAGTCTCCTTAGAAAGAGGTGAACCTGTGAAGCTCTCAGGCTTTGGTAATTTTAACTTGCGTGACAAAAGTGAACGTCCAGGGCGTAATCCTAAAACGGGTGAAGAAATTCCGATTAGCCCGCGTCGTGTGGTAACGTTCAGGTCAGGACATAAACTAAAATCCAGGGTGGAGAAAAATGTCAAGCCAGAAGAACATCAGGACGACGAATCGTAACCATTGCGATTCGTTACCGCCAATTCCAGACAAACTATATTTTACAATAGGTGAGGTCGCTAAGCTCTGTCAGCTAAGGCCTCACGTACTGCGCTATTGGGAACAAGAGTTTAACAACCTTTCACCTACTAAACGTCGTGGAAATCGGCGTTATTATCAGCTTAAAGATGTATTGATGGTGCGTAAAATCCGCCAGCTTCTGTATGAAGAAGGTTATACTATAGAAGGAGCTCGCCAAAAGTTAATGGAAGCTTCCAAAGCAACAAAATCTGAACATCAGATTTACCAATCCATGCATCACGCGGTCACTGAATTAGAGAAATTACTTGCGGTACTTGAAAGTGATTAGTCTAATAATCGCAGTTCAACTGCTTTTTCTAGATACAATTGCATTTCTCAAAAGTAGCAGCCATAAGCAATTGTAAGTATTAAGAGAAAGTGATGTGATTTTTAGTGTCGAAAGTGACGTTCACCAGTCATCATCATCGTAATATCTGCTTTATTTGCAGCATCAATCACTTCTTGGTCGCGTTTAGAACCACCCGGCTGAATGATGGCAGAAATACCAGCTTGCACAGCAACTTCGACCCCATCAGCAAATGGAAAAAATCCATCAGAAGCCATTACCGAATTCATCAGAGACAGATTAGCTTCTTCAGCCTTCAGGGCGGCAATTTTAGCTGCAAATACTCGGCTGGTCTGTCCTCCGCCGATTCCAAGTGTAGACCCATGTTTAGCATAAACGATGGCATTGGATTTCACGAAGGCGCATACTTTCCAAGCGAATTCTAAATCTTTTCGTTGCTGATCGGTGGGTTGTCTTTTGGTAACCACTTTCCAATTAGTTGTGTCTAGGGACAGTGAGTCAAATTGTTGTATCAACAAGCCACCACTAATAGTATGGAAACTACGATCCGTTGATGTTTGAGGTGAGTGTGCTTTAAGGACACGTAAATTGGGTTTACTGCTTAGTAACTGTAAGGCGCGACTGGATACTTCAGGAACAATAATTACCTCAGCAAATTGATTTTCAAGAATTTTTTTTACGGTGGTTTCTTTCAGTGAGGTATTAAATGCAATGATGCCGCCAAATGCAGAGACGGGGTCGGTGGCAAAGGCGTTTTCGTAAGCTTGTAGTTGATCTATCCCAGTTCCAGCACCACAGGGAGTGGCATGCTTAATAATTACGCAAGCTGGTGTATTTTCAGAAAAAGTATTGACACAACGATAGGCGCAGTCTGCATCTAATAAGTTATTGAATGAGAGAGGTTTTCCTTGTAACAAACGGGCATTGGTTAGACTCTTTTCTTCTTGAGGGTTATTGCTGTAAAGTGCTGCATGTTGGTGTGGATTCTCACCATAACGCAAGCTTAATTTTTTTGTAAAACTGATGGGTAATTGTTCAGGGAATTCGTGATGCTGTTGATGAGCTAAATAACCGGCGATTAAATGATCATATTGACTCAGATGATTAAAAACTTTTTGAGCATATCGGCGGCGTGTGTTTAAGGATGTTGCATCATTCATTGTGTCCATTTCTTGTAAAATAAATGGATAATCGTGAGGGTCTACCGCAACGGTGACAAAATGAAAGTTTTTAGCGCCGGCACGCAGCATACTAGGCCCGCCCACGTCTATATTTTCAATGGCTTGCGAGAGTGTGCAGTTTGGTGTGTTAATGGTTTTAGCAAAGGGGTAGAGATTAACTACTAATAAATCGATTGTCTTGATGCCATTTTGTGTCAGCACAAATTCGTCCACACCGCGTCGTGCCAAAATACCAGCGTGGATTTTAGGATGCAATGTTTTTACACGACCATCCATAATTTCGGGAAATCCGGTGTAATCTGCAACATCAGTAACAGGAATAGAGTGACTTTTTAATGTTTGAGATGTCCCACCTGAGGCAAGTATTTCAACTCCACGCTGTACCAAGCGGGACGCAAACTCAACAATACCAGTTTTGTCGGCAACACTAATTAAAGCTCTTTGAATGGGGCTTTTGATGTTATCAGCGCACTTCATCAATCTGGTAAATAGCAAGTTTCTTACGCAATGTACCGCGACTAATTCCTAGAATTTTAGCGGCTTTGCTTTGGTTATTATTAGTGTAACGCATCACTACTTTAAGTAGTGGTACTTCCATTTCTGCTAATACCATACTGTAAAGGTTAGCCGGATCCTGGCCTTCCAACTTAGTAAAGTAGTTTTGCAGAGACTCTCGCACGCTAGAGGCAAATGATTGACCTGTAACAGACACTGCATGAGTTTCGGTTTTTTGTACGAACGAGTCGGGTTCTATTATTGCGATTCCTTCCAACGTCTTGCTCCTGGTAGTTTAGTAGTTAACACCGGCTCGGAAATTGCTTTCCTTTCTAGGCCCTAAGACATCCTGATAGCCCGTTTCCATGTCTTACCAAAAGAATAATTAAAGTCATTTGGTGTTACAGACTAAGAGTTTGTAGTAGACCCTACGCCACGAAGCATCTAATTATAACACTGAAACAACTCATCTCAAGGAAAATTTTTGTTCTCGATGACAAAAAAGTTATTGGGTTTATAATTTTTTCTACAGGTGGCTGCGTAACTGAATGATCTGTAGAAATAATGATATTTTTAGCAAGATATTAATTTTATTTTAATTTTTCAGTATGCATCCTATGCAGTTGCATAGATATGAAAAGGGGTTAAACTAGATTGTCTCAATAATATCAGAGGCACCTTATGAGCAAAGTAATACCCCAAGCGATACAACTTTCTGACTACCAATCTCCAGAATTTCTAATTCATCAGGTCCACCTCCATTTCGACTTAAATGAGCGACAAACTCGTGTGACGGCTATCATCGAATTTGAACGCAACCCTGGCTTTTCTGAAGACGGTCCTCTAGTGTTGAATGGTGAGAGTATGGTGCTCCAGCGCCTCGTACTGGATGGCAAACTACTTTCTTGCGAGGACTATACGGTTTCCGATCATCATTTGACGATACACCATGTTCCAGAAAAATTTACACTGGAATCAGAGGTAACTATTAAGCCTGAAGAAAACACGCAACTAAGCGGCCTTTACAAATCACGAACCAATTACTGTACTCAATGTGAATCTCAAGGTTTTCGTCGTATTACCTACTTTTTAGATCGCCCCGATGTGATGACGCGTTATACCACTTCGATTGCTGCAGATAAAACACGGTATCCGATGTTATTGTCTAACGGTAATTTAATAGAAACTAAAGAATTGGATAACAATCGTCATTGGGTTAAGTGGGAGGATCCTTCTAAAAAACCCAGTTACTTATTTGCTTTAGTTGCGGGTGATTTTGATTTACTGCAGGATACATTTACTACCTGTTCTGGTCGCAAAGTTGATTTACGTTTGTATTTAGAAAAAGGTTTTAACGATCAGGGTGATTTTGCCCTGAAGGCATTGCAACGCTCGATGAAATGGGATGAGGAAGCATTTAATCGTGAGTATGACTTAGACATCTACATGATTGTTGCGGTGAGTGACTTCAATATGGGTGCGATGGAAAATAAAGGCCTCAATATTTTTAACACCAAATACATTTTAGCAAATTCACAGACCGCGACAGATAACGATTATATTGGTATAGAAAATGTGATTGGGCATGAATATTTTCACAACTGGTCAGGCAACCGAGTCACTTGCCGTGATTGGTTCCAAATCACCTTGAAAGAAGGTCTGACGGTTTTCCGTGATCAATGTTTTATTCAAGATATGACTTCAGAAGCAGTGATGCGGATCAACACTGTAAACTTTTTAAGGAGTGTACAATTCGTTGAAGATGCTGGACCAATGGCACACCCAATTCGTCCACGTTCATATATCGAAGTCAACAATTTTTACACCAATACCGTTTACCGTAAAGGAGCTGAAGTTATCAGAATGGTGCAAACCTTGATAGGTAAAGAGGCTTTTAAAAAAGCGATGGACTTGTATTTTTCGCGTTACGATGGTGAGGCCGTAACGACTGAAGATTTCATCCAAGCAATGCAAGATTCTTCAGGTTTGGATTTAACACAATTCTTGCGCTGGTACGATCAAGCAGGAACACCAGTGTTAGATATCCGCTCTGATTACAATGAATCAGCAAAAACATTTTTATTAACGGTAAAACAGATGACACCAGTAACTCCAGGGCAAGATGAAAAGTTACCTTTATTTTTGCCACTATCTATTGGGTTTGTGGGGTCAGAATGTTGTGACATGCCAACTCAATTGCAAAGTGAAAAGACCGCTATTGAAGGAACACGAATATTACAAATCAAAAAAGCGGAACAAACTTTTGAATTTATCAACGTCAGCGAAAAGCCGGTGTTGTCATTACTGCGAAAATTTTCAGCGCCAGTTAGAGTAAATTACGATTATACTGACGAAGAGTTGTTATGGTTAATACAATGTGACTCAGATTCATTCGCACGTTGGGAAGCCGGACAGGAATTTTATCGGCGTGTCATTTTCGGAGCGGTTGAGGCGATCAAGAATAATCAGCGTATTAATTTAGATACGCGCTTAGTCGATATTTTTCGTAAAGTGATACTGAGTGGTATGAATGATTATTGGTACATGGCGACGTTGCTTACCTTACCGAACCTTAGTTACTTAATGCAATTTATGCAGCCTGTTGATATAGAATCTTTACATCAAGCATATCATAGCGTTAAAAAACAACTCTCAGAGCAGTTGGTTGCAGAATTAAAAAATTGCTACGATCAACATAAATTATCAAATTACGAATACAATGCCGCCGATATTGGAAAACGTGCTATAAAAAATCTAGCACTTGCTTACTTGGTTGCTACTGAAGAGCCAAAATTTTTGGAGTTGGCGTTTGCACAATTTACTAAAAGTACCAATATGACCGATGTGATGGGAGCGCTTAATGCATTAAATCAAGTCGATTCTCCGTATCGAATAGAAGCATTGGAAATGTTTTTCCAAAAATGGAAACAGCAACCATTATTGGTGAATAAATGGTTGATGTTGCAAGCGCAAGCAATGGATTCAAAAACCATAGCTGTGGTCAAACATTTACTACAGCATCCTGCTTATGACTCCAAGAATCCAAACAATGTGTACTCTCTGATTGTAAGCTTTGGCGCTAATCCCGTTTGTTTCCATGCTCACGATGGTGCAGGTTATGAGTTACTTGCAGATCAAGTGTTAGACCTGGATCCGCATAATCCTCAGGTTGCTGCCCGAGTTATCCAACCATTGACACGCTGGAAAATGATGGATAAAAAACGACAACAGATGATAAAAGCAGCATTGCAAAGGATTTTAGAAGCACCAAAATTATCAAATGATGTTTACGAGATTGTGACGAAAAGTTTGGTGTGAAGAACGATGGATTAATTAATTTTTATTTAGGTTCGAATTTCTATTTCTGACATTCAAGTATTACTAGTGTTTCTTTCTCTGAGGAGCTGTGTGGTTAGCATACAAAAGACAATGAACGTTACTGCTGTAATAAAAAGGAAGGGTCCTTTTTGGTGTGTAATAAATATTTTTGCATCGAGTTTACTAGAGCTATGAGAGAATAGATAAGCTCCTATTGCTAAACTTATACTACCTCCTGCATTATGAAGCGTGCCGAGTGTGCCTGTTGCAACACCACCATATTTCTTGGGGAGCCTCATCAATGCACTTGAAAAGGAGAGGCTGAGTATTAAGCCCCAACCTAATCCAAAAAGGACGTAAGCAACAGTAACGATTGAAATAGGGGTTTGAGCGGTAAACAGTATTTGAAGACAGCCGCTAACGGATAAAAGTAGAAACCCAGATGCCAGTACCTTCCAAACCGAAAATTTAGCAAGTAGCTTACCAACGAATGGAGATATCAGAACTAATGCGATTGTGGTTGGTAACAGCATAATACCAATCATAAAAGAACTGAGCTTTCTCACGATATGTAAATAAATGGGCATAAGAAAAAAGGCGTTTACATAAAAGCACGCTAACCCAATATTAGCAATTCCACTAAAAGTGAAATTTCTCTGTTTGAAAATATCTAAATTTAACCTAGAAAAAGCAGTTGAGCGCGATTAAATGTAAGCCCTCGAGAATCTCCCCCTTACATGGGATAAAATTATTTTTATCATG